>NZ_AP018689.1:2182810-2494640 GCF_002157735.2 Vibrio aphrogenes
AATTAAACAGGAGTGAGCAATAACAAAAGCTCATCATTACTCTCTAGCATATCAGCAATAGTATATTTATCTAACTCCGCTAAGAACGCTTCTTTAGCCTGTGCAAGAGCCACCTTTAATCGACAAGCCGAGGTGATGTGACAAGATTTTTTTGAACAGTCGATTAACGTTAAAGGCTCCAGATCTCGAATAACGTCTCCGATAATAATCGCTTCCGCAGGCTTGCCAAGGCGAATCCCACCATGCTTACCTCTCACCGCTTTAATGTAACCAAGTTGAGATAATTTATTGATTATTTTAATTAAATGATTCTTAGGAACCTGAAAACGCTCACTGACCGACTGAATATTACTTAATTCGTCTTGTGGTAAAGCGGCTAAGAAAAGAAGTGCTCTTAAACCATAATCAGTAAAGGAAGTCAGTTGCATGATATCTCCATAATTTAATCCTCCCAGTATAAATAGATGATTGACTAAAAGATACATTTTAGATACAACTTAAAGATATATTCCAAATGCAACTTTAAAAGGACATTCTCATGCTCAGCCAAAACACGATCGATATCGTTAAATCAACGGCGCCACTTATCGCTCAAGCGGGTCCATCCTTAACCGCTCATTTCTATGACCGAATGTTTCACCATCACCCCGAACTGAAAGATATTTTTAACTTAACTCATCAAAATACCGGCCGCCAACGTGAAGCTCTTTTCAATGCGGTTTATGGTTATGCCGCCAATATCGATAATATTGAAGTGCTACTGCCTGTCGTCGAAAAGATTGCCCAAAAGCACACCAGCTTTAATATCACCGCAGAGCAATATCAAATTGTTGGTATGCACCTACTTGCCACCATTGATGAACTCATGTCACCAGGTCAAGAAGTACTAGATGCTTGGGCTGAGGCTTATGGTCTGCTTGCAACCGTCTTCATTAATCGAGAAGAAGAAATTTACCAACAGAAAGAGCAACAGATTGGTGGCTGGCGTGGTACCCGTGAATTTACAGTGCTCGAAAAGAAACCGGAAAGTAATGTCATCACTAGTTTTATCCTTGCCCCTACCGATGAGCAACCCGTTGTTGATTATCAACCAGGGCAATACATCGGTGTGTACTTAAACTCAGAGAAACTGGAAAACCAAGAGATCCGTCAATATAGCTTATCCGATGCCCCCAACGGAAAGACTTACCGTATCTCAGTAAAACGTGAAGAAAATGGTGTTGCTTCTAACTTCTTACATGATGAGATCCAAGTTGGGGACCGCTTACAACTGGCTCCTCCTGCTGGGGATTTTTACCTTAACAGTCAACCAAACTCACCGGTGGCATTAATCTCTGCAGGCGTGGGTTTAACACCTATGCTTGCCATGCTAGAAAGCTTGAAAGAGTCACATCAATCCTCTATTTCTTGGTTACACGCTGCCGATAATATTGATCGCCATGGATTTAAAGCTCATTTAGATACACTCACAGAACAGATTGACCATTTAAATCAATATGTTTGGTATAAAGAAGGTCAAGTGGATAATGCTTTTTCTGGATTAATGGATCTCTCTCAAATCCAAGATCACATTGATTGGCAGCGTACTGATTTTTATTTATGTGGTCCCGTCGCTTTCATGCAGCATGTTGCAAAACAACTTGTCGGCTTAAAGGTATCTGAAACCCAAATACATTATGAATGTTTTGGCCCTCATAAAGTCTTGTAATAGTAAGGCGGTTTATTCTAGATATAAAAAAGCCGACCTTACTTAGGTCGGCTTTCATCACTTCACTTTCTTATTCATTACGAATTAAATGGGTGAAGCTTAATAATGGTTTCATTACGATCAGGGCCGGTTGAAATGATATCAACTGGAACCCCTGTTAGATCTTCAATACGTTTAATGTAATCAAGTGCCGCTTGTGGAAGCTCATCAATTGATTTTGCACCAAAGGTATTTTCTGACCAACCTGGCATGGTTTCATAAATTGGCGTTGCTTTTTCAAACTCATCTGCCGCCATCGGAGAAACTTCTGCGACAGAGCCATCTTCCATTTGATAACCAGTACAAATTTTTAGCTCTTCTAAACCATCAAGTACATCCAGCTTAGTTAAACAAAAACCAGAGATTGAGTTGATTTGAATCGCACGGCGCATCGCTACAGCGTCAAACCAACCGGTACGGCGTAAGCGGCCTGTTGTTGCACCGAACTCGTGACCAACGGTGCCTAAATGCTTACCGATAGGATCTTGTTTTTCTAAACCATCGTACAATTCAGTTGGGAATGGACCTGAACCAACACGCGTACAATATGCTTTAGCGATACCAAGAATATAGCCAATATGACGAGGACCAAAACCAGAACCAGCAGCAACACCACCCGCAGTTGTGTTTGAAGAGGTCACGTACGGATAAGTACCATGGTCGATATCCAATAAGGTACCTTGAGCACCTTCAAACATGATTTTATCACCACGTTTACGTGCCGCATCCAACTCATCAGTCACATCAATGACAAGAGACGTTAATAGTTCAGCATATCCTTTTGCTTGCTCAAGAACATCTTCATAGCTCACTTCGTCTACTTTATAGTAGTTCACTAATTGGAAGTTATGATATTCCATCACTTCTTTTAGTTTTTGAGCAAAAGATTCCATATCAAATAAATCACCGACACGTAAACCGCGGCGAGAGACTTTATCTTCATAAGCAGGACCGATACCACGTCCTGTTGTGCCAATCGCTTTTTTCCCACGGGCTAATTCACGAGCCTGATCTAAAGCAATATGGTATGGAAGAATTAGAGGACAAGCTTCTGAAATGTAGAGGCGTTCACGTACTGGAATGCCACGCTCTTCAAGCGGTTTCATTTCGTTTAATAGAGCGTCAGGTGAAAGTACTACGCCATTACCGATAATGCATTTCACATTGTCGCGTAGAATACCTGATGGAATTAAGTGAAGAACGGTTTTTTCACCGTCAATGACTAGTGTATGGCCAGCGTTGTGACCACCTTGATAGCGAACCACATATTTTGCATCTTCAGTTAAAAGGTCAACTATCTTACCTTTACCTTCGTCACCCCATTGGGTGCCCAGAACGACTACGTTATTTCCCATCTTTCCAAGTCTGCCTGCTAGTTAAAAAAGGATTCTAGCATACCCTTATTCTATCTTGCAGTCATTTTTTAGATGATTTTTTATGCAAAGATCTTGGTTAAGAAAAACTCATATTAGGACAAGGTGTTAGCTTAATTTAACATCAAAAGTACGATGATTGCGCCGACAATAATCAACCCCGAACCCAGTGTTTTTAATTGTTTTTCTGGTTGCTGAGCAACGTGACTAATGGCTTCTTTCCAAGCTTTAGGGAACAATGCTGGCCCCATGCCTTCAAAAATAAGTAATAAACCTACCGCAATAATTAATGTGTCCATGCCACTGCTTTGCCTTTTAAAAATTAAGATACTGAACAAAAAACAAAAAAGGCCCATCAAGGGCCTTTTAAAATACCATCGTAACGTTATTTCGCTGTTTTTTGTCCGTGGCTATCATTCATGTATTTGAAGAAGTCACTTTTTGGATCTAAAACTAGCAAATCACTCTTGTTACTGAATGATTTCTCATACGCTTTTAACGAGCGAAGGAAGCTATAAAACTCCGGTGCTTGCTTATAAGCTTGAGAGTAAATAGATGCCGCTTTAGCATCCGCCTCACCACGTGTAACACGTGCAGTTTTATCGGCTTCAGCAAGAATCGTTGCAACTTCTAACTCAGCTTGTGCGCGGATGATCTCGGCTTTTTCACGACCTTGAGAACGATGTTTACGAGCTACTGATTCACGCTCTGCACGCATACGGCGATAGATTGACTCACTGATTTCATCAGGCAAGTTGATTTTCTTCATACGGAAATCAACAATCTCAACACCTAAGTCATTCATTGCACTGCCACGAGTATCTTCCAGCACGTCTTGCATGATTTGATCACGCTCACCTTCAACCTCAAGTGCTTCTTTTGCTGACTCAGGAATCACTTCGCTATCTTCAATGCTATCCACTGCGACAATATCACTACTTGGACCTGAAACGATTTGCTTAATTTCACGAGAACCAATCTCTGAACGAAGCACATCAGTTACTTTACGCTCCAATAAGGTCTCTGCGGTTAAAATGTTACCGCCGCCTGTCGCTAGATAATATTGTCCGAAATCACTAATACGCCATTTCACATAGCTATCAATGATCACGTCTTTTTTCTCTGAAGTAACAAAACGATCTGAGCGTCCATCCATCGTTTGAATACGCGCATCTAATGTTTTTACACTATCAAAGAACGGCATTTTAATATGCAGACCTGGTGGATAGATTTTAGAAACATCATTGGTATCTTTTAAGACACGTCCAAAACGAATCACAATACCACGTTCACCTTCAGGTATAACGAAGACAGACATTAACGTCACCACTATTAAAATGGCAACTAAAGGGATCATTAACTTACGCATGCTTAGAATCTCCCTTGACGTGTAGATGTTGAGTTAGTTTTTGAATCGTCTGACTCACTACTGTTTTTTTGATCCAACTCGATACCATCATAGGTTGGTTGAGATTTATCTTGAGCACGGGTTGTTTCCGTCTTTCTCTGAGAATCCGAAATCAACTTATCAATCGGTAAATACAACATATTTCCTGATGATTCAGAGTCAATCAGTACTTTCGAACTATGAGAGTAGATTTTCTCCATTGAATCTAAGTACAAACGATCACGAGTCACTTTCGGTGCAGCATTGTATTCTGGTAGCAGTTTCTCAAACTGAGCAACTTGACCTAATGCTTCATTCACCGTGCGTTCTGTGTAACCTTGAGCTTCTTTCTTCAAGCGTTCTGCTCGACCAGTTGCTTTCGGTAAGATTTCATTTTTATACGCTTCAGCTTCACGAATGAAACGCTCTTCATCTTCTCGAGCCGCAATCGCATCATCAAATGCATCTTTTACTTGCTCAGGTGGACGAGATGATTGGAAGTTCACATCAACAACGGTTAAGCCCATATCGTACTTATCGATAATTTGGTTCAACGTTTTTTCAGTTTCTTGACGGATAGCTTGACGACCACTGGTCAAAATACTGTCCATCAAAGAGTCCCCGATAACCGCACGTAAAGCAGAATCTGTTGCTTGACGTAAGCTGTCATCAGCATCGGTCACACGGTATAAATATTTATAAGGATCCGAAACACGATACTGAACACCCATTTCAACGGTAACGACGTTTTCATCTTTGGTTAGCATCAAACCAGATGCACGCAAAGAACGAATCGCTTGAACGTTGACAGGAGTCACTTCATCAATAAAGCGTGGACGCCAGTTAAGACCAGGATCAACAATACGTTCATATTTACCTAAACGTAATACCACCCCTCTTTCCGCTTCACCAATGGTGTAAAATCCAGAAAATACCCAAATTAAAATAGCAATAATAACAATGGCACCAAAGCCAATTGCACTGCCGCCGCCCAAAGAAGGGCCTTTACCGCCTTTCTTTCCAAACTTGCCACCTAGTTTCTGGCTGAGTTTGTTGAACACCTCATCCAAGTCAGGTGGACCTTGTTCACGACCACCACGATTATTTTTATTCCCCCAAGGGTCATTATCGCGGCCATTATTGTCGTTATTATTTCCAGGCTCATTCCACGCCATTAGAAAGCTCCATCGTATAGATATGACGTTATACTGTAGCAGTGATGTCTGTGACGATAAAGTCACTCATTACTGCCCCTTCTCTTTTCAATAATCTTAACCAATCAACTTGTTGCATTCGAACATTGATCAGCAAATTACCTTGTTCATCATATTCTTCCGCTTGAATCACATTCATTTGGAAAAATAAGCTGCGTATTCGACCTTGATGTAAAGGTGGGATGCTTAGATGGTATTGAACAATTTGACTGGCCAATCGCTCGCTCAGTGCGGTAAATAGCAAGTCAATGCCTTGTCCTTCCATCGCCGAAACCCAAACGGTACGAGGGTTACCCTCATCGTCACGTTCAATTCTTGGTTTCTGGCCATCCATGTTGTCAATTTTATTCATCACTAGGAGTGATGGCACTTCATGAGCGTCGATCTCTTCAAGTACTTCGTTTACCGCATGAATATTCTCACGAAAACGGTCATCACTTGCATCCACAACATGTAACAAAATGTCAGCTTCTTGTGTTTCTTGCAGTGTCGCTTTGAACGCCGCCACCAGATCATGGGGTAAATGACGAATAAAGCCAACGGTATCGGCAAGAATCGCCGGCCCCACATCTTCCAACTCTATTTTTCTCAACGTAGGATCTAAGGTTGCAAACAGTTGGTCTGCCGCATAAACCCCCGCTTCGGTGATCCGGTTAAATAATGTGGATTTCCCCGCATTGGTATAACCGACTAAAGAAATCGTTGGTATTTCCGCTCGCTGACGTGCTTTACGTCCTTGCTCTCGTTGCTTGGCGACTTTCGCTAAACGACGCAAAATTGCTTTAATGCGTTCACGTAATAAACGTCTATCGGTTTCAAGCTGAGTTTCACCTGGACCACGTAAACCTATCCCGCCTTTTTGACGTTCTAAGTGAGTCCAACCTCGAATTAATCGCGTCGATAAATGACGTAACTGAGCAAGCTCAACTTGTAATTTACCTTCGTGAGTTCGAGCTCGTTGAGCAAATATATCAAGAATTAATCCGGTACGGTCCAATACTCGACACTGGCAAAGATATTCAAGATTTCGTTCTTGGGCAGGACTTAAGGCATGATTAAATATCACGATTTCAGCCCCAACAGCTTTGACTGTATCGGCAATTTCTTGTGCTTTACCGGTTCCGACATAGTATTTGGTATGCGGAGATTGGCGGCTACCTGTTACAACTTGTAGCGATGTGACGCCAGCGGAAGAAACCAGCATTTCAAATTCGCTGAGATCTTCCCACTCACCTTCTTGTGTGAAGTTGACATGAACAAGTACCGCCTGCTCACCGGATTCATAACGGTCAAACAAGCAGCTCGCTCCTTAATGATGATAGTTGATAATTATTAATCTTCAGAATTCTCTTGTTGCGGACGCTCTGTGCGTTCGGCTTGTGGACGTTCAGCCGTATGGTGGCTGACAGCACGTGCAGGCACTACCGTTGAAATGGCATGCTTATAAACCATTTGGTTTACTGTGTTTTTCAATAAGATCACAAACTGATCAAACGATTCAATTTGACCTTGTAGTTTAATTCCATTTACAAGATAAATTGAGACAGGGATGCGTTCACGACGTAGCGCATTCAAGAATGGGTCTTGTAAAGATTGCCCTTTAGCCATTTTATATTCCTTATTTTGTTGTTTATTTTATTATTAGCTAACTTTAGCTCTCTACTTACTTCCAAAAGGGACTTACCGTAGAAAATCAAAAGTACTTACACAAAAAAGCAGTGCCAGCCCTTAACCTTGAAATTGAAGACTTCATGATTAAGTTATGCATCAACGAATGAATTCATTCGACTGCTAAAGATTCTTTTAATTCAACAATTTCAACCTTGAAATTGTTGATAATGCTAACCCAATTACAGTATATACCTAAACACAAGAGTCGTGCTCATCTTGCTCAGGCGATACTCATCTCTCAGACTACCGTTAAATTTGCTATTCAATCAAGGCTCATTTCAATCTCATTTGAGACAATAGCAAAAGCAGAATCAATATCTTCGCTATCTAACCAAGTTAAATCACCCCAGCTTCTTAACCAAGTAATTTGTCGCTTAGCTAATTGCCTAGTTGCACAAATGCCACGAAACACTGCCTCGTCCAATGTACCATTACCATCTAAATATTCCCACACCTGTCGATATCCCACACAACGGATAGAAGGCAGATCAAGATGTAGATCACCTCTTGCTCGCAATGCTTTGACTTCTTGTTCAAAGCCGGCGGCCATCATTTTCTCAAATCGTAATTCAATTCGACGATGTAATTCAGAACGCTCTTTCGGCATGATAGCAAATTGCTTTACGTTATAAGGTAAAGGCTCCCCCTTTTGCTCTGTTAATTCAGTCAGAGTTTTCCCGGAGATACGATACACTTCTAATGCTCGAGATAAACGTTGAGGATCATTAGGATGAATACGTTGTGCCGACACAGGATCAATGTCGCTTAATTCTTTATGGAGCGCTTCCCACCCTTTTTCAATGGCTTCTTGTTCAATTTGTTGACGAATATCGGGATCAGCTGCAGGTAATGGTGATAAACCTTCTAATAACGCCTTGTAATAAAGCATGGTGCCGCCAACAAGTAGCGGGATCTTACCTTGCGAAACAATCTCATCCATGTGTTGTAAAGCATCACGACGAAAATCAGCCGCAGAGTAAGCTTCGCTAGGATCAAGAATATCAATCAAGCGATGAGGCGCTTGGGCTTGCTCTCGTGCATCTGGTTTCGCCGTACCAATATCCATTCCCTTATAAATTAAAGCAGAATCAACACTGATGATTTCTACAGGGTATTGTTGTCTCAAACGAATCGCTAAATCCGTTTTCCCCGACGCGGTTGGGCCCATAAGAAAAAGAGCTAAAGATTGTGTTGATGTCATGATTGAAGCGCCAAAATTGATGATGAAAAGTCCACAGGTTGGATCCAGTTATACGAGTTCAAAGGTAGATGACTCCCCCATATTTGTTCAATATCAGAAACCAATTGAATCGCTTCAGATAAACAATAACGAGGCTTTGTGACTACGATCTTGCGTGTTATCCATGGTGTGATCAAGCTTAGATCGGTATTTTGTTGTAATTTAAGCTCACTCAATAAATCTGGGATCAATTGTTGTAAGTTTTGTTGCCTTAAAGGTTGAGGAACGCCCATCACCATAAAGGTATTTTTTCCTTTAATTTGCAACTCAATGCCAAGTTGCGCCAACAAAGAGGCTTGCTCTTTTATCACACAAGCATCCTCTGGCAACATAGGCAAACTTAAGGGAACCAACAAAGGCTGAGTTTTCAATGATTCTCCATTGTTTAACCTTAATTGTCCTTCGACTCTAATGCGTTCAGCCTTGTGTAAATCCAGCAAATGGCAACCTTGTGGGGATTGCATCAACAAAAAGATCTCTTCAATAATGGCTAACGATTTGCCTAACGTCACCAGCTCAAATGTCTCTTGTTGAGAAGACTCCGATATTTGAGGAGGCGTCCTCATGGTGTCATTTGTGGTTTGAAAGGCCAAGTCGAGTGACTCTCGTGGTTCAAAAAGTGCGCGATAAGCTTCGGTCTGTTTTTTTTGTACAACTTCAGAAGGTCGAGACGGTGCTCGGTAAGTGGGTCGAGCTGCAGCTTGATGTCGAGTTGCATCCCAAGCTTGTTTACGCTGATCAGCATAATGCTCTGTTGATGCAGTCGTGACTGATTCTTGTATCGTGTGCGTTTCATCATCCGAGCGGTTTGGAGTGGCATAAGCTGACTTTGCAACCGCAGGGGTTGTCAATTCAATACTCTGTGCTAAAGCATCACTCAAGGCTTGATAAATAAAATCATGCACCAAGCGAGCCTGATGAAAGCGAACTTCATGCTTAGCTGGGTGTACGTTAACATCCACTTGATGTGGATCGACTTCAATAAATAGCACATAAGAGGCAAACTGCTCAGGCCTTAATGCATTTTCGTAACTTTGACGAATGGCGTGATTAATCAATTTATCTCGCATCATTCGACCATTAACGTAGCAATACTGTAAATCGCTTTGGCTTCTCGCTCCTTCTGGCGTAGTGATCCAACCGGTCAACTTCAAATCATCATGTGATAACTGAATGCTCACCGCATGCTCCATAAAGCCTGAACCACACACAGCAGACACACGTTTTTCTACTTGAACATCCGTTTTTGCGGCTCGATACTGACGGATCACTTTGCCATTATGTCTTAAGGTAATAGAGACCGAAAAACAACTTAATGCAATGCGTTTGAGTAATTCATCGATATGAGTAAATTCTGTTTTTTCTGTTCTTAAAAACTTACGCCGAGCTGGTGTATTAAAAAATAAATCAACGACTTCCACTGTTGTGCCAACAGGATGAGCAGCAGGTGTTAATTGAACAGCCATATCTCGGCCTTCAGCATAAGCAGACCAAGCTTCCGATTGAGTTGCTGTGCGAGAGGTTAAGGTTAAACGCGACACTGAGCTAATACTCGCCAGAGCTTCGCCACGAAAACCTAAACTTAAAATAGCTTCAAGATCATCAAGAGAGTGAATTTTTGAGGTGGCATGACGACTCAGAGCTAAACCTAATTCGTCTTTTTCTATCCCGGAACCATTATCACGCACACGGATCAGTTTACTGCCACCTTTTTCAATATCGACATCAATTCGAGTGGCGCCTGAATCAATACTATTTTCGACTAACTCTTTCACCACTGATGCCGGACGTTCAACCACTTCACCGGCTGCAATTTGGTTCGCTAATCGAGCGGGTAAAATTTTTATTGTCATAACGTTACTACACCAGTGATGTTATTAAGATTGAGGAATGGTCAACTTCTGCCCTACTGCTAAACTATCCGAACGTAAGTTATTCGCTTTACGGATCTGTGACACACTGACACCATATTTATCCGCAATTTTACCAAGGAAGTCTCCTCGTTGTACTTGATAGATAATACTTTTAGGTTTACTTGAGACCGGAATTTTTAACGTTTGTCCCACTTTAAGCGTATTTGAACGCAGATTATTTTGTTGCTTAATCACATTCACTGACACGGAATACTGCTCTGCAATCTTTCCTAAGTAATCGCCACTTTTCACTACATAGTGAGTGATATGATCGCTATTTGACAGTGCAGCAGGAGCAGGATTACTCTTCGATGTCACACTAGGTGAAGCGACTTTCAGCTCCTGCCCAATATACACCGTAGAGCTTTTTAGATTGTTCCATGCTTTTAAATTCGCCGTTGTCGTACCATAATTTTTCGCGATAACAGATAAAGATTCACCGCTTTTCACTTTATGTGTCGTACCTGAAGGGTGATTAACCACGATCATCCCTTCTGGAGGGTTTGCTTTAAAATATTGAATTACCGCATTAGAGATGGCACCCGCTAGTTTATTTTGGTGATAGTTTTGTACCAACAACTTCTCTTCTTGAGGGTTGGAGATAAAACCCGTTTCAACCAAGATAGACGGAATATCTGGGGACTTTAAGACGGCAAGGCTGGCATACACTGGCTTTGAAGTATGCATTTTAGTCACTTGTTTTAATTCTTGGATCACTTTTAAAGCCAATTTATTCCCTTCAGTTTGTGAATGGCTAAATTGCAGATCCAATACCGTTTGACTCACATTTTTATCATCACTATTTTTCGATAATAAAATACCACCGCCACCAAGCAATTCAGATTGCTCTTCTTTTTTAACAACCCAACGACCAATTTCAGTATTGGCTCGACGGGTACTTAATACGAAAACCGACGCCCCACGCGGCCCTGACGTGGTATAGCTATCCGCATGAATTGACACCAATAATAAAGACTTATTTTTACGGGCAATTTCAGAACGTTTATTTAAATTCACGTAATAATCACCGGTACGAGTTAATACCGCATGAATATTTGAGGTCGCGTTTAATCTATCGGCAACTTTCTTGGCGATAGCTAATGTAATGTGTTTTTCGTATTTACGAGTCGGGCCGATAGAACCAGGATCCTCACCACCATGCCCAGGGTCGATTGCCACTACAATTTTACTCAATGCTTTTGAGGTTGTGGTTGGGATCGCTCTTGGTAACTCAGCTTGCTTATCCGTTGTGACCGCCTGTTTTACCGATGAAGCGCCTTCTTTATCTTTAAAGTCGATGACTAAGCGGTGCCCATATTGCCCATCTCCGGTCGGAGCTAGCTTAAACACTTCTGGTGTATTCGCTTCTTTTAACTCAAAAACTAACCGATAGGTTGATGCCTCTGGAGGACTACTTTTTCTGATTTTGGTTAAGATACGACTCTCAGATACATTGATGGGAAGCTTGGTTTTTAGTTGGGTACTTTTTAAATCCACCACCAAACGGTTCGGACTCGTTAGCATAAAATAACTAAATTGGGGTTCACTCCCCATATCCATCACCACTCGAGTATCATGTGGCGACGGCCAAACACGAATACTGTCTAGTGAATTTGCATTGACGCTCGAGATAACACTAAACCAGGCTGTTATGAGCAAAAACAGCACTCGAAAATAAGAAGACTTCAGCACAATTCCAACTTACCTAATAAAGATTGTCCATATTCATTATTGGCGGTGATCACAACTTGTCGTTGCGTATCCAAATAACGTAATTCAATATCAAGATCCGCTAAAGGTAGCAAACCTTCACCTTTTTCTGGCCATTCAACCAAGCAAATAGCATCTGGGGTAAAATAATCACGTATCCCCATGAACTCAAGCTCTTCCGGATCAGCCAATCGATATAAGTCAAAATGATACACTTGCCAATTCGACAACTGATAGGGTTCAACTAACGTATAGGTTGGGCTTTTTACATTACCTTCATGCCCTAAAGCACGAATAAACCCACGACTAAATGTCGTTTTCCCTGCACCAAGATCACCGTGCAGATAGATGGTGGTTTGCTGATAACAGACTTTTGCAAGTTTGGTTCCAAGGTCAATTGTTGCGGCTTCATCCATTAATATGGCTTGCTTAGTCGTCATAAAAAATTTGGTTACCTATTTACGTAATAAATGATGCGAAACGGCATGCATCAGGATCTCTGATTACAGCATTAAAAATAGTAAACTGACTCGCTAAAAAGAGGCAATAGTGTCAGATAGATATTATTCTACATATTGATGTTAAATTCTAAACAAAGTGTCAAAAATAGATACAAACAGCGTTAAATAAACACCGCTTACACCCTCAACGATCAAGATCCAGCTGAATCGAGAGGCTCTCCCATGTTAATATTCATTTTTCATTCTTATCGAAACCATCCATTCTTATGAATTACCAACTACTTGCACAAAAAATCAAACAATGGGGTCAAGAGCTTGGCTTTCAAAAAGTAGGGATCACCGATATTGACCTCTCACAACACGAAGCTCAACTTCAGCGTTGGATCGACGCGGGTTATCATGGCTCGATGGATTGGATGGCACGACATGGCATGATGAGAGCACGTCCTCAAGAATTACATCCAGGAACGATAAGAGTCATCAGCGTTCGTTTAGATTACCTTCCTCCTGAGGCACAATTTGCCTCTAACTTATCCGATCCGACTCAGGCTTATATTAGTCGCTATTCCTTAGGACGAGACTATCACAAGCTCATACGCAACCAACTTAAAAAGCTCGGGCAAAAAATAGAGCAAGAAGTCGGTCAATTAGGTTATCGCCCTTTTGTTGATTCTGCACCCATTCTAGAAAGACCATTAGCACAAAAAGCAGGTTTAGGGTGGGCAGGCAAACATTCTTTAATTCTAGACAAAGAAGCAGGCTCTTGGTTCTTTCTTGGCGAGTTATTAGTTGATATCCCTCTTCCTGTTGATGAACCACAAACGAATCAATGTGGAAAATGCAAAGCATGTATGACCTCATGTCCAACCGGGGCTATTGTCGAAGAAGGCGTGGTCGATGCTAGGTTATGTATTTCTTACCTTACGATTGAACTCGATGGCATCATCCCTGAAGCGCTACGCTCAAAAATCGGAAACCGAATTTATGGGTGTGATGATTGCCAATTAGTCTGTCCATGGAATCGAGAAGCCGAAGTGACTCAAGAAGCTTCTTTTCATCGTCGTGATATTTTCAAAGAGGCGAGCTTAGTGCGTTTATTCCAATGGACAGAAGCTCAGTTCTTAAAAAATATGGAAGGCTCTGCCATTCGACGTATTGGTCACATCCAATGGTTACGAAATATCGCCGTGGCACTTGGGAATGCCCCTTTTGATGAAACTATCCTACCAACGTTACAAGAACGTCTTGGACAAAATGAAATCTTAGATATTCATATACAATGGGCAATAGAAGAGCAAAACAAGAAACGACAAGCTATACATGATAATGCAGTACGAAATACTAAATTAGAAAGGTTAGTTAGAATTATAACGAAAGGCTTACCCAGAGACGCATAGTGATACGAATCTCAAAATAAATTGGAAATGTGGAAAAAGTAATGAATAGCTTGCCATATAGAGCCATTACAAAAAGTTAAGCACAATCAAAACAAATGACAAAGATCAAGTTAAAATCAAAAAAAGATCTTAATTTTATACTGTTTTTCCATACAGTTAATATAAAAAACCAACAAAAAACAATAACTTATCTAAATATAAGCTCTTTTATAACTATGCTCAGCAACAATTAGATCCTAATAAATGTCACTTTCCACCAGCTAAAAAACAACTTACACACCAACTTATCCACAGCTTAAATTTTGTGGATAACTTTGTAGATAATATCTGATTGAAGTGTTGTAACCTAGATATAGCATGCGATATACACATGTCACCTTTATCAAGAATAAAGGGGGTATCTTTCCTAAAGAGCGAAAGCCGAGCTGATTAGACTTTATATAGAAATGTATGTGAAAGTTACTTTATTACAGAGAATAAAAAACGATCTCAAGTGAGATCGTTTTTTATTTTATTTTGGAGTGACAACCAGGTTCTCTATTTAGGAGTTCGATTTACGTAATCCTATCAAGCTGTACTCTTTATGAGTAAACCGTATCACTTATTAATTTGGAGCGACACACGAGGTTCCCGATCTTCAAGGCTTAGGCGTGACCTCAACCTTGGCAAGGTAGTACTCTACTGAGCGTATCTCATTTATCACTTACAATTTGGAGCGACACACGAGGTTCGAACTCGTGACCTCAACCTTGGCAAGGTTGCGCTCTACCAGCTGAGCTAGTGTCGCATAATAAACTGCTTAATCAGCAATTTATTTAAATTTGGTTGCGGGAGCAGGATTTGAACCTACGACCTTCGGGTTATGAGCCCGACGAGCTACCAAGCTGCTCCATCCCGCGTCCGGATGTCATTGTTAAAGTACAATGAAAACTTTGATTCTTACAAAGAAGAATTTGGAGCGACACACGAGGTTCGAACTCGTGACCTCAACCTTGGCAAGGTTGCGCTCTACCAGCTGAGCTAGTGTCGCATAATAAACTGCTTAATCAGCAATTCATTTAAATTTGGTTGCGGGAGCAGGATTTGAACCTACGACCTTCGGGTTATGAGCCCGACGAGCTACCAAGCTGCTCCATCCCGCGTCCGGATGTCACTGTTAAAGTACAATGAAAACTTTGATTTTTACAAAGAAGAATTTGGAGCGACACACGAGGTTCGAACTCGTGACCTCAACCTTGGCAAGGTTGCGCTCTACCAGCTGAGCTAGTGTCGCATAATAAACTGCTTAATCAGCAATTCACTTAAATTTGGTTGCGGGAGCAGGATTTGAACCTACGACCTTCGGGTTATGAGCCCGACGAGCTACCAAGCTGCTCCATCCCGCGTCCGTGTTTTAGGTTGCTAGGATTTTAGTTCCTAGTCCCTAGGGTTCTAATTTTCGACACCTAGAAACTAGGGACTATAAACTAGAAACCTTTATAATTTGGAGCGACACACGAGGTTCGAACTCGTGACCTCAACCTTGGCAAGGTTGCGCTCTACCAGCTGAGCTAGTGTCGCTTTATCTTTCTAAACATCTTTCTGCTGTTTAGGGCTGCGAATTATAAGAGCATTTTTTTTTGATGCAAGTCTTAGTTTGAAAAAAATTGTATTTTTAGTTTCAACCGTCTTAAAAAACACCAAATTGATGATTATAAGCGCACCCCAGCTAGATTTTGAACAATTAAATATTAAAAACCGTTGAACGATAATATTTAAGTTCTGCAATCGACTCTCTAATATCATCTAAAGCAAGGTGACTACCGGATTTCGAAAATCCTTCTAAGATCTCTGGCTGCCAACGACGAGTAAGCTCTTTGATCGTACTGACATCAAGATAGCGATAATGGAAATATTGCTCTAACTTAGGCATGTGCTTATATAAGAAGCGACGGTCTTGACCAATACTATTACCACAAATTGGCGATTTACCTTGTGGTACCCATTGCTCTAAAAAGGCAATCGTCTGAGCAACCGCGTCATCTTCACTAATCGTACTTTCTTGAACACGTTTCACTAAACCACTATGCGTATGGGTGTTGGTACACCAGTCATCCATTTTATCTAATTCACTTTGTGGCTGATGAATCGCTAAAACAGGGCCCTCTGCTAAAATATTCAATTCGCTGTCAGTCACAATCGAAGCGATTTCAATAATTTTATGTACTTCAGGGTCCAGTCCTGTCATTTCTAAATCAACCCAAATTAGGTTTTGCTCGTTGAAAGACGCATTTGACATAGATCTTTGCCTTTTTTATTCCGAAAAGAGGTATCATACTCTGCTTATATACAAAGCAAAACATACTGATTATCAAATTATATCCAATAGGGATCTGTATTACCTGTGGCAAAAAAGAAAAAACTCACTAAAGGCCAAGTTCGCCGAGTTCGAACCAATCAGAAAAAACGTCTTACCCAAGAAGAATCCATTCAATGGGATGAAAACATGTTGGGTGCGATGCAAAAAGGGTTAGTTATTTCTCGTTTTGGGCAACATGCCGATATCGAAGACATGACTACGGGTCAAATTCAACGTTGTAATTTACGCCGCGGCATTGAAAGTCTCGTCTCGGGTGATCGCGTTATTTGGCGGCCTGGACTTGAATCTATGGCGGGCATTTCGGGTGTCGTAGAAGCGGTTGAGCCTCGCTCTTCTGTTCTTGTTCGCCCTGATTATTACGATGGTGTCAAACCCGTCGCTTCTAATGTTGACCAAATGGTGATTGTCTCTTCTGTTTTGCCTGAATTGTCATTAAATATCATTGATCGATATTTGATCGCCGCTGAGACCTTACATATCTCCCCATTAATCGTCTTAAACAAAACCGACCTCATTCCTGAAGGTGAACAAGAGCAATATCGACAAGCCTTAAGCCATTATCAAACCATTGGCTATGACGTTTTATTTGTGAGCCGAGAAACCGAAGATGGCTTAGCGCAATTACAAGAAGCCTTAAAAGACCGTCTGAGTATTTTTGTCGGTCAATCTGGCGTTGGTAAATCGAGTTTGGTCAATGCATTGATGCCAGAAATGGAAGTCCTTGAAGGTGAAGTCTCGGAAAACTCAGGGTTAGGCCAGCACACTACCACCACAGCCCGTTTATATCACTTTCCTAAAGGTGGTGATTTGATTGATTCTCCAGGGGTGCGTGAGTTTGGTCTTTGGCATTTAGAGCCAGAGGAAGTAACGCAAGCCTTTATTGAGTTTCGAGAGTTTCTCGGTGGATGTAAATTCCGAGATTGTAAGCATAATGATGATCCTGGTTGCTTACTTCGAGAAGCTGTCGAAACTGGGAAAATTACTCGTGTACGCTTTGAAAACTATCATCGCATCATTGAAAGTATGGGTGAAAACAAAGCCAATAGACAATTTTCTAAAAATAAGAAAGACTTATAATGCTTATTAAAGCGCTATATTCAAAAGCTGACAATCAATTTACTTTTAAGTAGAATCGGCTACCTTTTCGTCGCTCAGAGCGAAATGTTCAACATTAATGGATATTCACGTGATAGATAAAATTAAAGTGACTCTGCAATATTGGCTTCCGCAACACGGTTTAACTCGTTTAGTTGGGAAGTTAGCTTCGGCTAAAATGGGCAGTTTCACCACCGCCATTATTCGTTTGTTTATCAAACAATATAACGTCAACATGGAAGAAGCGGTCCATTCTGATCCGGCTTACTTTAACAGTTTTAATGAGTTCTTTGTCCGCGAGTTAAAAGAAGGCATTCGCCCTATCGCGCAAGGTGATGATGTTTTAGTGCACCCTGCTGATGCTCGAGTTAGCCAGTTTGGCCCAATTACCAATGGTCGCTTGATCCAAGCTAAAGGTCATGATTTCTCAGCAAAAGAGCTGCTCGGTGGCGATAAGCAATTGGCACAAGAATTTGCCGATGGTGCGTTTGCTACGTTATATCTCTCACCAAGTGATTATCACCGCGTACATATGCCTTGCGATGGTACTCTGCGCCAAATGATCTATATTCCAGGCGATCTGTTCTCGGTTAACCCATTAACCGCTGAAAATGTGCCTAACTTATTTGCCCGTAATGAGCGTGTGGTGTGTATTTTTGATACCGATTTTGGCCCAATGGCACAAGTGCTTGTCGGGGCAACTATTGTGGGTAGTATTGAAGTCGTTTGGGGCGGCACCATTACCCCTCCAACCGGTTCTTCCGTTCATCGTTGGCATTATGAAACCGAAGGTGATAAAGCCATTCACTTCAAAAAAGGTGAAGAAATGGGACGCTTTAAATTAGGCTCAACGGTGATTAACTTATTTGCCAAAGACGCCATTCAATTTGACGCGACCATGGCCGAAGGTGAAAAAACGGTATTAGGTACCCCTTATGCCAGCCAAATGAAAGCAAAGACAGATTCAGATAACACGTCATCTGAGGCTCAATAAGCGCATCTCTTGCCAATAAATACCTTAGGGTCGCTTCCCAGTAAGCGGCCCTTTTTTTGGCGATAAAATCCTAAAATTCATCTAGTAAATTCTCTAAGCCCTCATTACTATGAAGTGTCACTCACCGCTTAGAGGCTGTTCCCATGCTCATTATTGCACATCGAGGTGCTCGCTCCACTCATCCTGAAAATACCTTATCCGCGATTCAAGCCGCTCTCGATTTAGGCTGCAAAGCCATTGAAATTGATGTTCATGAACACGATGGTCAATTTTGGGTGATCCATGATAAATGGCTTAATCGCACCACAGATCACATTGGCAAATTGCATTGGATGAGTGCAGAAAAACTCAAACAAGTCATGGTTGAGAAAACCGAACCACTTCCCACTCTTTTTGAGGTACTCAAACTAGTAAAAGGTCAGTGCGCCTTAAATATTGAAGTCAAAGGCATACAACATTTTGATTTACTTTATCATCATCTGCAGTTTGCCATTGACCATTGTCAGTTTTCTGCTCAGCAATTGATCCTGTCTTCTTTTAATCATGATTGGCTACACACGATAAAACAAGAACAACCTCAATGGTTAATTGGTGCACTTACCGCTTCCAAGGCCATCGATAAAGCCTCATTTGCTCAACAGTTGGGAGCCATCAGTTTAAATTTGGATATCGACGTGGTTGATGAAGATTATGTGCAACATGCAAAATCCCTCGGACTTTCGGTTTATGTTTATACCGTCAATCGTCCTGAAGACTGGCAATGGCTGGATGAGATCGGTGTAGACGGTGTATTTTGTGACTGCCCTGCTGAGGCAATTGCCCTTTACCCTCAACCAGAAAAACTCTATTGGTAAATGGGCTGTTTTAAGGATAATTGTTTCAAGGATGATGGTTTTAAGGATGAACCCATAATGGATAAGCGATCATGAGTTATGAATGGTTCGCGTTATCAGCGGCGGCTTTATGGGCTTTTTCTAGCCTCATTTCCGTCACTCCAGCTCGTCATTTAGGAGCCTTTGCGTATAGTCGTTGGCGGATGGGCTGTACCGCTTTGATGCTCACGAGCATGACATGGTGGGTAGGTGGCTGGCAAAGCGTCGAGACTGCGCATGTCCTGCCGATGGCCTTATCTGGGTTTATCGGTATCTTTATTGGTGACACTGCCCTATTTGCTTGCATGAATAAAATTGGCCCTCGCATGGCAGGGCTGTTGTTTTCTTGTCATGCGGTTTTCTCTGCTTTATTAGGATTTTGGTTATTCCATGAAACCTTGCAAGGTCTGGAATTACTCGGGGCTATTTTGGTTTTCTCAGGCGTTGTGATTGCTATTTTCTTTGGGCGAAAACAAGCTAATCAACACACTTGGGAGGTCGTTCAAGGCCGATTATCTATCGCGATTGGATTAGGTTTATTGGCTGCATTTTGTCAAGCCATGGGGGGAATCATCGCTAAACCCATTATGCAAACTGCCGTCGACCCCATTGCCGCTTCAGCCATTCGGATGATCACGGCATTTTGCGCACATTCTGCGTTACGTCTTAGTGGCCTTCAACTTGCCAAGCCACAACAAAACATCAATCTCAAGATATTGGGGATCACGGCTTTAAATGGTTTTTTAGCCATGGCATTAGGGATGACGTTGATTTTATACGCCCTGCAAAAAGGTCATGTGGGCATGGTGGCATTACTTTCTTCTACCACCCCAATTATGATCTTGCCTTTGTTGTGGCTGTACACCAAGCAACGCCCTTCACCATTTGCTTGGCTTGGAGCGCTACTTGCCGTGATCGGCACCGGATTAGTCGTCAGTCATTAATCCGGATAACCATTGCCGCGAGGCTAATACTTACGAAACTCATAGAAACTCGACGATGAAGACGAGGCTCTTACCACTAGGTTATTGCTAGTAGGCTATTGGTATTAGACTATTGGTATTAGGCCCTTGGAAATGGAAACGCCGTCACCTGATCGATATGATCGCACCCGATCGCTAACATGATTAAGCGATCGACTCCTAATGCAACACCGGCACAGGGAGGCAAACCCGCTTTTAAGGCATCAATCAAATGATAATCAATCGGCTGTGGTTTCAGGCCCATCGTAATGCGTTGTTGATTATCTTGCTCAAAACGGGTGAGTTGTTCTTGAGCATCATCCAGCTCATGGAAACCATTGGCCAGCTCAATCCCTTTAAAATAGACCTCAAAGCGATCGGCCACCCGAGGATCTTGTTGATTAATCTTAGCTAATGCAGCTTGAGAGGCAGGAAAGTCATACACCATAGCAGGGACTCTTTGTCCAATATGGGGTTCAATCCCAATACTAAATAGCAGTTGCAATAAAGTATCGCGGTTGTCTTCCCCTTCGGCAATATCCGCTAACCCAAGCTCGGCGACCACCTCTTTAAGTTGTCGCATCGTCGATTCTAATGGACATAGCCCAAGAATACGCTCAAAGGCTTGTTGATACGTTAGTTTTTCACATGGCTCACAGTGTAAAACCTGTTGCAGCAACTCATCCATTTCAGCCATTAAATCATGATGATCAAAGCCGACACGATACCACTCAAGCATCGTAAATTCCGGATTATGATATCGACCATTTTCTTCATTACGAAATGCTTTGTTTATTTGATAAATCGAGCCACTTCCTGCCGCTAATAAGCGTTTCATGTGAAATTCAGGACTAGTCATCAAAAACACCGTTTGACCTGCGGCGTATTCGGGACCAATAAACTCGGTTTTAAATGTATGTAGATGCACATCAGTCACCGTGGCGTGACTCATTGCTGGGGTATCCACTTCTAACACATTACGTTGCGCAAAAAATTGACGAATTGACGCCATGATCGCAGCACGCTGCGTTAATTGTTCAATGGAAGCGGAAGGTTGCCAAAGGTCCATATTGTTCTCGATTTCAACCAAAGAGATAAATAACAGTGTGAGCAGTTTAATCAAACCCGAGTTAATAACCAACCTTTAAGGTGGATTATTCCTTGACTCACGAACTGAATGAAAATCATTCTTAAACAGGAACTTCTTATTTAAAAACAGGGGAATAGTTCAACTCACATTCTACCACTTTAGAGGGATAAAGTGGGCTTTTACCCTTGTTAGATCAATTTATTATCCAGCATTATTTCCTACACTAAATGTGCACAAACTAATAATTACTATTTTTCCAATCGTGCTCGTGAAACAAAGCTCTTATGGGCACACCTACTCTGGAGGATAACTGTGAAAGTCATAACCACAGATATCGCAGTCATCGGCGCTGGCGGCGCTGGTTTACGTACTGCAATTGCGGCAGCAGAAGCAAACCCTGAACTCGAGGTTGCACTGATTTCTAAAGTGTACCCAATGCGTTCACACACCGTTGCTGCCGAAGGCGGTTCC
Organism: Vibrio aphrogenes; assembly: GCF_002157735.2. Classification (NCBI taxonomy): domain Bacteria; kingdom Pseudomonadati; phylum Pseudomonadota; class Gammaproteobacteria; order Vibrionales; family Vibrionaceae; genus Vibrio; species Vibrio aphrogenes. The sequence goes on from NZ_AP018689.1 coordinate 2,204,767, forward strand.
GCAGCAGTTATCAAGGAAGAAGACAGCTTAGACAATCACTTCAACGATACTGTTGGTGGTGGTGACTGGCTATGTGAACAGGATGTTGTTGAATATTTCGTAGCAAACTCAACCCGTGAAATGATCCAAATGGAGCAATGGGGTTGTCCATGGAGCCGTAAAGAAAATGGCGATGTCAACGTTCGTCGTTTTGGTGGCATGAAAATCGAACGTACTTGGTTCGCTGCCGATAAAACTGGCTTCCACATGCTGCACACCCTTTTCCAAACCTCAATTAAATATCCTAACATTAAGCGTTTTGATGAATATTTCGTAGTCGACCTTTTAGTTGATGGCGAAGATGACAGCAAAGAAGCACAAGGTATTGTCGCCATTCACATGTCTGAAGGTGAATTAGTTGCTATCAAAGCAAAATCTGTGGTTCTTGCCACCGGTGGTGCTGGCCGTGTTTACCACACCAATACCAATGGCGGCATCGTGACCGGTGATGGTATGGCAATGGCTTACCGTCATGGTGTTCCTCTACGTGATATGGAATTCGTACAATATCACCCAACCGGCTTACCTGGCACCGGCATTCTAATGACGGAAGGCTGTCGTGGTGAAGGCGGTATCATCGTCAACAAAAATGGCTACCGTTACCTACAAGATTACGGTATGGGACCAGAAACGCCTGTTGGCGAGCCTAAAAACAAATACATGGAACTTGGTCCTCGCGATAAAGTTTCTCAAGCGTTCTGGCATGAACAACAAAAAGGCAACACCATTAAGCACCCTCTTGGTGATGTGGTTCACCTTGATCTTCGCCACCTAGGTGAAGAATACCTACAAGAACGTCTACCATTTATCTGTGAATTAGCCAAAGCTTACGTCAACGTTGACCCAGCGAAAGAGCCAATTCCAATCCGTCCAACTGTTCACTACACCATGGGTGGTATTGAAACTAATGGTCAATGTGAAACTCGTATCAAAGGCCTATTTGCCGTCGGTGAATGTGCGTCAGTTGGCTTGCACGGTGCTAACCGTTTAGGTTCTAACTCATTAGCCGAGTTTGTGGTATTTGGTCGCGTTGCTGGTGAACATGCCGCTGAACGTGCCAAAGCTTTCAAAGGTTGGAATGAAGACAACATTCAACGTCAAATGAAAGATGTTGAAGCTCGCATCCAAGCGATTCTTGATAATGATGGCACAGAAAACTGGGCGGATATCCGCACTGAAATGGGTCATTCAATGGAAGCGGGTTGTGGTATCTACCGTAAAGAAGACTTAATGCAAGCCACCATTGATAAGCTTACTGAGCTTAAAGAACGCTACAAAAAAGTGGGCATTAAAGATAAAGGTAAAGTCTTTAACACTGACCTTCTTTACGCTATCGAAGTTGGCTACGGCTTAGATGTAGCAGAAGCGATGGCTCAATCAGCAATTCGTCGTAAAGAATCTCGTGGTGCGCACCAACGTCTTGATGAAGGTTGTACCACTCGTGATGATGAAAACTTCTTGAAGCACACGCTTTCTTTCTACCAAGAAGACGCGGCACCAGTGATTGACTACAGCCCAGTAAAAATCACTAAATCTCAACCTAAAGCACGTCTATACGGTGCTGCGGCTGACGAAGCGGCAGCGAAAGAAGAAGCCGCAGCAGCGAAGGAGGCAAAATAATGTCTGCAACTGCGATTAATTCACAAAAAGAAACTCGTATTCAAAAAGTCAGCATTTTGCGTTACAACCCAGAAACTGACAAAGAACCTTATCTACAAGCCTTTGACGTACCTTGTGACGATACCACCTCGGTTTTAGATGCAATTGGTTACATCAAAGACAACCTAGATAAAGATCTGTCTTACCGTTGGTCTTGCCGTATGGCGATCTGTGGTTCATGCGGCATCATGGTTGATAATGTGCCTAAATTAGCTTGTAAGAGCTTTATGCGTGACTATCCAAATGGTGTCACTATTGAGCCATTAGCTAACTTCCCAATTGAGAAAGACTTAATCGTAGATATGACGCCATTCATCGAGCGTTTAGAGGCGATTAAACCTTACATCATTGGTAATGACCGTAAACCTGAAGACGGTACCAACAAGCAAACTCCTGAGCAAATGGCGAAATACAAGCAATTTGCGGGCTGCATCAACTGTGGTCTTTGCTACGCGGCATGTCCTCAATTTGGTCTAAACCCAGAGTTTATCGGCCCAGCAGCATTAACGCTGGCTCACCGTTACAACTTAGATAACCGTGACAATGGTAAAGCGGAACGTATGAAGCTTATCAACAGTGAAAACGGTGCTTGGGGTTGTACTTTTGTTGGTTACTGTTCAAAAGTCTGTCCAAAACACGTTGACCCTGCGGCAGCGGTAAACCAAGGGAAAGTGGAATCTTCAATGGATTTCGTTATCTCTATGTTCAAATCTGAGGAGATCTAGGATGAGCAATCGTAAGCCTTATGTTCGCACTATGAATCGTACTTGGTGGAGCAAGCATCCGTTCTACCGCTTCTACATGTTACGTGAAGCAACGGTTCTACCATTGATCCTATTTACCTTATTCCTAACTTGTGGTTTAGCAAGCTTAGTAAAAGGTCCGCAAGCTTGGGTTGAATGGCAACACTTTATGCAAAACCCACTTGTGATCGCGATTAACATCGTGGCCTTAGCAGGTAGCTTATTCCATGCAGCGACCTTCTTTAGCATGATGCCACAAGTGATGCCAATTCGTGTGGGTGGAAAACCATTAAGCCCAAAAATTATTATTGCTGCACAATGGGGCGCAGTTGCTGTGATCTCATTGATTGTATTGGCATTGGTGTAGGAGAGAGAAGAAAATGATTAATCCAAATCCAAGACGTTCTGACGAGCCAATCTGGTGGTCTTTATTTGGTGCTGGTGGTACATGGTTTGCCATGATCACACCTGTCACTATCCTAGTTTTAGGTATTTTAATGCCATTGGGCGTGTTTGATATGGGTACATTCAGTTACCTACGCGCACACGCTTTTGCAAGTAGCATCATTGGTGGCTTGTTCATCATTGCGACCTTAGCACTTCCAATGTGGCATGCTATGCACCGTGTTCATCACGGTATGCATGACTTAAAATTCCATACTGGTATCGTCGGTAAAATCGCTTGTTATGCCATCGCGACTATCATTACCGTATTGGCGATTGCTTATATTTTCCTTCTGTAATAGGAATATAATTAATACGTTCAAAAGCCGGCAGTATTTCTGCTGGCTTTTTTGTTTTAGGGGGAAGATTTTTTCGGATCTCGTAGCTCGGGCGCTACGCTGCTCGTTGCTAGAAAAAGATATAAAGGAAGAAGAGCCTAGGTGCGGGGACACTGCGCTCGAGAGCAGAAAAGATAAAGACTATTTCGTGTAGTGTGTAAAAACCAGCGATCGCTGGACCGCTTTTTCCCGTAACTCGAAGCGAAGCGCTCTCGCAACCCGTAACATATTTTTACCCGCAACACCTTTTCTACCAAATAAAAAAACGGGCCGCTGAATCATCAGCGGCCCGTTTGCTATTCTTCAAGTGTTACTTTTCGAGCAGCGAAGCGGCCCGAGCGACGAGAAACGTCACTTACTTAACTCGACCTACATACTCGCCAGTACGCGTATCTACTTTGATCACTTCGCCAATGGCGATGAAAAGAGGTACACGAACTACCGCACCTGTACTTAATGTCGCAGGTTTACCGCCAGTGCCTTGGGTATCACCTTTTAGGCCCGGATCGGTATCGGTCACTTCTAGTTCAACAAAGTTTGGTGGTGTTACCGCAATAGGGTTACCATTCCAAAGTGTTAGCATACAAGTATTGTTTTCTACTAACCATTTCGCATTATCGCCAACCGCTTTCACATCCGCACCGATTTGCTCGAATGTTTCTGCGTTCATAAAGTGGTAGAATTCGCCATCGTTGTATAGGTAATCAAGATCGATATCCATTACATCAGCAACTTCAACGGTATCACCAGATTTGAATGTTTTTTCTAGTGTTTTACCCGAAAGCAATTTACGGATTTTTACGCGGTTAAACGCCTGACCTTTACCTGGTTTGACATACTCGTTTTCGAGAATGACACAAGGCTCAGAATCAAGCATAATTTTAAGGCCGCCTTTGAATTCATTGGTGCTAACAGTTGCCATTTTTTCCTCTATATATTCTTCGAGTTCAATTTAATGCCCGATATGATAACCCGAAAAATCATCTCTGTTGAGCAAAACTGGCGCAAAATCTCGCCTAACTTGCCACAAAATGATCTATCTCGACAAAATACTTGGTTAACCGAGCTTGCTCAGGCCATATCCGATCCTATTGAATTGCTCAAACAGCTCGATATTGACCCTACTCCTTGGCTAAAGGGGCTTCAAGCTCGCAATCTTTTTGCTCAACGGGTACCTCTGAGTTTTGTCGCTCGCATGGAAAAAGGCAACCTTCATGATCCCTTATTGCGTCAAGTGTTGCCTTTAGCCGAAGAATTTGAAGTACACGAGGGCTACTCCACCGATCCCCTTGATGAACAAGATAACGTCTTACCCGGCTTATTACATAAATACCAAAGTCGCGTCTTGATGATTGTAAAAGGTGGCTGTGCGATTAATTGTCGTTATTGTTTTCGACGCCACTTTCCTTATCAAGATAACAAAGGAAATAAAACCACTTGGCAACAAAGCTTGGATTATATTGCCCTGCACCCTGAATTGGATGAGGTGATTTTATCCGGTGGCGATCCTTTAATGGCCAAAGATCATGAATTGCAATGGTTGATAGAAGGGATTAGTCACATTCCTCATATTAAAACGTTGCGGATCCACAGCCGCTTGCCCGTTGTGATCCCAAACCGAATTACTGATGACTTATGTAAGAGCTTAAGCCAGACCCGTTTACACGTTGTCTTGGTAACGCACATTAATCACGCCAATGAGATCAACGCTGAGCTGGTCGCAGCGTTAGCCAAACTTCGCCACATCGGTGTGCATTTATTAAATCAAAGTGTGCTACTAAAAGGCATCAATGATAGCGCTGATGTGCAAGCCCAACTCAGCCGAGCTCTGTTTGATGCTGGGGTCTTGCCGTATTACTTACATGTGTTAGATAAAGTGCAAGGCGCGGCGCACTTTTATGTCTCCGATGAACAGGCTCGAGACATCATGGCTGAGTTGCTTAAACAGGTTTCAGGGTATTTAGTGCCAACCCTAGCTCGCGAGATTGGTGGTGAAAAAAGTAAGACTCCCTTAGACTTACAGCTCAGTTAAAGGAGCCGGTTATGATGGAACTTGAAGATATTTACCGCCGTGATTTGAATCTCTTAGTGGCTTTACAGGTCCTGATCGAGGAAAACAGTGTCAGTAAGGCCGCAACTCGTTTAAATCTCAGCCAGTCAGCGATGAGTCGAGTACTTGGACGATTACGAGTCTTGCTTGACGATCCCTTATTTACTCGCCAAGGCCAAACTTTAATTCCAACTCAAAAAGCGCTCGAGTTTCATCAGCAATTGAATGTGCCGCTCGATAAGTTACGTCACTTATTGTCGCCGCAAGATTTCAGCCCTAGCACTTGCCAACAGACCTTTACCATCGCAACAACAGACTATGCGATGCAAACCATTTTACCTTTTGCGCTACCCAGAATTTATCAAGAAGCGCCCAACGTACGTTTAGAGCTGATCCCGCTGCAACATACTCAGTTAATGGAGCAGCTCACCACACAAGGGGCGGATATGGCCATTTGCCGTCCGACTTATTCCGTTGCACCGTTACAACAAGAGCATTTAGGAAAAGTTGGGGTATTTTGTTTGCTGTCTCCCCATCATCCGTTAGCTAATGAAGAACTCACTTTACACGATTACTTGGCCTCTTCGCATGCCATGATTGCCATTAGTGATGGCGTTAAAGCTTTAATTGATCAGGCATTATCCGGTTTTCCTGAGCCAAAATGGCTCTTACGCTCCTATCATTTAGAAGCGGCATTGGCCATTATGGAAACCTTACCTTTAATTATTACGGTGCCAGCTGATCTCGCTTACTTAGTCGCTAAACGTTATAACCTGATCATCAAGAAAACCCCTTTTGAATTAACCCCATTTGATTACTCATTAATTTGGCACTCACGATGTGAGTTTTCTCCCGCGCAACAATGGTTACGTGAGGTGTTAAAACAAGAATGTGGTCGATTGATCAGTGAAAGGATCCAAGTCATGAATTTAGAATAAAGCGCCTAAGTTCAAGCATCATCGCTCCCACTCGCTCATCACCTCAAATCATTCACACCGAAAATGGAAAATATAATTCCATAGAAAAATTGTCATTAATCATAAAAATAGATGCAACATAATGTAACATTGCATGTCGAAACATTTTGTAACATCTGTTTTTTACTTTGAATGGTTAATACAAGGATTCACCTATGAACCTATTTGAACAAACGCCCGCTGATCGGAGACGTTATGGACTGGCCGCTTTTATTGGCTTAATTGCAGGTATCGTTTCTGCTTTTGTTAAATGGGGAGCTGAAGTACCTTTACCCCCTCGTAGCCCGAGTGATTTATTCTCTAGTGCGTGTGTGCCTGAGTCTTTAATTCGAGCTGCAGACCAAATCGATTGTTCACGTAACTTTTTAAACCCTCCTTATTTATTTTTACGTGACTGGTTAGGGGTTACCGATCCTAATGCTGTTGTCTATAGCTTTGCAGGTCATGTCTTTAACTGGGTGGGCGTAACTCACATTATCTTCTCTATTGTGTTTGCTGTAGGTTACTGTGTCGTTGCTGAGCAATTCCCTAAAATCAAATTATGGCAGGGTTTATTTGCTGGTGCGTTAGCTCAACTTTTTGTACACATGATCACATTCCCATTATTAAACCTAACCCCACCACTATTTGACCTACCATGGTATGAACATGTTTCTGAAATCGTAGGCCACCTTATTTGGTTCTGGTCTATCGAAATCATTCGTCGTGATTTACGTAACCGTATCACTCATGAACCCGATCCTGAATTCTCTTTAGGTGCAAGAAGCGAGTAAACTCTCCTCGCTTGACCAATCTTCAGAGCGCACTGACCCCTTATGGTTGGTTATGCTCTGAAGATTTTTTTTTTGCTCTAACCCTTTATTGACTCACCTATTTATTGGCTCACCTTCAACCTCAAATTTAGACAATATAGCGTCATAAAAACAAAAATAAACTACTGATATAAAAAATAAAATAGCCATCAAGCATCTGAGGTTAATTATATTTTGGATATAAAAAAAGCCAAGCGATGACTCATGTCAATGCACCGCAAGGCTTTTCATTTGGGTTAATTTAGAAACTGAGATGCGCTCTCTTCCTAAAATTAAATTTTTACCACAACTCGGCCTGTGACTTGACCATTCGTGATGTCTTCTGCGTATTTCACGACTTCTTCTAAACCGATTTCAGTGCACGCTTGCTCAAAGTAACTCGCTGGTAATAGCTTAGCTAACGCATTCCAAGCTGCGATACGTTTTTCCGTTGGGCAGTTAACGGAATCTACGCCTTGTAAACGCACGTTACGCAAAATAAATGGCATGACGGTCGTTGGTAAATCAAAACCACCAGCTAAGCCACAAGCGGCAACAACTGAGTTGTAATCCATTTGTGCTAACACTTTCGCAAGCACTTTACTACCAACGGTATCAACGGCACCTGCCCAAACTTGTTTTTCTAATGGGCGAGCTGGCTCTTCAAATTCACTGCGTTCAATCAGGCGAGAGGCACCCAGTTTTTCAAGTAATGGACCGTTTTTCTCAAGGCGACCCGTCACCGCGGCTACTCGATAACCTAGTTGACTCAACAGGGTTACCGCAACAGAACCCACACCGCCGCTCGCACCGGTCACTAAAATCTCACCATCTTCTGGCTTCACATTGGCATCTAAAATAGCTTGTACACACAACATTGCGGTAAAGCCCGCCGTCCCAATCACCATGGTTTGTTTTTCATCTAATCCTTGCGGTAAAGGAACTAACCAATCGGCTTTTAAACGCGCTTTTTCAGATAAACCACCCCAGTGATTCTCACCGACTCCCCAACCGGTTAAGACAACTTTATCACCGACTTGATAACGTTTATCTTGTGATTCTAAAACACTACCGACAAAATCAATGCCTGGAACCATTGGGAAGTTACGAATAATTTTTCCTTTACCCGTGACCGCAAGACCATCTTTATAGTTAATGGAAGAGTAATCAACCGCCACCAATACCTCACCTTCCGGTAATTGGCTTTCATCTAAAGTTTCGATATTTGCAATCGTACGTTTTTCTTCTTGGTTCAACACTAAAGCTTTAAACATAACATCTCCAATTTCAGGGAAGATAAAAGGGCCATCAGGCATATTGCCAGTATAAGGAAAAGACCTTAGTCAAAACAGTGATATCAATACATAGCAGGTATGCATAGAACGCATTTATTCAAACTTCGGCATGCTTTATTAGCATAATGATAACAAATGGCACGATATAAAGGCTTCGTCATCAAGACAAAAAAATATCATCATCAATACGCTAGATATCAGCACTAAAATTCGTACTATTTCCGCTCCAAAAAATTCCCTATCTATTTTTATTTATAAAGGTAAACCAACCACCAATGAACTTCGAATGGCTTAATATTACCCCTTTTAGCTGGTGGTCACTCGCCTCGTGCGCCATTAACGGTACGCTTATCGGTCTTGAGAGACAATTACGTGGTAAACCAGTTGGTATACGTACCGCTATTTTAATTATCTCGGGCACCTATCTATTTATGGCGATGGCGGTGTCTTTATCACCTAATACCTTAGATCAAGCTCGCGTACTTGGACAAATTATTACCGGCGTTGGTTTTTTAGGGGCTGGAGTCATGATGACTATGGATGGAAAAATTCATGGCGTCACCTCTGCTGCCGTGATCTGGGTCTTAGCCGCGTTAGGCTTAATGATTGGCTTAGGGCATGAAACCCAATCGGTTATCTTTACCGCATTAACCTTAGCGGTCTTACTCGGGGTAGATAAAGTAGAAAAAAGCTTCCAAAGTTTACGTCGTGGGGTTCATCAAACAATTCAAAAACGTCGTCGCCCCAAAACCATCAACATGAACCGTGTGATCACAAAAGAAGAACAAAGCACTGAAGATTAACGGGTAAAGAGTGAGCCAAAAAGAAAGGCCATAGTGAAAAACTGGCCTTTCTGGCGGTGAAGCTATTACGATGTCATGTCACCCATCTCAAAATACCTTACTATCTTAACCCCTTCACAGTTTGATAAAGATTTAATCTTCATGTCTTTTTACCTGAACCTGATAGCCACACTGAGCATCACCCTCAAAATCCACATAATGATGAATAGCAGGTAAGACATCATCGAGGTGATGGGAAACATACAAAAGCTGACTAAGATTTTGCTCGGCAATCATGTTTAAAGTATTCATGACCAACTTACGGTTGATAAAATCTAGGCCTTGATAGGGCTCATCTAAAATCAATAATACGGGTTGTTTTATCAAGGCACGACCAATTAACAATAAGCGTTGTTGACCATAATCGAGTTGTTTAAACCCTGTCTTTTCACATTGCGTCATATGCAAAATAGCCAGCCAATCTTTTGCTAAGTCCAGCTGTTTTTTACTTGGTTGTTGGTAGAGGCCAATCGAATCAAAAAAGCCTGATAATAAGACGTCTAAAGCACTGCAATTAACTCGATATTGCAAATGTAAAGCCGATGACACAATCCCTATCTGCTCTTTCACCTGCCAGATGGTTTCACCACTCCCACGCGGCTTCCCAAATAAGGTAATGTCATTGCTGTAGCATTGAGGATGATCGCCTAAAATCAGCCCGAGCAAAGTACTTTTGCCACACCCATTTGGGCCACGTATTTGCCAATGTTCACCATTATTAATTCGCCAATTAACCCCTTCAAAAATCAAACCATCGGTATATTCCACCTTGGCATTTTTCAATTCGACTAACGGGTTTTCATATTTTGGCTGATATTGTTGACGCTGGATAAGCTCCATCATTTCTTGGCTACGTTGCTGTGACAGCGACATTAACTGCTCCATGACAGGGTGAGTTTGCCATTGTTGTAAGGTCATGGGCTCACCTAAACGATGTAGGCTCTTTCCGGCTTTATTCACTTCGGCATTAAACATCACAACATGGGAAATACACGCTGGCAATTCATCTTCACGTGAAGTAATGATTAGTAACTGAACGCTCTCAGAGAGCATGACTAATAATTGAGATAGGGCTTGTTGATGGGATAAATCTAATCCGGCAAATGGCTCATCTAAAATCAATAATTGAGGTTCAATGGCCAAAGCTCGCGCCAACATGACTCGACGAGTTTCTCCTGTTGAAAGTTGACGAAATCCTCGCTCTCGTAAATGAGTTAAATCGGTTAACTCCAACAAAGCATCCACTTGGCTTGCTTGTGAACAACATTCTGCGACGAGCGATTGAACCGTTGAACCATAATCCAAACGGTCCATAAAATCAGTCTCATCTTCTGCCAGCTCTTTTTCTAATAACAATTGCTGTTGGTATAAAGATACCCAACCTATATGTTCAGGCAATCCTTGTATTGTTCCTGAACTGGCCTTTATCTCACCGCTTAATAATCTTCCTAATAATGAACCAGCATGACTGTGGGTTGAAAAAATTCCCCAATGCTCTTTTGCTTCAATGGTCCATTCATCAATGACAACGCCCTCAGTTTCTAGTACTAAGTCCTTAATATTAATCGTCATCGCCATCACTTCCTTATGATCTAAAACTTATGATTATTTACCTAGACTCAAAACTTAACACAAGATGGACCAACACCACTATGGTTTATCTCCTTCCCAGCCGACGCACCATTAAACAAAAAAAAGGCTCACTACCTAAGCAGTGAGCCTTTCATATCAATGGTTTATTGGGTCAGTTAAGTGATGATGCTTAGCCTAAAGGCTGATTACATCATCCCTCCCATACCGCCCATTCCACCCATGCCGCCCATATCAGGCATTGGAGCAGCATCTTGTGGTTTGTCTGTTACCATCGCTTCTGTTGTGATCATCAGACCAGCAACTGATGCAGCAAATTGTAGTGCTGAACGAGTTACCTTAGTTGGATCCAAGATACCCATTTCTAGCATATCGCCGTATTCACCTGTTGCGGCGTTGTAACCGTAGTTACCTTCGCCTGCACGTACGTTGTTTGCGACAACTGATTCTTCATCACCGGCGTTTTTAGTGATTTGACGGATTGGAGATTCCATCGCGCGAAGTGCAACGCGGATACCCACGTTTTGTTCTTCGTTATCACCTTCAAGAGCACCCAGTTTAGACGCGGCGCGGATAAGTGCCACACCACCACCAGCAACGATACCTTCTTCAACCGCTGCGCGAGTTGCATGAAGGGCGTCTTCTACACGGTCTTTTTTCTCTTTCATTTCAACTTCAGTTGCTGCGCCAACTTTAATTACCGCAACACCGCCAGCGAGTTTAGCGACACGTTCTTGAAGTTTTTCTTTATCGTAATCTGAAGTTGCATCTTCGATTTGTTGACGAATTTGCGCCACGCGACCTTGGATCATCTCTTCTTCACCAGAACCATCGATGATGGTTGTCGCTTCTTTAGTAATGGTGACGCGTTTCGCTTGACCAAGATCTTCTAGCGTTGCTTTTTCTAGCTCTAGACCAATCTCTTCAGAAATCACCGTACCAGCAGTTAGTACCGCGATATCTTGTAGCATCGCTTTACGACGATCACCAAAGCCAGGTGCTTTAACTGCCGCCACTTTCACGATACCACGCATGTTGTTCACAACAAGCGTTGCTAGTGCTTCACCTTCTAGATCTTCTGCAATGATCAATAGAGGACGAGACGCTTTTGCAACCGCTTCTAATGTTGGTAGCAATTCACGAATGTTAGATACTTTTTTGTCAACCAATAGGATGAATGGATTGTCTAGATCCACACTGCCTGCTTCTTGGTTGTTGATGAAGTATGGTGATAAGTAGCCACGGTCAAATTGCATACCTTCAACCACATCTAACTCATCTTGTAGCGCTTGACCTTCTTCAACAGTGATCACACCGTCACGGCCCACTTTTTCCATCGCTTCAGCAATGATTTTACCAACAGAGCTATCAGAGTTTGCAGAGATAGTCGCGACTTGCTCGATTTCAGTACCTGTTGAGCAATCTTTAGAAAGGGCTTTTAGCTCTTCTACTGCCGCGGTTACCGCTTTATCAATACCACGTTTTAGATCCATTGGGTTCATACCCGCTGCGACGGCTTTAAGACCTTCAGTGATGATAGATTGTGCAAGAACGGTTGCCGTAGTGGTACCGTCACCCGCTACATCGTTTGCTTGAGAAGCCACTTGCTTCACCATTTGTGCGCCCATGTTTTGGAATTTGTCTTCCAATTCAATTTCACGAGCGACAGACACACCATCTTTAGTGATGGTTGGTGCGCCAAAAGATTTGTCTAGTACCACGTTACGACCTTTAGGGCCCAAGGTTACTTTTACTGCATCCGCTAGAATGTTCACGCCTTCTAGCATTTTTACGCGTGCGTCATTACCAAATTTAACGTCTTTAGCTGCCATGTTCTTATTCCTTATAAAATCTATTTGAATGCTTTGGTTTTGAATTCAGAAGTTAATAAGCCAATGCTTATTCTACGATCGCTAAAATGTCATTCTCAGACAAAATTAGAACTTCTTTACCATCGATTTTTTCAGACTTAGTGCCATAGCCTTCCGCAAAGATCACGGTGTCACCCACTGTTACGTCTAGTGGTTGTACATTACCATTTTCTAAAATACGACCTTTGCCGACAGCTAGAACTTTGCCACGAGTTGATTTTTCCGCAGCAGAACCAGTTAATACGATGCCACCAGCAGACTTTGATTCTACTTCTTGGCGCTCAACGATAACTCGGTCATGTAAAGGACGAATGTTCATCTGTGCATCTCTCCTGATTAGATGTTCATAGAAAATATTTAAAGGTACCGATCAAATTAGTATCGGTCTGTTTGATATGTTGGGGAAGGATGAACAAAACCCAAGCCCTACAACAAAAAAAAGTGTGATCAAGATCAGAATAAGGGAAGTTGCGAGAGCCGAGCACGCTTCGCTTCGAATTGCGAGTAAAAGCAAATGCGGAGCTCGAGTCTCGGTCGCTACGCTGCTCGTGGCTCGGAAAAGATACAAGCGAATACGAGAAAATAACCCCGTCATCCTGAATAGTGAGGCACGAACGTAGTTCAGGATCTCCTGAACTGCGCTCCTACGTCGCTTTTCAGGATGAGATTCTAGCAGATTCTTAGCTCTTCGGCTCCCGAGCGTAGCGTCCCCTAAACTAGGCCCAAAGGCACTACCTGCATTCAAACAAAGTTCACACGCCTTGGGAAATCCTGAACAACGCTCCTACATCGCTTTTCAGGATGCCGTTCTAACAGATTCTTAGCTCTTCGGCTCTCGAGCGTAGCGTCCCCTTAAACTCGGCTCAAAAGCACTACCTGCATTCAAACAAAGCTCACACGCCTTGGGAGATCCTGAACTGCGCTCCTACGTCGCTTTTCAGGATGACGTTCTAGCAGATTCTTAACTCTTCGGCTCCCGAGCGTAGCGTCCCCTTAAACTCGGCCCAGCTTTTCCTCCTAACAACCTTATCGAGTGACGAGCAATGCAATGACCTAGTCACAAGTAACAAAAAGCCTTATCCTAGCCACTTCATCACCAGCGAATCATTTCCATGCAAGATAAACACGGCTTATTAACGGCTCCCATTGCGAAAACTCTTCAAACCATGACTGTCCCTATGGTGGCCGGCTTACTTGCGATCTTAACTTTTAACCTTGTTGATACCTTCTTTATTTCTCTGCTTGGTACTCAGGCTCTCGCAGCGATCAGTTTTACCTTTCCCGTCACTTTTGGGGTGAGTTGTATCACGCTTGGGATCGGAATGGGACTGTCTGCCAATGTTGGACGTTTTCTTGGGCAAGGTGATAGCCAATCGGCTGCACGCTTTTCATGTCATGGATTAATACTGGCCATTTTGCTTGTCACACTGGCCTCCACAATAGGTTTGTTAACGGTTAATCCATTATTTCAGCTTTTAGGAGCCACTGACGATCTGTTACCACTGATCAATCAATATATGCTCATTTGGTATATGACCATCCCTCTGCTGGTGATTCCAATGGCTGGCAATAGCGTCATTCGTGCCACTGGCGATACTAAAACGCCCGCTAAAATTATGATGACGTCTGGATTTATCAATGGCGTTCTCGACCCATTACTGATTTTTGGTTATGGGCCCTTTCCAGAATTAGGCATTCAAGGTGCCGCTATTGCTAGTGCCGTCAGTTGGTTAGGCGCTCTCATTGCAGCCTTATATGTCTTAATCAAACGCGAACGCTTGCTTGCTCCTCCACAACTTTCTCATTTGTGGTTAGATTGGATGCAGATACTCAAAATTGGTACACCTGCGGCTTTTTCAAGTGCGATGAATCCTTTATCGGGTGCATTATTGATGATGCTATTAGCTGGATTTGGCACGGAGGCCGTGGCCGCTTATGGCGCCGCGCAACGTGTTGAGTCCATCATGATCATTGTGTTGATGTCATTAGGCTCGGTACTGACGCCCTTTATCGCCCAAAATATTGGGGCTAATAATCCGCAACGCAGCTTTCAAGCCTTATTCATCTCGATTCGTTTTGCTTTGGTGTTTCAACTTGGGTTATTTATCTTGATGGTGCCATTAAGCATGCCGATCGCCAGCGCCTTTAGCCAAGAAGCCAAGGTTCAAGATCTCTTATGGCATTTCTTGATTGTGGTGCCGATTAGTTATGGCTTCCAAGGAACGGTTATGATGTTAGTCAGTGCCTTAAACGCCATGCACCTCCCAGTCAAAGCCTTTGCTTGGAATTTCTCGCGGTTATTTATTTTCACCTTGCCGTGCGCTTGGGTTGGCAGCCAAATTTATGGGGTTGAAGGGTTATTCATCGGTATGGCAATCGGAAACATACTTGGTGGGATCATGGCTTATGGCTATGCATTGAGGATGAGAAGAAGAGAAAAGCAGGTTTGAGATCCGAGTACGCTTAGCTTAGAGAATCAAGAAAAAGCCAAAAGATAGAGCGAGCAATAAAGGCAAAAAACGAGGCTCGGAAAAGATAAGAGTTAAAGATTGGAACGTGATGCGTGAACGCTTCGCTGCGAGTTGCGAGAAAGAGCGGTTCCACGTAACTGCCTTTATCTTTTCGGCTCCCGAGCGGAGCGTCCTCAAATCTCGGCTCTTTTTCTGCTTTTCGTTTTTGCTCTTCCACGCTACACACAACTCAGTTTTAAATTCCCGCGCCATCCACCAGCTTATGGCCATTACCATTAAAGCCTTGGTCCATATCTTCCGATGGTTTATCGCTGTAAGGGCGACCCACAATTTTTGCCGGTACGCCAGCCACAGTAGTATGAGGTGGAACGGCTTGCAGCACTACAGAACATGAGCCAATTTTGGCCCCTTTGCCGACTTCAATGTTCCCGAGAATTTTCGCCCCGGCACCAATCATCACACCTTCACGGATCTTAGGATGACGATCACCACATTCTTTACCGGTCCCGCCTAAAGTCACGTCTTGTAAAATTGAAACATCATTTTCCACAACTGCGGTTTCACCAATCACAATCCCGGTGGCGTGATCGAGCATGATCCCTTGTCCAATGCGTGCCGCTGGGTGAATATCAACTTGGCAAGCCACAGAGATCTGATTTTGTAGGTAAGTTGCTAAAGCATAACGGCCTTTTTTCCACAGCCAATTGGCCACACGATAGCCTTGCAGAGCATGATAACCTTTAAGGTATAGCAATGGCGTGGAATACATAGAGACCGCAGGATCTCGACTGACAATCGCACAAATATCACAAGCGGCACTATCGGTAATGGAAGGGTCATCTTTAAAGGCTTCTTCAACCACTTCACGAACGGTCATCGGAGGCATGGTCGCCGTTCTCAGCTTATTGGCTAAAATGTAACTTAAAGAAGCGCCAAGGCTATCGTGATTAATAATGGTAGAGTGATAGAAGCTCGCCAGCATTGGTTCTTGATCGGCCTGGTGCTTCGCTTCTTCGACAATCGTATCCCAGACTTTTTGTTTCTCGCAATGTTTCATATGTGTTCCTAGTTACTGGTCCCTAGTAAAGTTCGGATCTCGTCTATCCGGGGTTTCGCTACTGATAGTCGGAAAAGATAAAAGCAAAAGATGTTTCGAGAGCCGGGTACGCTTCGCTCCGAGTTCCGGGTAAAAGAGCCAAGTTAGGGCGAAAAAATAAACTCCGTCATCCTAAATAGTAAGGCACGAACGTCGTTCAGGATGACGATTAAATTTCAGTGCTTACTTTACTCGCCACAGGCAAGCCAAACCAATCTTTTTCTTTTCGATTCTCGAGCGCAGCGTCCTAACCACTCTCTCCAACCGAACCCTTGATATCAACACGCCTTGGGAGATCCTGAACAGCGCTCCTACGTCGCTTTTCAGGATGACGATGAAGATAAAAGCAAAAGATGCTTCGATCTCCGAGTAAAAGAGCCAAGTTAGGGCGAAATAATAAACTCCATTATCCTAAATAGTAAGGCACGAACGTCGTTCAGGATGACGATTAAATTTCAGTGCTTACTTTACTCGCCACAGACAACTCAAACCAATCTTTTTCTTTTCGGCTCTCGAGCGTAGCGTCCTCGCCAGTCTCTTCAACCGAACCCTTGATATCAACACGCCTTGGGAGATCCTGAACAGCGCTCCTACGTCGCTTTTCAGGATGACGATTAAATTTCAGTGCTTACTTTACTCGCCACAGGCAGCCAATCTTTTTCTTTTCGGCTCTCGAGCGCAGCGTCCTCGCCACTCGACTCTTTCTTTTCTCTCTAGCCCTCAGCTTTTTTCTGTCTTGCTAACAAATCTTGAGCCGCTACACGAGCATCTTTTCCTTGATACAGAACTTGGTAAATTTGTTCTACGATGGGCATTTCTACTCCCATTCGACTCGCCAATAACCAAACTTCTTTGGTATTACGATACCCTTCGACGACTTGACCAATTTCCAACTGTGCCGTTTCAACATCTTTCCCTTGACCAAGAGCCAAGCCAAAGCGACGGTTTCGCGACTGATTATCAGTACAAGTTAATACTAAGTCACCTAACCCCGCCATTCCCATAAAGGTTTCAGGTTGCGCGCCTAAGGCAACACCTAAACGGGTCATTTCAGCCAGACCACGAGTAATTAATGCTGTACGAGCATTTGCACCAAATCCAATACCATCAGACATACCAGCGCCAATCGCAATCACATTTTTAACCGCACCACCTAATTGCATGCCGATAAAGTCATGGTTGGCATACACGCGGAAACTTTTACTGCAATGAATGGTTTCTTGTAGATCTTTAACAAACTCTGCATCTGGAGAAGCCACAGAAATAGCCGTCGGCATTCCCATCGCAAGCTCTTTAGCAAACGTTGGGCCAGACAATACCGCAAGTGAAATATCTTGACCTAACACTTCATACGCAACGTCTTTTAACAAACGGCCAGTTTCAGGCTCTAAACCTTTGGTTGCCCAACAAATACGTGAATCTTCACGTAAATGAGGCTGGAGACTCTTTAATACAATACCGAACACATGGCTAGGCACCACAACCAATAAATCACGAGTCGCGGCTACCGCTTTGGCAAGATCCGGCTCGATAATTAAAGAGTCTGGAAAATCAATCCCAGGTAAAAACTCTTCGTTAGAACGGTCTTGCTCTAATGAAGCCATATGTTCAGGCTCATGCCCCCACAACATGACTTTAGAGCCGTTACGCGCTAAAGCGATTGCTAGAGACGTTCCATAAGATCCCGCGCCGATTACCGTCATTGAGATATCATGTTGAGCATTAGAATTTGGCATGGTTTTCACCTTTAAAATAATGAATAGCGTTGCTCGGATGCTTTGCATTTCGTTGCTCATGTCTCGAAAAAGATAAGAGCAAGCACAAAAATAGATTGTTAACTATATCGAGCTTCCAAGAAGCGCAGCGGCCTAGAAACGAGAAACGACCGCTCCTAGAAAAAACAAAGAGCGAAACACTAAATCTAGCCTCCGCTCTTTTTCATTTTGCTGCAATCAGTACAGCCCCAAAGTCATTGAAGTTGTAGTGAGGCGATGAATGCCTCAACCAAGCTGCAACTTCAAATACACAGGGTATCAAGCGTCGGCTTGCTCAGCTTGACTAGATTGTTGTTGTAGGTAATTCATGAACAACGCATCAAAGTTTACTGGTGCAAGGTTCAATTGTGGGAATGTACCTTTAACCACTAGGCTAGAGATCGTTTCACGTGCGTATGGGAATAGGATGTTCGGACAGAATGCACCTAGGCAATGTGCCAATTGACCTTGTTCCATGTTTTCAGCCGTGAAAATACCACCTTGTTGGATCTCACATAAGAAAGCCACTTCTTCTGCATTTTTCACAGTGACCGTCAAACGAAGGATCACTTCGTAAACATTTTCACCTAGTTCACGGCTTTGCGTATCAAGATCTAACTTCACATCTGGTTCCCAATCTTTTTGGAACATTTGTGGAGAGTTTGGAGCTTCAAAAGAAAGATCTTTTAAGAAGATACGTTGAATTGTGAAGTTTTGTTGCTCTTGAGATGCTGCTTCAGCCATGATGGGGATATCCTTTATTAAATAAAATTAGTTACTAGCCTCTAGGCTATACAAGGTTGCGAGATGCGAGAGCGCTTCGCTTCGAGTTGCGGGAAAAGCTTTTTCTCGCTACACGTAACATGCAACTCGAGACTAGAAACCTAGGGTCTAAATTATTTTTTACCTTTCTTGCTTGCTGATTTGTCAGATACAAGCGGTAAATTATTTTCATTCCAAGCGGTCATGCCATTTTTAAGCATATTTACTTTTTCAAAACCAGCTTTTGCTAAAAGGTTGGCACTTTCGTGTGACGTTTGACCTGTTTTGCATAACACAATAATGGGGGTCGCTTTATATTTTTCAATGTTAGACAGGGCACCAGATTTGATTTCTGATGGCAAAATGTGAACTGCGCCCGCAATATGGCCACGTTTAAACTCATCTTTTGTACGAATATCAATCACCACACCATCTTCTCGGTTAACAAGATGAGTTAATTGACCCGCTGTGATGGTTTTGTATTTTGCGGTTGATGACTTAAAAATGGTCCCAATTAAAGCTGCTAATACGGCAACCCAAACTAAAGACAAAATCATGTTTTGTTGAAAAAATTCGATATATTCTTGCATGCCCTACACTCATACTGCACTAGCTGAGAACATCCTCAGCCAACTATTGGAAAGGCACGAGTATAACGGGCAAAAAGACAAGTGGCGAGAATAAAAGACAAAAACGAGAGCCGAGATAAACTTTGTTACAGGTTGCGTGAACGCTTCGCTTCGAATCGCAAGGAGAAAGACCAGAGGATACAAAAAGTAAGCCCCGTCATTTAGGATCTCCTGCCGCACGTTACCACTTATTAAGACAATGAATAAACCTCCCCTCTTGGGAGATCCTGAACGGCGCTCCTACGTCGCTTTTCAGGGTAACAGCGACTTTCAGTGTTTACTTTTGCTCTTCTGTGGCACACGTATCTCACAACAGCAGCATTCTTATCTTTTCGGCTCCCGAGCGTAGCGTCCCCGCATCTCGCTCCCTGCTCCTACTTTCCACCTATTAATCTCATTGGTGAATTCAATTTTCATCTAGACTAATTATTAGGCATAATACACAACAACAGATGAAAATTAGCACCAGATAAATGTGACACCAAGTAGATGAGCGTCAGTTATATTGATTTTACCCTACTGTTTGGAACGAAAAGTGTAGTAAAATTACGCTCAAGCAAAATTATAAATTCTTTGTATTTTAACGAGGTTTGAACATGTCTAATAAGAAGCCAATGGCTCTAGTAATCCTTGATGGTTGGGGTTACCGCGAAGATAACAGCGACAACGCTATCGCCAATGCAAACACACCCGTTCTAGATGGATTATTTGCAAATCAACCAAATACCTTAATTTCTGCTTCAGGTTTTGATGTTGGTCTACCTGATGGCCAAATGGGTAACTCAGAAGTTGGCCACACTAATATCGGCGCAGGCCGTGTGGTTTATCAAGATCTTACTCGTATTACTAAATCTATCGCAGATGATGAATTTAAAGAGACTCCAGCGCTTGCTAATGCTATCGATAAAGCAGTAGCGGCTGATAAAGCGGTTCATATCATGGGCCTAATGTCTCCAGGTGGTGTTCATAGCCATGAAGATCACATTTATGCGGCAGTCCAAATGGCAGCAGAACGTGGCGCTAAAAAAGTCTATGTTCACGCTTTCTTAGATGGTCGTGATACGCCACCACGTAGTGCAAAAAATTCTCTACAACGTTTTGCTGATCTATTTGCAGAATTAAACCTAGAAGAAGGCCGCATCGCCTCTCTTGTAGGTCGTTACTTTGCAATGGATCGTGATAACAACTGGGATCGTGTACAAAAAGCTTATGACCTTCTTACTCAAGCAAAATCTGAATTTACTTTCGATTCTGCTGTTGAAGGTTTAGAAGCTGCTTACGCTCGTGAAGAAAATGATGAGTTCGTACAAGCAACTGAAATCCGTCGTGAAGGCCAAGCAAGTGCTGCTATCGTTGATGGCGATGCTGTGATCTTCATGAACTACCGTGCTGACCGTGCTCGTGAAATCACTCGTTGTTTCGTACCAGATTTTGCAGGTTTCGAACGCGAAGTATTCCCAAGCATTGATTTTGTGATGCTAACCCAATACGCAGCAGACATCCCACTATTATGTGCCTTCCCACCAGCGTCACTAGATAACACTTACGGTGAGTGGTTATCAAAATGTGGTAAAACACAGCTACGTATCTCTGAAACAGAGAAATACGCACACGTGACTTTCTTCTTCAACGGTGGTGTTGAAAATGAGTTTGAAGGTGAAGAGCGTCAACTTGTTGCCTCACCAAAAGTTGCCACTTACGACATGCAACCTGAAATGAGCGCACCAGAATTAACCGATAAGTTAGTTGCGGCGATTAAATCAGGTAAATTCGATACCATCATTTGTAACTATCCAAATGGCGACATGGTTGGTCACACTGGCGTATATGAAGCCGCTGTGAAAGCATGTGAAGCCGTTGATGAATGTATCGGCCGTGTCGTAGAAGCGATCAAAGAAGTAGATGGCCAATTGCTTATCACTGCTGACCACGGTAACGCAGAAATGATGATCGACCCAGAAACTGGTGGCGTTCATACTGCACACACTAACCTTCCTGTTCCACTGATTTATGTTGGTAACAAAGAGTTAGAGTTCAAACAAGGTGGTAAACTGTCTGATCTTGCACCAACCATGCTTGAGTTAACTGGTATGGAAATCCCTGCAGAAATGACAGGACAGGTGATTGTCAATCTTAAATAAATTGAGGCATTTTCCCTATCAATTGTATGTTTGTCTGATATATCATTAACCGCTATCAGAATTCATATAAATCTATGCCAAGACCATAAAGTGGCTAATCTTTTTAGCCACTTCTTATAAATGACATAGAGCCAGGCTGACGATACGGTTAGCCTCATTCTTGGGAAAAGCTTCATTTATGACAATGACTCAGTCGCAATCAAATTTAAGCGCCAGCTTGCGTTTTTCGTGTTCACGATTAATGACAACTGGCGCTTTTCTATGTGCTCTTGGTGTTGGCCTAATGAGCGCCGTCACCCCCTCAGCTCATGCCGCCTCCAAAGAGGATTTAAAAGGCGTATCCGCTGAAATATCACGCCAAACCTCTTCGATTAGCTCTCAACAAAAAAAACTAAATCAATTACAAAGTGATCTAAAAAGTCATGAAGTGACGATTTCAAAACTAGGGCAAGAGATCAGAGAAAATGAAAAAGAGCTC
Organism: Vibrio aphrogenes; assembly: GCF_002157735.2. Lineage (NCBI taxonomy): Bacteria > Pseudomonadati > Pseudomonadota > Gammaproteobacteria > Vibrionales > Vibrionaceae > Vibrio > Vibrio aphrogenes. Next base: position 2,226,737 of record NZ_AP018689.1, read on the forward strand.
TCACAAGTCCAAGAAAACCTTTCCGATTTGAGAGCCCAAAAGAAACAGCTAGAGCATAAAAAAACACAGCAAACCGATACACTTGAAAAGCTCATCAAAACCTATTATTTAACGAGCCGCAACAATAACTTACCGCAGATTCTTCAAGGTGGTGAAGCGGAAAGAAATGACCGTATAAGTCAATATTTTCAACACCTTGCAAAAGCTAGAACAGAGGCTATCGAAGCTCTCAGTTTGACTCAACAAGCTTTAGATGAAAAAGAGCTGCAATTATCCGAAGAAGAAGATCGTCAATCGGTGCTCTTGACCAATAAAAAAGCGAAACGAGATGATTTACTGAAAGCACAAAATCAGCGCAAAACGACCGTTAATCAAATCCAAAGTAATATTCGTAGTAATCAAAGCAAATTAGCCGAATTACGCCGCAACGAAAATCGCTTAAAGGCTGAAATCGCTAAAGCAGCAAAACGTAATATTTCTCCAATGAACGGCTTATCAGCTTACCGAGGTAAACTCCCTTGGCCATTACAAGGTCGAGTGTTGCATAACTACGGCACCTCACAGAGTGGACAAATCACTTGGAAAGGGATCGTGATTAATGCAAAACAAGGTGAAGCGGTTAAAGCTGTCCATTCTGGAAAAGTCGTCTTTGCTGAATGGTTACGAGGCTATGGCTTAGTGATATTACTTGATCATGGTAAAGGTGATATGACGCTTTATGGCTATAACCAAACCCTACTGAAAAAAGATGGCGATGTCGTCCATAAAGGCGAAACCATTGCCTTAGCGGGCAATACTGGAGGGCAATCACGGCCTTCCTTATACTTCGAAATCCGTCGTAATAGCCAGCCTCAAAACCCCAAAAGCTGGTTGAAATAATCGAGTTAATCTAAAGGGAGCTTTTCACATAAAAGCTCCCTTTACTTTAAGCGCTATTTATCTAGATGATATTCATTTGGCTTATGTTTATTTTCACGCTCAAAGTATATACTCTAAAAAAACTCATCTCATTACATCCAATTAACATCTCGCAAAGGAAATGCAAGCCGATGCCAACCCATGTTGTACCGTCTGAGTCATCCATCTCTATCGATAACCCTATTTCACTAGACGATGAGCCTAAAATTGGGCGTCGTATTGCCATTCGTTTTATTACCCTTTTTACCCTTTTTATCGTGATTTTTGGCGTAATCATCAGTGTAATTTATCAAACCTACACACGTAATCTAGAAAATCGCTTATTAGCTCAAGAAGAAGCCTTTATCGTTTCTTCTACCAATTTACTGCAAAAGGAAATGCACACACAATTGCTGATCCTGAATATGACTTCAAAGTCTAAAGCGCTATCGGATTACTTGGAATCTCATTCTGAATCCGACCGAAATGGCTTGGTCAGCTTATTTAAAAATTTAATCCTTACTTTTCAATTCTATGACCAAGTACGCTTACTTGACTTAGAGGGCAATGAAATTTTACGGGTCGACCGTGAAAATGAAGGCTTATCCGCCGTACTCAATAATGACTTACAAAGTAAGAATCATCGTTACTACTTTCAACAAGCTTTAAAGCTCAATCCTCAAGAAATTTATGTCTCGCCAATGGATCTTAATGTTGAAAATGGCAAAATTGAAAAGCCTTATCGACCAACCATTCGCTTCATTACTCCCGTCGTCAATGAAAAAGACCATAAAATTGGTTTACTTGTATTTAATTATTCAGCCACCGAGTTACTCGAAAATTTTCGTCATCAAATTACATTGCGTTTAAATGGTCAAGGGATGTTGATTGATCCCCATGGTTACTGGCTAAGTAACCATGATAGAAGCAACGAATGGGGATTAGATCTAGGTAAACCCGAGAATCACTTTAAAAAGCGCTACCCTCACGCTTGGCCTATCATCAAAGAGCATGATAATGGCACGTTAAAAACGGCGAATGGGCTATTCCGTTACCAATCTGTAGATCCATTAAACTTTAACCAAATAGAAAGCCCCAATCGATTTACAGAAGAGCACCTTCTTTCTATTTCCAATGAATCTATCGAGAATACTGATTGGAAAATGGTGATTTTTCTACCTAACGAAACCATCGAAGAACAATCTTTGTTCCACAAACCTGGAGGCATAGGAGTCATCACCGTACTTATTCTTGCATTTGGCTTAATTTTGTTGCTCCTTATCACTTTGTCAGAGCAAAGAAAATTTCGCCGTCAAAGAAATCGACAAATTAATGCAGAACTAAAAGATTTATATGAGAATGCACCTTGTGGATACCACTCTCTTAATGCCGATGGATTGATTACTCGTATTAATAATACAGAATTAAACTGGCTGGGCTACAACCGCGATGAAGTGCTTGGCCACTCATACCGAGAGTTTTTAACTCCAAAAAGTCAAAAAACCTTCGATTCATTTTTAACGACCTTAATCAATAAAAAGAGCATTGAAGACACGGTATTAGAGATCCAAACGAAAAGTGGGAAAACCTTTTTCGCTTCAACTTCGGCGGTTGCGTTACTCAACGAAGGAAATTTTGCCTTAGCAAGAGCTTCCACTTTTGATATCTCAGATCGAATCAAACTAGAGAAGCGCTTAGAATACTTAGCGAATACCGATGTGTTAACCGGACTTAGTAATCGTCGTCACTTTTTTGAAGAGATATCATCGACCTTTAATCAACCCGATGCTCAAGCGGAACCTCTTTCTATATTAATGTTAGATATAGATAACTTTAAATCCGTCAATGATAACTATGGGCATGACGCTGGTGATATTGTGTTAAAAGCCATGACTCAAACGATCTTAAGCCACCTGACCTCTCGTCATATCTTTGCACGTTTAGGAGGGGAAGAGTTTGTGATCACCACGCCAACGACTTTACAAGAAGCTAAAGAATTAGCAGAAACATTAAGAGTCGCGATTGAAAGCCAGCCCATATCGGTCACCAAATCTCTCAATTTACCGATAACCTTATCTATTGGCGTCGCAAACAAACCGCCTTCTTGTCATGATGTGGATGAAGTCTTAAAAAATGCGGATCTCGCGCTCTATCAAGCAAAGCAGAAAGGACGTAATAGAGTTGAGATAATAGATTAGCCTCTCTAAAAAGGGATAAAGCCTTGTCCTATTAAGGCAGTTTTATCCCTTTCTGTATTTTCTGTCACAGATCTAAAGAATATCTAACTTAAAGCCGAAAGCGTTTATCCATAGCAGCAATAAATAACTCAAGTTGTTCAAGTGGTAAGGCATTAATTCCAGCGGCAGCGCGGCGGCCCCCTCCACTGACGAACTGATTACACACTTCATCCGCCCCTTCACGGCGAGTTAATGGTGCTCTCACACTTACGGTATAAGACACTTCATCTGGATTTAAGGTTACCACTGCACAAGCTTTATCTGGGTCTTGATTGGCCAATTGATTGCCAAACACGCCACTTATCCTACGTGCCCATGCTGCATTGGGCAGAAGATAAATTTGGATATTTTCAGTGGATTGATAAGGAGACAGTGCTTGTAATTGTTGATGATCGGCTTGATAGCCCGCTCGTAGAGAATAAAAAATAGATCTCGAATCTTGTTGAAGTAAAAAGGGATCAGCAAAATTTAATAGCTTTTGAAACAAATCAGCAGGAGGGATCTGCAAATCCTCCAAACTAGCGCCATAGCCATTGTAATTAATTAACGTCCCTAACTCTTGCAAAAATTCAATTTGAGTCTCAGAGAGACAACACTGCTTAGCCAATGCCATCGCTCTCTTGAGCATGTTATCCCCAAAAGCCCCCACGATAGCCCAAGTCTGAAATTGACCTTTTAAATGCTGATTGATCAACACACTGGTACAAGTCTCGGAATCTAAATTGATAAGAGGCGTTAAATAAGGAGATTGCGGTATCTCACCACTTTGATGATGATCGCAATAAAATGTTGGAACCCCCTGCTCGAGCAAGGAAATTAATGCCGAACGATTTTTATCAAGGGAGATATCTAATACGGTTGCAGAGGTAACATCCGTTTGTTCGGCCACTTGTGCAAGCAATTGTATATCACGCTTCACACCAGTAACCAAGTGACTTGGCTTAGGATCAGCCAAGCGTAATTGCAACAGAGCAATAATACCGTCGGCATCCCCATTAAACACATCGTAATGCATGAAAATCCTTTTAAATACACATTGCGAGGTGCGAGAACGCTCCGCTTTGAGAGCCGAGATTAGCTTGTTGCTCTTCGGCTCCCGAGTGAAAGGTTCCCATCCTCAGCTTTTGTTTCGCTTTTACAAGAAACATGTTATTCGCAATAAAAAACCGTCATCCTGAAAAGTGACGAAGGAGCGCTGTTCAAGATCTCCTGCTACCATTAGAGACTCAACACGCTCTAGGAGATTCCAAACAGTTCGTCCCTCACTTTTAGAATGACGAGGAATGCTTTCGGCTCCCGAGTGAAACGTCCCCGGCTCTCGGCTCCTGTTTCACTTTTCCACGAAACATGTTACTCGCAATAAAAAACCGTCATCCTGAAAAGCGACGAAGGAGCGCTGTTCAGGATCTCCTACTACCATTAGAGACTCAACACGCTATAGGAGATTCCAAACAGTTCGGCCCTCACTTTTGGAATGACGGGGAAGTCTTTCGCCACCCGAGTGAAACGTCCCCCGGCTCTCGGCTCCTGTTTCACTTTTCCACGTAAATCACTGTACCATTACAAACACGCTGCTCGTAATAAAATTCCGTCATCCTGAAAAGCGACGAAGGAGCGCTGTTCAGGATCTCCTGCTACCATTAGAGGCTCAACACGCTATAGGAGATTCCAAACAGTTCGTCCCTCACTTTTGGAATGACGAGGAAGTCTTTCGGCTCCCGAGTGAAACGTCCCCGGCTCTCGTCTCCTGTTTCACTTTTCCACGAAAATCACTGTACCATTACAAACACGCTGCTCGTAATAAAAAACCGTCATCCTGAAAAGCGACGAAGGAGCGCTGTTCAGGATCTCCTGCTACCATTAGAGACTCAACACGCTATAGGAGATTCCAAACAGTTCGTCCCTCACTTTTGGAATGAAGGGGAAGTCTTTCGCCTCCCGAGTGAAACATCCCCGGCTCTCGGCTCCTGTTTCACTTTTCCACGTAAATCACTGTACCATTACAAACACGCTGCTCGTAATAAAATTCCGTCATCCTGAAAAGCGACGAAGGAGCGCTGTTCAGGATCTCCTGCTACCATTAGAGACTCAACACGCTATAGGAGATTCCAAACAGTTCGTCCCTCACTTTTGGAATGAAGGGGAAGTCTTTCGCCTCCCGAGTGAAACATCCCCGGCTCTCGGCTCCTGTTTCACTTTTCCACGTAAATCACTGTACCATTACAAACACGCTGCTCGTAATAAAATTCCGTCATCCTGAAAAGCGACGAAGGAGCGCTGTTCAGGATCTCCTACTACCATTAGAGACTCAACACGCTCTAGAAGATTCCAAACAGTTCGTCCCTCACTTTTAGAATGACGGGGAAGTCTTTCGCCACCCGAGAGAAACGTCCCCGGCTCTCGGCTCCTGTTTCACTTTTCCACGCGACTAGAAACAATCTTTCTGCGTTTAATCCGAGCCAAATAAATCGCGAGTATACACTTTATCCGCGACGTCAGATAATTCATCCATCATGCGGTTAGATACGATCACATCAGAGACTTGTTTAAACTCATTCAAATCACGGATAACACGTGAGCGGAAGAAGTCATCTTCTTTTAATACCGGCTCATAGACAACCACTTCAATGCCTTTTGCTTTCAGACGTTTCATAATGCCTTGAATGCTTGAAGCACGGAAATTATCAGAGCCCGCTTTCATAATTAAACGATAGACACCAACCACTTTGGGGTTACGTTTAATGATTGAATCTGCCACAAAGTCTTTACGAGTTCGGTTAGCATCAACGATAGCACCAATAATATTGTTAGGAACGGAATCGTAGTTGGCTAATAACTGCTTAGTATCTTTCGGTAAGCAATAACCGCCGTAGCCAAAGGATGGGTTATTATAATGATCACCAATTCGAGGATCTAAACCTACGCCTTCAATGATTTGACGAGCATCTAGACCATTCACTTCGGCGTATGAGTCAAGCTCATTAAAGTAAGCAACACGCAATGCGAGATAAGTATTTGAGAATAATTTAACCGCTTCCGCTTCAGTGGAATGGGTAAATAATACCGGAATATCTTGTTTTTCAGCCCCTTCCACCAATAAGTCAGCAAAGACTTTCGCGCGCTCAGACTGCTCACCGACAATAATGCGTGATGGGTACAAATTATCGTACAGTGCACGACCTTCACGTAAAAACTCTGGCGAGAACATAATATTCTCACATTGCATTTTTTCTTTGATATCAGAAGTATAACCTACTGGAACGGTTGATTTAATCACCATTACCGCTTGAGGATTAATCTCCATAACGTCACGGATCACCGCTTCCACAGATGAGGTATTAAAATAGTTCGTTTGTGGATCGTAATCTGTTGGTGTGGCAATCACCACATAGTCAGCATCTTGGTAAGCGATTTGTTTGTCTAATGTCGCCGTTAAGTTAAGTTCTTTTTGAGCCAGAAATTGCTCAATTTCAGCATCAACAATGGGTGATTTTTTATTGTTAATCATCTCGACTTTTTCAGGGATGATATCGACGGCAACCACTTCATGGTGCTGAGATAGGAGAACGGCATTCGAAAGGCCAACGTAGCCTGTACCTGCAATAGCGATTTTCATAATGTATCCAAATAAAAAAATTCACCTCTAGCACAGTCTATTCCGTGTTAAAGGCCTCAGTAAGACTGAGCTTATCGTAAAGTTAAAATCGATGAAAGGCGGATGTTCAGATTGATAGTCATTCTGAAATGATACTTACAATTAAATCAATATTTTAGTTTCGCTTCAACTTCATTCAAATAAAGTACTAATAAACTATCATTAGAAAAATCTCATCTGAATCACATCTACAAAAAAACTCATAAATCTACTTAATAAATACATTAGATTTTTTATTGATAATAAATATCACATAAACACACGCAAACTATAAAAGTGTGAGATTAATCACGGAAAATATAAATAATACAAATACATTAGGTGATTGCCTCATTTTTCAAAAAAAAGGTAACCTAATAATTTAGAAATCAGATCAACGTTAAAAATCAAGGGGTATTTTACTTTGTGATGACAATCCATCTTAATTAAAAACAAATAAAGCTTTTAGAAGAACGTGGTCAAACCATTATTTTTGATATTTATATATTTGTCAAAATAAAGAGTTCCTATATTATCGCGCGATAATTTTTATACATTATTGGATGACTTATCATCACTTAACTGTGCAAGTTTAGCTTACGTATTTTTGAATCCTTGCCAAACTATAACAAGCAAGAAGTACGATGGACTGTATGAACATAACTAAAAAACATCTCTCATTGCTGCTAACAAGTGTTTTATTATCAGGTTGCACTCTACCAGGCTCTCATCTTAGCTTATCCGGGAAACACATTGTTGAACCCAACTCAGAACAATCCTCTGATGAAGATATCTCTAGTCGTGTGAATGTCTATCAATTATCGGCCAATACAGTATCAAGTTTTAAAGGCTCTCCTGTTTCGTCAAGAAGTAATCCGAACTTAGATAAACAAGTAGCTCAATACCAGTACTACATTGGCCCTGGTGATATCTTAAACATCACTATTTGGGATCACCCAGAGTTAACTATTCCTGCCGGTTCTTACCGTAGCTCGAGTGAATCTGGTAACTGGGTTCATGCTGATGGCAGCATTTTTTATCCTTATATTGGAACCGTTCATGTTCAAGGCAAAACCGTCACCGAAATTCGTGATGAAATAGCCAAACGTTTAGCTAAGTATATTGAAAGTCCCCAAGTTGACGTCAATGTCGCCGCGTTTCGTTCACAGAAAGCCTATATAACAGGTGAAATTAACCAACCCGGTCAACAAGCTATTTCTAACGTACCTTTAACCATCTTAGATGCGATTAACCGTTCCGGTGGATTAAGTGCGGATGCTGATTGGCGTAACATCACGTTGACTCGTAATGGCAAAGAAGAAAGCATCTCTCTATACGCTCTCATGCAAAGAGGTGATTTAACTCAAAACCGCCTTCTTCAAAATGGGGACATCATCCATGTGCCACGTAATGATGCACAAAAAGTGTTTGTGATGGGCGAAGTGAATGATCCCAAACTTCTTAAAATCGACCGCTCCGGTATGAGCTTAACCGAGGCCTTGAGTAATGTGGGTGGTATTAACCAGCTTGATGCAGATGCCACTGGCGTGTTTGTCATTCGTTCAATTAAAAATGATCCTGTTCAGGCTACATCGCCTAAATCAGATGATGGTGCTGGACAACAAGAACAGCCCCCGATCGCGAACATCTATCAACTTGATATCAAAGATGCGACGGCTTTAGTTATTGGTACGGAATTCCAAATGCAGCCTTACGACATAGTGTATGTCACTGCTGCGCCGATCACTCGTTGGAACCGCGTGATCATGAAATTACTACCAACCATTACCGGGTTTAACAACTTATCTGAAGGTTTAAATTATTACACGGATTTAAAATAACAATGCGACAGCAAGTGATATAACAACCAAGTATGTGGTCACGCTTCATTTAATCGCACCTATTTTATACATGTAAAGGATATACCATGTTTCAAAAAATACTCGTCGTGTGTCTAGAGAATATCTGCCGCTCACCAATAGGTGAGAAGTTATTACAACAACACCTACCAGATAAGCATATTGCTTCTGCTGGCTTAGGTACCCAAAAAAGTGGCTTATTGGGTAAAGAAGCTGATCATAGTGCCAATCAAATAGCGCAAGAGCATGGATTGTCATTAGAAGGACATAAAGCACAGCAATTAACTCAGTCCTTATGCCAAAACTATGATTTAATTTTAGTTATGGAAAAAAAACACCTCGAGTCCATTTGTCATCTCGCACCAGAAGTAAGGGGGAAAACCATGCTCTTCGGTCAATGGTTAAGTCAAAAAGAAATCCCTGATCCTTATATGAAAAGTCGAGAAGCTTTTGAATTTGCATATCGCCAATTAGAACTTGCCTCACAAGCATGGGCTAACAAAATAAAATAACGGGAATTGGTCAATATCAAATAAATGACCAACCACTTAATGATTCACTTTGATGAGTAGTTAGTATAAATGAGTGTTAATGACCATACACAAAAAACAGGTATAAAAAATTCACATCTACAAGAGGATGAAATTGATCTTGGCAAATTATTTGGGGCGTTATTAGATCATAAATGGTTCATCATCCTCGTTACTTTTCTATTTTCGATTATTGGTGTTAGCTATGCCTTACTCGCCACACCTATTTATAAAACAGATGCTTTGATTCAAATTGAACAGAAAACAACAGGCATGCCAGTCTTAAGTGGTGATATGAGTGATATTTTTGAATCAAACTCTCCGGCTGCTACCGAAATCGAAATTTTAAAATCTCGCATGGTTTTAGGGGAAACGGTCGATAACCTAAATCTCACCACCACCAGCAGTGCGAATCACTTCCCGGTGATTGGAAAAGGGTTAGCAAGATTGCTCGGCGATACCCAACACATTAAAATTAGCCGCTTTGATGTACCAGAAAATGCTGATCCAAAAATGTCATATACACTGACAATTACGGATCAAGAACATGGACTATTCAGCTTAACCAATAACCAAAATCAGTTAGTCTTAAAAGGTAAGGTTGGCGAGTTAACAAAGAGTAATGGGTTCTCTCTTTTTGTCATGGCTCTCGAAGGGCAAACAAAGGATAGCTTTACCATCGCTAAAATTAGCCGTCTTGAAGCAATTCAAAACCTACAAAATAATTTATCTATTACAGAGCGGGGAAAGCAAACCGGCATTTTACAGCTCTCATTAATGGGTGAAAATCGTACAGACATTCAAGAGCAACTTAATGACCTTGCTCGAAATTATTTTATGCAGAATGTGGCTCGCAACTCTGTTGAAGCAGAAAGTAGCTTAGAAGTTTTAAATAAACATCTGCCGTCAATTAAAGAGCAACTCAATGAGGCTGAAGATAAATTAAATCAATACCGCCAGACTAATGAATCTGTTGATCTGACAATGGAAGCTCAATCCACATTAAATGTGATGGTTTCCTTGGAATCACAACTAAACGAGCTAACATTTAAAGAAAGTGACATCTCTAAGTTGTATACCAAAAATCATCCAGCTTACCAATCACTTATGTCTAAGCGTAAAACCTTATTAGAAGAAAAAGCACGCTTAAATAAACGTATTGAAAAGCTTCCAAAAACTCAACGTGAAATTTTACGCATGACACGTGATGTGGAAGTTACTCAACAAATATATGTTCAACTGTTAAATAAAGTTCAAGAGCTGAATATCGTTAAAGCCAGTACTATTGGTAACGTTAGGATTATTGATGGTGCTCAAAGTTACCCTCAAGCGGTTAAACCTAAAAAACCATTAATTGCAGTATTAGCAACCTTATTAGGTGGCATGTTATCAGTAGCACTCGTATTACTGAAAACAGCGATGCATCGTGGGATTGAATCGGCAGAACAAATTGAAGATATAGGTTTACCTGTTTATGCCTCAATTCCGGTCTCATCTGGACAAATTGATATTGATAAAAAGAGAGAAAAGAGAAAGCAAACTCTTACTATAGAGCAATCTTTATTATCATTATCAAATCCAGGCGATCTCTCTATTGAAGCATTGCGTAGTTTAAGAACAAGCCTACACTTTGCCATGATGGAAGCAAAAAATAATATCCTTATGATTTCTGGCCCAAGCCCATCATTAGGGAAATCTTTTGTTTCTACGAATATGGCCAGTATTATTGCTCAATCGAATCAAAAAACGTTGTTAATAGATTCCGATATGCGTAAAGGCCATATTCATAAAACCATAAATTGTAACTTGACCCCCGGGCTTTCGGATTACTTGAGCGGGCAAGTTGATATTGATGATATTATTCAAACTCTTCCAATCGAGAATTTAAGCTGCATCAGCCGAGGAGCTATCCCCCCGAACCCTTCCGAGCTCCTGATGCATTCTCGATTAAAAACTCTATTGGATTGGGCTTCAGAACATTATGATTTGGTTTTAATTGATACTCCACCTGTTTTAGCTGTGACCGATGCGGCAATTATTGGTCGCCATGCGGGGACAACATTAATGGTCGGCCGTTTTGAAAAAACCACAATCAAAGAAACGGAAATCGCTTGGCAACGCTTTGAACAAAATGGTATAGAAATTAAAGGTTTTATTCTCAATGCGATAGAGAAAAAAGCCGCAGCAAACTATGGTGGTTATGGGTATTACCATTATGAATATAAAGAAGCTTAAGATCTTATCTTGAGACATGATACTAATACCAATCACCATAAAAAAAGCGCGTAGACAATTGGCTCTACGCGCTATCTAGACCTTATTGAATATAAGGCTCTCTCTATAGGAAGGGTTGTTCAGTGATGCTTATTCCTTATATTTAACCATCACTGAATGTTCTTTTATCCCACCAGCGCTCATCCAACTAACTCTGGTTCTGATGCAAAGGCCGCAACTGGTTTACGCAGATCTTCAATTGAACGTACACCATACCCGACTCGCTTAATGTTAATTAAGTTCATAGGGCTCACGTTATCCGAACTTGAGCCACCACCCAATGCCCCACAACCCAGTGTTAGCGCTGGGGTCATATTAGTTGTTGCCCCAATTGCGCCCAAGGCAGCAGGAGTGTTAACCAAGATTCGATAGACTGGTTTTTCTAACGCAAACTCTCGCACAATATCTGGACTTTGCGTATGAATCACTAAAGTATGCCCAATACCTTCGTTGGTAAGTAATTCCATGATACGTTCACAAGCACCTTGCCAATCTTCTTCAACATACAATCCTAATACTGGACACAGTTTTTCCCGTGAGTATGGGTTTTTCAATGACACAGTATCTTGAAGCGATACTAACACTGTCGTTGTTTCTGGCACTTTAAAGCCTGCTTTTTGGGCAACCGTGACCGCTGATAAGCCGACCAGTTCAGCGTTAAGCATCCCGTTAGGTCGCAATAAAATATTAGCAACTTGTTGAGACTCTAGCTCATTGAGTAAATAAGCACCTTGGCGTTCTAATTCAAAATACACTTGCTCTGAGATACAACGCTCAACAATAATCGACTGTTCAGAGGCGCAAATAACACCATTATCAAAGGTTTTACTGGTAATGATATCTTTAACCGCTTGTGGGATGTTTGCACTACGCTCAATAAAGGCAGGACCATTACCCGGCCCACCACTAATGGTTGGAGTTCCGGATGCATAAGCTGCTTTCACCATGGCTTCACCACCGGTTGCCAAAATCAAAGACACATCGTCACTCTTCATCAAGGCTTCTGTCGCTTGCATCGTCAACAAGGTTACGCCATCGATGATCCCAGCAGGAGCGCCTGCCTCTAATGCAGCACGCTTAACGATCTCTACCGCTTGTTGGCTACATTGTTTGGCATGTGGGTGAGGTGAGAAAATAATTGCGTTACCTGCTTTTAAGGCAATTAAGGCCTTGTAGAAAATCGTCGACGTTGGGTTCGTCGATGGAATTAATGCCGTAATAATCCCGATTGGCACACCGACTTCCATCATCTGATTAACAGGATCATCAGAAATAATACCGATTGTTTTCATGTCACGAATATATTCATGGACTTGCGTAGAAGCAAAAATATTCTTCAGGACTTTATCTTGCCAGCGTCCAAACCCTGTTTCTTTCTGTGCAACTTTGGCCAGATCTTCAGCATGCAACGCGGCCTCTGTTGCAACGTGCGCCACAATGGCATCTATTTGCTGCTGAGAAAACTTAGCATATTCTTGTTGGGCTTGTTTGGCATTATGGATTAACTCACGGGCGGCTTGGATGGATTCTAAATCTTTATCAAACATCATAACTGAACTCCTTCACCTGATTTCCCACTAGAAGTATGGCTAGCAAGGTAATATTTACGTTCTCTCGGTTGTGATTATTTAACGTTAATCAACTTAACATTCATCAACAACCTATCATCTCTTCACTCCTTCGCATTAGATAACGAAGCCACTGGTAAAATAAATAAAGTCCTCATCCCCCTGATAGAGCACGTTATAAGTGACTTCACTAACAACATAACGTCTCTCGCCTTAGAATGTCACATTATTACTGACAAATGAGATATTTAGGTTATTAGACCAGATTTATTGAATAACCTGGCACCAATTTACATCAAAATATTGTTTTTTATATTTAAGCGATATTTTATAAAAAACCCAGATCACAGTTTTTAAATTCATTGCCATTAAAAGCACGAATAAAAACATTGAGCATATAAAGCCTCATTCAATATAAAATTTATGAGTCACATTGACACTTACCGGTAGGTCATCAAGTGAATTACGACAGTTAAAAGAAAGAGAAAAACGAGAAAAGAGCAGACAAAAGCTATTGAGTCAGGGAACAGATAAATAACGGTGAGTGCATCGAGCTTAAAAGCACGGTACTGGAATTAAGTTGTTTTGCTTGAATACGTAAATCGGGATAGTTACCAGCCATCTCATTCATAAAATACTCAAATAGAAAGTCCGGCGTAGCATCTAATGGGGATGAATGTGAGGACCAGTTTTTGACGTTATACTCCCATTCAACATTGGATAGTGATTTCACCTCATAGTCAAAATTGACAAAACGCTGCATATATTTCCATCCCATTTGAGAATGAGAGTACCCCTCTACCACTATCGTTCCTCGTCCATTTCTTGCAAAACCAAAATGGATATTAACATTGAGATTATCCGTTACTTTTTCCTCAAAAGTCATCACCGATTGAGCGGTACACTGCATCGGACCTTGCGTATTCAAAAACCACAGAGAAACAATATATTTCCCAACAAAGAAGAAAGGAATAAGAAGGCCTAAAAAACACCATTTCCAACTTTTAAAGTAACTCATGTTCATGACGACTTCCCTTTATAGTAAAAATAATTATCACAATAGACATACGAATTCTTTTCGTTGGTTGTACATTGAGCCATAAAGATCCGTCCCAATTCTTTATTGTTCAACTTATCACTGTCATAAAAAACAAAACTTAATCCAGCCAAACATTCAAGATCTAAGGTTTGACGCATAGCATCGAAGCGCTCTTGATAACTGTGCTCTAGTTTAGGGTTATTAAAGTCTTCACCGATATAGACATTACACGAAGCGACAGGAAGTCGAGTTAACTTAAAGAACTCACCCTCTTGCGTAGGAAAAAAGCGTACATTTCCGATTAATACAAACCCAAGCATAAGCACAATACAACTCAATAAAACTAAACTTGCGATTTGCCAGGCTCGCTCTTGATGATCATTGTCGAGCTTTGAACTTTTGGCCATTGTTGGGCTAGCTGGACTTGTTGAGTCTATAGGTTGAAAAATCGAATCTGGATGGTGTTGAGGTTGTTGATGCCAAAAGAGCGGATGTAGTTGATTATCATCGATGACTTCAACATGAATGTTTTTATTGATTTCTAATCGTCCACGAGCAACCGTAACAATAAAATCTTCTATCTGATAATGACGAAAGGTTTTCCGTAATAAACTCAAATATTGGTTAAGGTTACCATTTGATGAGATGAGTCCATTTTCATCCCATACGGCCTTTAAGATCTCATCACGAGAAATCACACCTTCACTTTGCAATAAAAAGTACAACAGAGCATTTGCCGTAATCGATAACTGTGTATCAGATAGACCATCATCATGGATGCTCAAAGTCGCATCAATCACATCGTAATATAAAAAGCCATTAATTCGATATTTCATGTAGATCTAACACCTCTTATTAGGTATTAAACCATGATGCTACCAACCCCAAAAAAACAATGACGTGATTAAGGTCATCCTACATAAAGACAACGAGTTTAAAACGGTAATTTAAGAGACTGATCACATATAAAATCAATAAGTTATCGATGACATTATCACATCATGCTCATTGGTTTAGGGTAAAACGACATTATAGCGTCAAAAATGACGACTAAGACCACATTTTCCTCATATTCCACCCACATTTGGCCATTATGATGTCAATACTCACACCAATTAGAGGAAATTTATGATGATTTTTTCAATGCTTTTTGTTCAGTTACGTCGTTTGAATTCACACCTTGAGGAGTGCTCAACACAAGCAAAGCGTATGCGTGCAGATGATAGAAATGGGGTATATAACTCGACCAATAGCAACTAATCGATAAGAACATTAGTCATGATAAAAATGAAAGAGCAGCATAGCGAGAAAGATGTGAAATGAAGGAAAGATAGCGGAACTTAATCTTTAAATCCCGCTAAGAAGGGAAATCAACGTGTTTAGGTTTATTCTGTTTTCGTTGTTGTCGCTTGTCTTAGTTCACGGATTTTTGCGGTGATTCTCCATACATAAGATAACAATAATGTATAAGTAATAAAGCAACCAATAAATAAGTAGAACATAATATATTCAGGGATATTAACGATTTCACCATAGATCCCAAAAGCGGCAAATAGCATTGCAATACTACAGATCGCCACCAATGTTTGTGTAGAGTTCAAGCCAAGCCTTTGGAAGATATGATGTAAATGCTCTCTATCAGGTTTAAATGGTGAACAACCACGACGCATACGACGAATCATAATGGCGGCCATGTCTAACAAAGGTACAGCAATTAACCATAATGCAGTCACTGGGCGTAATGGTGGTTTGGTACCATTTTGGCTTGCTACGAGCAAAAACCAAATAACCGTAAAACCAATCACCATACTTCCCGCATCTCCCATAAAGACTTTACGCTTCCGACCAAAGGCTCCGAGATTTAATAAAATGTATGGCAAAATAATAACAATGAGAACCAAGCAGAGATAAGACAGGTTATATTGACCATCATAAAGTAGCATAAAACCTAGCCCACCAAAGGTGACCATCGATAAGCCACCTAAAAGACCATCAATACCATCAACCATATTGAATGCATTGATAGCGCCAATCACAGCAAATACCGTCACGACATACCCTAAATAGCCAAGATCTACGCTCCCATAACCAAACACATTACCTAGTGCATGAAGCTGTAAATTGGCCATGGCCATCATTGAAACTGACAAAAGAGCTTGTATGGCAAAACGTAATTTAAAACTGAGATCATACTTGTCATCTAATGCCCCAACCACAACCAAGGTAAGGATAGAAATCGCATACAAATTAACCTCATAGAGCAAATGGTCATTGTTAAAGAGGAAGTATAAAAAAGTAAAAGATATCGCTATCCCCCCAACTAAAGGTACTGCACCTTTGTGTAACTTACGTTCGTTTGGCTTATCGACTAAACCTACTTTTTTTGCCCATTTTCGTAGAAGGAAAAGAACCGCAAAAGACACAAAGAAAATAAAAAAGAGAGCAATGAACGAGTACAAACTAGCCTCAATACAAGTGGATACAGTATCACAACACCTTAAAAACATTCGTTTATCTTATCGATACCCGGAACGAATCTAAGCCTTAAAAAAGCGGTTTTTAATGTAAAGATATTGAGCCTACGTGTCAATGTATACTCTCTTTAATCCCCTAATATTACCACCATTATCACTGGAACATTTATCGATTAACTTGAAGTTTCATAATGAAAACACACCTATAAATTAAGATTAAAAAGAAGTAAAATCCTGAAATAACTAAGTGATATATACCTTTACAAGCATATCAAAGAAAAGAGCAATTTTACGAAATATGAATATTTTAATTACTGGTGGTGCAGGGTTTATTGGTTCTGCTGTTATTAGATACATTATTAACAACACTGATGACAACGTGATTAATGTTGATAAATTAACTTATGCTGGAAACCTTGAAAATTTATCAGAAATTGAAAATAATGAGCGATATCAATTTGAAAAAGTTGATATTTGCAACCGCCTAGAACTCGAGAAATTATTCAATAAATATAAACCAGATGCTGTTATGAATCTGGCTGCTGAGTCTCACGTTGATAAATCAATTAATAATCCTAATGATTTTATTTATACTAATATTATCGGCACCTATCAACTTCTTGAGACCTCACGCCTATATTGGAAAAATCTAAATAATAAAGCTAAAGCAGCATTTCGATTTCATCATATTTCAACTGACGAAGTGTATGGCGATCTAAAAGACTCTAATCACCTATTTACCGAAAGCACACCCTATATGCCGAGCTCACCTTATTCCGCCTCTAAAGCATCAAGTGATCACTTAGTTAGAGCTTGGCAACGCACTTATGGCTTACCAACGATTATCACCAATAGCTCAAATAACTATGGCCCTTACCAATACCCAGAAAAGTTAATTCCAAAGACAATATTAAATGCACTCTCAGGAAGATCAATTGAAATTTATGGTAATGGCTTACAGGTTAGAGACTGGTTACATGTCGAAGACCACGCTCGAGCTTTATATTTTGTAATAAGAAAAGGAAAAATAGGAGAAAGTTATAATATCGGTGGAGATAACCCGATGACTAACATTCACGTTATCCATAAAATTTGTCAAATTCTCGAAGAACTCTCTCCCTCCAAACCTAAAGGAATACAAAAATATAAAGACTTAATTATTTATACAAAGGATAGACCTGGTCATGATGTCCGTTATGCTGTCGATTCAAAAAAAATAAAACATGATTTAAATTGGAAGCCTGATTTATCTTTTGACAAAGGAATTCTCGATACGGTTAAATGGTATTTGAAACATTGAAATTAAATAGCGTTATTCATAAAAAGATCCGTAATCTTACTGGTAGTAGTATTTCCATCGATTTGTGGACTATCATAACGATTTACTACACTAAATAATCGAAAAACATCTCTGCGTAAGAATAAACAACTTCACAGAACCCCTTATAGGTAATCAATTGACGAACGTGTCATTTTTTCTTATCGTTATACCACTCGCGACGAGATCCGCAGGCAACAGCCCCTACTTGTAGACATAAGAAACCGATAACCCAAGCATATTTGTTTGGGTTTTCTCTTCCTTACAAAAAGATAAAAAGAAGCACGACTCAACAGTGATGCCCATTGGGACAACCTCCTTCGCTCCCCTCCCAGCCCTTACTCACCAAGCCTTCCCAGCGATTCACTCAATCCCCTTGAGACAGAAAAGTCGCTCAAATCAGAACAATGAGACGCACTGGGCCGAAAAAATCCGAGTATGAATGTGGCAAAAATGGCACCGCTCAATCACATAATGACAGCACGGTAACAAGAAGAATACCGTAGGAAAAGTATCTTGAAACCTTAAATGTTTGTATGGGAAATTAACTCTGCTTTTGGGTAATGTGAGACCTAAGCTTAAGCTGCAACTTAGGCTTTCTAGGCCGTCGTTTGTGGTCAAACTCAATCCCTATACCAAATTTAAAAAAAAAGGCAAAAATCTTCTGCCTTTATCAATGATTAACTGTGTACCTATTTAGGATTTAGCGTAAATTTTAGGCTCGCGTTTAACCAGGGAAATACGTGGCAGCAGCAAACCTGCAATAACAACCATAATACCAAACAGTTGCAACCCAGTAACTTCTTGGCCAAGCATATAGGACGTTAACACGGAGAAAATCGGAACAAGATTGAAGAATAGAGCAGCATTCGCGGAACCAAGGTGACGTACGCCATTTAGCCATAGCAGATAACCTGCAACGGTTTCAAATACTCCAATGTACACCACTTCTGATATCCCCAAGGTTGTACTATTCCACAACTCAACGAATGGATGCACTTCAGTCGATCAACACTTAAGAAGCATTGATGAAGTATATGCTAGTGGTCAATACTTAGATTCAAGTGAAGGCAGTTTTTCTCTTTATGCTTCTTTAGGTGGGGATCGTTGGAATGATGACACTTATTTAAAAAACGTATATGAGCGTCCAGATGTAGTTCGAGGCCGATTCATGAGGGCACTGGATAACACTGATGTTAACGGAGAAAGTTTAGGTGCGTCATATGACGTTTTAATTTATCCAACTATAACTGGTTTAGCAGGAGATTATGGTAAAAGCCCAACGTCGACAGGTTCTGCGAACCGTATGAGCCCATTTACTGGCTTCCCTGCATTAACAATGCCTGTAGGATATTCATCAATAGAATCCGAAACTCCATTACCTGTAGGGTTAGAAATGTTAGGTCGAGAGTTTGCTGAAAACACATTACTATCTATTGCATATGCATATGAAACAGCATATCACCCATGTAGTGGTCAATGAAAATTGGCCACGGTTTTAGAGTTCATCCAATATAATCTTTCTGATTCATTGGGGCTTAAACCAGCATTATGCTGATGGGGTCTGACTTGGCTGTAATAGCCAATGATATATTTTGTTATCTCTATTTTCGCTTCATGAAAACTACTGTAGCCCGTAGTTGGAACCCATTCAGTTTTTAAACTTCTGAAAAAACGTTCCATCGGGGAGTTATCCCAACAATTTCCACGTCGACTCATGCTTTGCTTTATCTTGTATCGCCATAATCGTTGTCTAAATTTACGGCTCGTATAGTGGCTTCCTTGATCGCTGTGGAACATGACGCCTTTGGGTCTGCCTCGTAATTCGTAAGCCATTGTTAACGCTTTCATTGTTAATTCGCTATCTGGCGAATTGGACAAAGTCCAACCTATAGGCTTACGAGAATATAAGTCGATAACGATAGCTAGATATGCCCAATGATTTCCAGTCCAAATGTAAGTGACATCCCCACACCAAACTTTGTTCGGTGCGGTCACATTAAATTGGCGGTTTAATAAATTAGGAATAGCGACATGTTCTTTTGTCGCTTTTTTATATGAATGCTGCGGTAACTGGCAGCTCACCAATCCTAATCTTTTCATAAGATTACTGGCACGATAACGGGTTAACGTAATATCACTATCATCATTGGTAATGATACAACTTATCGTTCTAGCACCAGCTGAACCTCCGCTTTGGGCATGAGCATCTCTTACTTTTCTTTCTAATAAAAGCTGCTTAGTTGAAGGTAATTTGTCACGCATTTGCCAATATTTAAAGCTACTACGGTGGACACCAAACGCTGTACACAAGATTTTCACTGAGTACTTGTTTTTATTGCTCTTATTGAGTTTTTCGATTAATTCGAATTGTTCAGTGAGTCTGACATCAATAGAGCGGTAGCCTTTTTTAGAATTTCTTTTTCTAATTCAATACGTTCTATCTTTTTTTCAAGTTCACGTATTTTAAGCTGCTCTGGCGTCATTGGTGTTGCTTTGGGTGCTTTACCTTGCCGCTCTTCTTTTAACTGCTTAACCCATTTACCAATGGTTGAATAACCAACGTTCATGGCTTGCGCCGCTTCTTCGTGTGTATAGCCATGATCTAATACAAGTTGAGCGGTTTCTAATCTAAATTCTGGACTGAAATTCTTACGTGATTTTTTGGTCATTTTTCTTCACCTAATGATTTACGAGGTGATGGTATCACCTCTAACTAGGTGACCAAAATCACTGTACCACTACACCACGTATTGAACCAGTATTAACAGCTGATATGACCCCTCCTGAAGTAGAGGCAGAGGCTGAAATTTAATCACATCAAATATAACTTTAACCCTAAATACCTATCGTGTATTTAGGGTTATTTATATCAATATTTATCACAATGAAAGGTAATCCCACCGAACTATCTGAACACGATTTATAGTTACTGACAAAGATCATTATCAGGAGTAAACAAAACAGTCTCAGTTCTGTCTCACCACTGAGACATAAGGAGTTATAGGCAACTAAAAAAATAGAAAAAAGGATCTAAATTGGAGCTTGTCTCAATATGGGTACTGAGTGTAAATAAACTCGGCTATGCCATCATTGAACTTAAACAGACATCAAGCGTTGTCCAGATACCCATGCACGATTGGTGTGTAATGCGTAGTTTTCAAGTTTTTTAACAGACCCTACAGCGCAGCGAAATTTTCCTCCAAAACTTTCTGAAAGTTTAAGCCATTCCGCATTATTCATGCTTAGCCGTTCAAGGATTGTATTATGACATGGCGAAAGAAGACCACGCTTATTAGGCCGCACCACTTGACCTAAAGTTTCCATTAAAGTGAAACCATCTAACCAAGAGAACTCAATACCACCTAACTTGAAAAATACCGAAGAATGAATTTGTCGCTCATTACCTAAAAAGCCAGCCAAGCCCTTAACTGGTAAAGAGGACAAATCACCTTTCCTTTCATCCCCTTTACAAGCCACAGAATGAATACGCTCATAAATAGAAGTAAACTCAGACTCTTCAAGTCATTGCACCATGCCAGCCCGAACTGGGTTTGAATCTATATACGCCATGCAGCTTAGCAGCGTTTTTCATCTAGCACGTTTATATGCTAACTTCATCAAAGAATTAGGAAGTAAGTGGAATACAAAACGAGAAAAAATCAAAAGTATCGATTTAAATGATAATTCGTTTAATTTAAACATATAATAATACCTTAACTTTACTTCACTAATTGCCTTTCCTAAACCTTTCCGCCGATGAACTGTATTTTCATTCAGGCGATAATCTAATAAAATTTCGTTAATATTAGAGAATTTATATCCCAGATGTAGTAACTCAAACCAAAGTGCCATATCTTCAGTAAAAGAAGTATTGGTTGAATATCGAATTCCCGAATAAAAAATTTGTGAACGAAACATTACTGACGGATGAATAAAGGGACAACGTGTAATACTAAAACTTCTCAGTTCATCATGTGTCTTAGGCAAATGTTTTTCAGTCAATGCGAATGAAGCACCAAACTCTCTACAAGATGTTCCACAAACATGAATTTCATTATTAGCATTTAGGAAGTCAACTTGACGCTCAATCCTTTCTAAGCGAGAAATATCATCTGCATCCATACGTGCAATGTAATCATAGTCATTAAGGTTAACAATTAAGTCTATTAAATTATTAAGTGCATTCGCAAGACCATTGTTAATAGGATCTTCTATAACATTTATATTTTCATTTAACGATAGTGAATCAAGATAACACTGAATATCACTTGGCACTGCACCATCACGGTATAGAAAGATATCTATATTTTCATATGTCTGTAACAACATACTATTCACCGCAGACTCAAGTTCAACCTTACGATCTGAGTGATATACACTCATTATAATTGCTACCTTTTTCATCTATTCCCCTAATCTATATATGGTAAATTATTATCATCTTAACTAATTAATTAGAAACCTATGATTTAATTTAAACCCTAGAACTTGCATGCAATTTAAATTATAATTTTTATATTATTTAAAATTAAATTTCAATAATTTCTTAATCTTAATAACAACTAGAAATTCATTAAAACCATCAAATATAACCAAGTAAAAAACTATTTAATTAATTCTACTTTTTATTACTTTTGCAGGAATACCAGCAATAACCATATATTCTGGAAAAGTTTTAGTAACAACACTACCAGCTCCAACTGCAGTATGTGAAGATATATCAGCCATGATAACACTTCTAACACCGATCCATAGATTGTTACCTAAAATAACTCTTTTTTGTATAGATTTAGAGTTATAAAACGTATTGATAGTATCATCAACATCATGATGTTTATTACCGCTCATTATGGAGACGTTTGCAGCGATTATTACATCATCACCTATATTACATAGACTGATAATACAATCTTCTTCTATAGTACAATTGTTACCTATAGAGATATTAGGATAAACTATATAAGATCCATAAAAAACCCTTAAATTATTACCTACATAATCTAAAGTAAACTCATAAAATAATTGCCTTAGTGTGTTCCCTATAAAACCAGGTATTTTTGAGATAAAAATAGTTATCGTTTTATATTGAGCTAATTTTAGCTTATATAAGATAAAAAATACCAATACTATTGGAGAAACCAATAATTTAACAAATTTACGTATAATTTCTTTCATTACAACCGCCAAAAATTGAAAATTGAATAAATCTGTTCATAAAAGTCATCTTTTGTTCTTTTGAAAAATAAATTTAAAATGACCGATGATAATAATTGAGATAACACTGTCGCCAATATTGCACCATAAATGCCTAATATAGGTATAAAAATTATATTAAGTATTATATTACAAATCAGCCCTGCAAATACTCTATACATTCTATAATTTTCTAACTCTAAAGCTATAAGTTTCTGTGTATGAAGAAGACCAACCCCTGAAAAAAACAAACCCACAATACCAAATAAAACCAGATTCGGAACAAGATGATACTGCTCACCCCATATATAGTTGAATAAAATAGGAAAGACAGTAGCGACAACTAATAAAATAAAAAAAACCCCAATTATAGAGTAAGAATAATATTTACGCATCAAAGCGGATAATTTTAATTTATCATCTTTTAAAGAATAAATATTCTTGAAGGATTTATTAATTAATATTCCATGAATGATTCCAGCCGAGATAACAAACTGTGATGATAATGAATAAACTGCGTTAGATTCGAAACCTAAAAAGTGTGTTATTAATATTTGATCAATTTTATAGTAACCTATTATTGCCAATGATGATAAAAATAAAGGAACCGATGGTTTTAATAGACTAATTAGTAGGTTTTTAGAAAAATTAAAGTTATAAAAGTCTACATCAAATTTTTTCAAAAAAATAATTGATATTAAAAACCATTCTAAAGACTGAATATAAACAAAAACTTCAAAGCCGAAATTAAACAAAGAAAAAAGTTTTAATAATGATATCAAAATATTATAAACTAATGATATTAAAGATACCTCCCTTAATTTATTTGATATCAAAGATAGATTTAAGAAAAAACTAGAAAATCCACTAAAAATAAAAAATGGAAAAAAAATCAACCAACTTCTATTATCAACAATAGAAATATAAAAAACACAGAAAATTGTTAAAATAGCAGATAAAGTTGTTTTTATTATTATGGCTAATGTTAAATAATTATTACTTATTTCTGGTGAAAGATAAAATCTCTTTATAGAGTCGTCTAAACCAAATGAGGCAACACATGATAATATAGAAAATATACTAAGATAATATGTATATTCTCCATAAATTGAAACAGGTAAGGTTTTAGATAAAATTATTGTAAAAATAAGACCAGAAGCAAGCCTAAATATTCTTTCAATTATTACAGTCATAAAAAACCTTTCGTAAAACTCTTATAAAGATCTTACTAATGATGTAGAAAGATTTAACTAGACCAAAAACTTCAAAAACATCATAAAAATATTTTATCCGATTTCCATCGTTTCTAGCCATCCAAAACAATATTTTTGAAGCATAATTAATTGAAGCTTCAGATGTCATAAACTCCTTATATACTCTTAGCCAGTTGACACACAATGAGTATTTAGCACCTCTTGATATCACTGAGTTCCCATCATTAACCCAATATACCAAAGGCTCGTTAACTTTAGAAAAAAGATAACCATTTTTATATAATCTAAGAACAAGATCATAATCTTGGTGACGTCTTAATACAGGGTTAAATAAAGTATCTTTCACACATTGAGATTTTATTAGCAAAGATGATGTTTGTATAATTCCATCTTTAACAAAGATATAATTTGATACATCTTCGTTATCATTATAATCTACATTTTTTTCTTCTAAAAGTTTTAGATTATTATCAACCACTTTTAAATCACAAAACACAATATCCGAATTGTTTTTTTCTATATGTGAAATTTGTTTTTCTAATTTATCTTCTATCCAAAAATCATCTGAGTCTAGAAATGCAATGTATTTCCCTTTTGATTCTATAATCCCCTTGTTCCGAGCAACAGCACCACCTTGGTTTTCTTCAAAACAAAATAATTTAATTCTAGAGTCGTTAGCTATATTAACACTTTTTCTAAGGTCTTCGACATCAGTCGATGCATCATCGACTAGAATCAACTCCCAGTTTACTAATGTTTGATTTAATACAGTACTATAGATCTTTTCAAAATTTTTTGCCCTTTGATAGAAAGGAACAATAATAGATACATCAATTTTCATACTTTTTCAGATTTATATTAGTGGACGACAAACCAAGTCCGATTAAAAGGTAAGAAGTAAAATATGATCTAACAAACAACATTTCCATGAAGCAAAAAATAAGAATCAAAAATGTTGTTTTATTTCTAGTGCTAATTTGTATATTTTTTTTCATTAAGATAAACACAAAGCTGTAAAACCATAACAATGAAAACAATATAAAAGGTATCAGACCAAATTGTCTCCAATAGCTTAAAATAGAGTGAATATATCCACCCCATCTAGTTCCTTGATCGTCACCATAATGTTTCAGTTGACCTGAAAAATCCCCCCAAAAAAAGTTGTTCATTATATCCTCTAGACCTTGAGATAATAATATATTTCTTGCATTCGCCGAATAATCATCGTCATAACTAAAAAGTATCGATAACATCCTTGAATCTTTCAAATTAAAGTCTGAATAAATATCAGAAAAAACACCGACACATAACAGAAAAAAAGATGATAGTATAAATATTAATAAAACCTTTCTAATATTAATCATATTCCTAAAGTCATAAATGATATAAATAGTTATAGTTAATAAAAAAGCATAAAGAGCCCCCCTGCTTCCTACTAGATATAACATTAACCCTGATAATATAATCAAAAGATATTGTAATTTCTCCGATCTAATATATGCCAAAAAAATCAATGACAATATTGATAAAAAGTCACCAATTTGTAAATAACTACCTGTATATATTGAATCTTCTGATATTGACAATAAGACAAATTTGTTAACATCAAATGAAATTAACATTGCTAGAATTAAGAAAAAATAAAATAAGATATACACTCTAACACTTATAACTTTATCATCAATATATAAAGATTTTCCAAGCACATAATAAAATAAGAAATTTATTAAAAACCCTTTATGCTGATCCAGAGCAGATACAAATTCCTTACCAGCAATCCCATAAGTATCTTTATTTAAAAATATTACAAAAGATATATATAACCAAATTATCAGAACAATGACATCAATTATAATTTCTTTTTTATTAAATTTTAAAGTTGAAACGTAGAGTAGGAAAAAGACAGAAACACATAAAACCTTTATTATAGACAAATATAATTGTAAGTAACCTGGTGTATCAAACCAATATGTATTTGAACAATATAATAAAATATCAAATAGCATAACGTATAACATTAAATGTTTTATAAAATCAAATCTTCTTATCACTCCCCCTCCTAGAAATCCTGATGAAATAAAATTGTTAATATAAATTTCATATTAAGCATTAACATCGATTAACTTTATAGATGTAAAAATAAAAAACTTTTAAATACAAACCTTTAAATTATATATTTCACTTTTATTTAAGAATTAACAAAGGTGTATGATAGATATCGAAATAAAAAATAATAAAATGCTATTAACACATAGCTTATATCGATAAATTTAAATTGTAAATGTAAAAACAAAAAAACAATAAAAACAATAAAATAGTATATATACCTGCCATTCTTTTTATTTGACAAAATGAATTTTTGAAAATTAGATATATTGAACCTTTGTTCAGAACACCTTTCTATAAGGTTAATTATTGGAAAAAGAAAACATGAAAATAATATAGAATATATATCGTTAGTAAAAATATAAAATGGAAGTGAATACCTTAAAATAACAAGAAAAAAATGTAATATTAAATTAAACCTACTTCTTGTTAAATTATATACAAAAAAAACTGGCAATATAAACCATATGTAGTTTATGTTTAAGTCATTATATAAATAAACGTAGAAAACATTAAGAAGAATAGCAATGATTAATCTTGAAAAATATATAACCACCTTGTTACCTTCATAAAAAGAAAAGCTTTCCTCTCTTAGTCTTATAGTAGGCTTCTTCTCTTTTTTTATGGTTTCTGTATCATTATAGATATAACCAATCTCATATAATGTATATATAAATGCCGAAATCAGAATGGATTTAAATGACAATTGATGATTATAAATAAAATCAAAAATAAAAATAGGGAATATATATATTAAAACCCATGATATTACCTTAATATCACTTTTGGCTCTGGTTTTTATAAAATAGAAAAATGGTACAAAAAAGAAATTAAAATTCATATACATTTTTCGCTCCATTTTTATACCAGAAAATAGTACTTTCTCTCGAATAAGAAACTGAATAAAAATTAGTACACAGATGACATAAAGATATATCCGTCTTGTTATCAGTAATTATCTCTAATACATCATAATCATTAATCTCATTCATGACGATTTCTCTCTTAGACAATAAGATATCTTTCATTAGCTTGCCTGAGCATATATCATTTTTATACTCTAACTGGCTAGAAATATAAGGTATCCCTAGTTCAATAGAAATAGCCTCTGCGATAGGATCAATTGTAGCGGATACTAACTTTAATTCATAACCATGAGACAATTTCGATTCTATAAAGTCAAATATAGCTATGTTTTTATTTAGATTTTCTCTGACAAAAACTTTAGCTTTTTTATATAGCTCATCTTTTGGAACCCCTTTTAATGACTTTAAAGAAAAATATTTTATTAAATCAAAACCAAATAAAACCATAGAAATCTTGTTTATTACCTTAATGAAAATTAACTTTCTTACGTTTGTTAACCTGTTTTTATAAAAGTAATCTAAGAAAGAAAAAGTAGTATTTTCCTTGTACAAGGTGCCACATATGTCTATTAATAAATATTTTCTTTTCATAGTAGCGCTTCTAACTTAAGTAAAGTGGTATCTATATTAAAGTACATTGCACTCTTTCTTACGTTTTTTCGATCGAATTTTTTATCTGACATGATATACGAAGATAGTTTATTAATACAATCTCTTTCACCATCTACAAGAAAACCATTTATTCCATCCAAGATAGTTTCCTTAGTTCCTCCTTTATTCCTACCTACGGTTGGTAATCCTGACAATTGAGCTTCAATATAACTCAATGGAAGCGCCTCATCATAATTAGATAACAACCAAAATATATCAGCATTAGAATAATGTTTTTTTAATTCATTTCGGCTACAATAGCCTTTAAAATCTACCTTTTCTGATAAACCATATAAATTAACTCTACTTTTTAATTCATTTAAATCGTCACCATCTCCACAAATAATCCAATTCAAATCTAATTTCTTTGTTAAAAACCTAAATATTTCAAGTTTATCAAAATAACCTTTCTCTTTTACTATTCGGCTTGATGATATTAATGTAAATGGTTTAATTCTCTCAGAAGTGTTAACAATATCAAATTGATTGATATCTAAACCTGCGTAAATAACATCAACTCCTCTAACTAGTTCATTATTAACAGATTCAACATACTTTGATTTCATGTGCTTGCCTACGGCAATTACATTTTTCGCTTTATTTACAGCCCGTAAGTGGTCACATCTAAAACCAAACAAATTTCTCAAAAAATTTCTTTTATTTTTAGTATAAATATTTTCGACTTCCAGTCCGTGTAAGTATACTATTGACTTATTTAATAGCTCATCTGAAAAATATTTTCCTGCAACGATCGTTGGAGCACATTCATTCAAAATGATCGCATCATAAGACCCTAAGTCTAATTTCTTTAAGTATTTTTTGTATGATAGAAACCAAAATTTAGGAGCAACTTTCACAACTTTGAAGTTAACCCCCTGAATATAATCAATATTTTTTTGATAACGAGTTAAGACATCAACTTTGTATCCCTTTTCGTTCAACCACTTTGTTATTTGATACCCAACACTACCGACTCCGCCGATGAATGGAGGAAACTCATGTGAAAACATTAATACTTTTTTCATGTAGTTTTACTATAATTAATTAAATTAATATGCTGTTAAATATTAAGAATGATGATGATCTCTATCACAAAAACATGCTACCACGCTCCTGACTCACCATTAGCAATCCTTTAAGGTCGATATTCGAACGTGTAACTTGAATAGTCAAATACCTTATCTTTTTTCCACGCAGGCCCTTGTCAACTATTTCAATATTCACCTTTCGTTTAGAGCTATATATCTGAAAGTGACATACTACTCAAAAAAATCCCAGTCATCAGTAGTATGATTTTTTTTGGGGGGGGAAATTAAGGATTAATAGTTCTTTATGTATCTAGTAACTTTAGTTTGAAAGACCGTAATTTCGTTAAGAAAAAACTTAAACAACATAGCCTCTAAAAGTTAGAAGTTTTAGGGTACCAATAAGTCAATAGCAAGTCTTTATTGGGAAGTTAACATGCCCCCTAAACTACCAACATTGCGTACAATTCAGTACCGTTACTATCCTCCCCTCTACTAACAATTTATTGCCACTTGTATCGGTTAATTTATATTGGTCAACAAGCTTGAAATTAAAAATTAATACACTGATATTTATTGATTTTATGGCAATGAATATCAATTCAGCCATGCCCCTCACATTCTCTCCATATTTAAACGGTATAGTGGGATTTATTACCCATAGAAAGCGTAAGGATGTCCTATGTTTGTTTTCACTCTTTTACGTCAACTCTATCTCTTAAATGCTCATATCGAAGCTTGCGCCAAAGAAGCGAAACAGATGCGAGCCGACGACAGACATTACTCCCAAACTCCAAAAAAGGACAGTTTGGGGTCTTAATCTAGGTTGCATTTTTGCCACATGAGGTCTCAGGTTTTTGAAAGGGGTGAGACATTTTTGTTTCGTTTTGAGACAGATAAAATGGCGTGGGGCCTTGCTAAGTCTAGGTTTTACTAAACTTTCTATTTTCTGTCCCAATAGGTCCTAAAAAAAATCATTTCCTATAAAATCATCATTTTTATTACTAACAACCCCCCTTTTTCAAAAGTTTCTTGAAAAAGGGTAAATAGTGAATATAGTGATATCTATTTGTTTAAATTAAGTAATAATTACTTTTATCTTATTAATTTTTTCTAAACGCGGAACGTATTAAGATAAGCCCAACACCTATCATGCCACCTAGTAACACCCCTAAAACAGCAATTAAAGCTCTTTTAGGTTTATCTCTAGACACTTCTCTTTCTGGTTGATCTAAATAACGATATGCCGAGAACTTTATATTCTTATCAATATTCAAGTTGGTAATTTGAGCTAATTTAGAATTTAACTGCTCTAATCTTGGCTCAATTACACTTAAATTCTTTAATTTTTCTAATGCATGAACTTTAGCTTTAAGAGCATCCGACCCTAAATTAATAGCGAACAATTCATTGGCACCAAAGTTCTGTATTGGTTTATTCACACCAGCTGCTTCAGCAATTTTTAATGCATATTCGCTCCGTTCTTTTTCAACAATTAATCTTTGGTCAGCTTGCTTAGAAAGTATGACTGATTGTTGTTTAAGTTCATTTTGCTTAGAACTAATCATCGCTTTTAAGTTATTTAACGCTTTGGTATGAACTTTACTATCTACAAAAGCAATATAGCTATTCAACATTTCAAAGCTATGCTGCGATGTTTCTGCACTTGCAGTTAATACATAAGGTCCATCAATTTTTTTGCATTTTCAGGTTTAATGTTTAAAAGTTGATACCAAGCACTATATAGCTTGCGTAAAGCATCTTCATTATTAGGATCATCTAATTGGGATTTTTCAGCTTGAAATAAAGATGATGTTTCTAAAAATGCTTTTTTATTTGATGACGAATTAAATTCATCGATAAATAAATCATATAAGTTTTCAGCATCCGTTAAGTCATCCAGTTTTTCACTGACTAAAACGGTTCCATCTTCTTGGTAAATATCAAAAATAGGTTGAAACTGTACAACCTGGTTTTGATACTCACTGTAATCACTCACCTGGGGTTTAGTAATCTTAGCAGTTGAAGACCATTGTTCTTTCGCTAATAGCGCATAAGCAATAGCTAAAGCAGCACAGACAACAGTACAAATAACAATCGTCCATTTACCTTGCCATAACAGATTAAATAACTCTCGCAAATCTATTACATCATCTTGAGATTGTTGATAATAATGCGGTGGTAACTGTTGTTGATGTGCAGGTGAAGGCTGCGACATTGAAGAAGGGGGTTGTGGTTGATTCACATAAACTCCTGAAAATTGATACGCTACCGCCCGGAGGTTAGACGCATCCCCAAGGCGTTATTCTAAAAAGAAAGTAAAAAAATTTGCTCGAATTCTATCACCAAGCTTACTTTTTCGCGAGCTCAAGGTGAATGATTTTCAATCAAGCCGTCATTCTTATATGTGATACATAGACAACATTTATAAATAAAAACAGTTAACTAGGTCGAAAGCATGATTGGTTGCGCAAATTTCACTCAACATAACAGTTACTCTACAGGTCAACATGACAAACTTTAATGAATGCCATTATGTCGACAAAACCATATCGCCTACACCAACAATATGATTACACACTTATCCATCATGGTGCCAAAGATACCGTCACCGGCTCTTGCCACGAACTTCAAGTGGATAATATGCACTTACTCATCGATTGTGGGCTATTTCAAGGTAAGGATAGCCAACCTTTAGAGATCGAATTTAATATAGACAATATTGATGCTTTATTGGTGACACACGCCCATATCGATCATATTGGCCGTTTACCTTGGTTACTTGCTGCGGGCTTTAAGAAACCTATTTATTGCACAGAAGCCACAGCGGAACTGATCCCCTTAATGCTAGACGATGGATTAAAGTTGCAACTGGGGTTAAATCAACAACAACGTGAAAAAGTCTTATCACATCTGCAAACATTGATTGTGCCTTTGCAATACGGGCAAAAGCAAAGTATCGAGATGCGAGGACGTTACACTCGAGAGCCGAAAAGCAAAGCGATACATAAAAATGAAGAGATTAGCACGAACAACTCGGAGCTCAGCTCTCGAAGCGAAGCGCAGTCGCTATCTTTCTGTTTCCAACCTGCTGGGCATATTTTAGGTTCTGCCTATATAGAGATAGTGCTTCCTAATGATGAAGTAATTGTATTTTCTGGTGACCTAGGCCCGCGTAATACTCCGCTGCTTCCCGACCCTATTTCACCAAAACGTGCAGATTACTTGATAATAGAAACTACTTATGGCGATAAAACACACGATGATGTGGCCACTCGCTCAAAACGGTTAGAAGTGATTGTTGAAAAAGCACTAAGAGATGGTGGGGTGATTCTTATCCCTGCATTCAGTGTTGGGCGGACCCAAGAGCTTCTCTTTGATATTGAAAGGCTAATTGAACATAGTATTGAAACCGAATCTACTGACGATGATTTTTGGCAGCAATTGCCCATTATTCTTGATTCACCTTTAGCTATAGAAATAACTCGCCAATACTTAAAATTTCATGACCTTTGGGATAAAGAAGCTCAATCGAAGATTTCAATCGGACGTAAACGCCACCCTATGGCCTTTGAGCAATTTGTTACCGTGGAGTCCCATCGTGACCATAGTAAATTAGTGAATCGACTGGCTTCAACCAATGAGGTGGCTATTGTGGTCGCCGCAAGTGGAATGTGTAACGGCGGCCGGATCATGAATTACTTAGAAGCTCTGTTGCCCAATAAGCGCACCGATGTCATTTTGGCCGGTTATCAAGCACAAGGAACCTTAGGCCGAGAGCTTCAACAGGGAGAGTCTCATGTCTCTATTAACGATACACAGATCGCCGTAAATGCCGATATTCATACCATGTCAGGTTACTCGGCTCATGCTGATCAGGAAGATTTATTAGCATTTATTAATGGGATTGGCTCTGAAATAAAAAAGATTCATTTGATTCATGGTGAGCCGGAGACGAAGCGAATTTTTAAGGAGCGATTATATAGAGTTAGACAATTTAATAATTGTGTAGTTATTGAGTAAATGATGACTAGAGATACGGGGACGCTCCGCTCGAGAGCCGAAAAGATAAGAACTCAAAGTAAAACCTTAAAGAATAGAACCATAATCTAACCAAGTTGAAGTATTAGTTAGTCGGTGAGTTAATTATGGTTCGAGATGCAGGGACTCTTCGCTCGAGAGCTAAAAAGATAAGAACTCAAAGTAAAACCTAAAAGGGTAGAACCATAAGCTTACCAAGTTGAAGTATTAGTTAGTCGTGAGTTAATTATGGTTCGAGATGCAGGAACTCCTCACTCGAGAATCGAAAAGATAGAAGTCCAAAGCAGGTAATTATAATTACTGTACTGCCGTCTCCATTCATTCTAATTTCAAACTATTTCTGTCTAGTCCCTCATTAAAATGCAAATTTTACGAAAATAAGGGGGAGATTGTGAGATTTGAAAATCTAGATGTTTGGCAAAAAAGTGTAGACCTGTCCTGCACAATTTATTTAATAATGAAAAATAACCGAGACTTTGGGTTCAAAGATCAGATTTGCCGCTCTGCTGTTTCAGTTGCAAGTAATATTGCTGAAGGCTATGAACGAATTCACAAAAAAGAAACCATTAACTTTCTTTCCATTGCGAAAGGTTCCATCGGTGAGTTGAAAACACAGATAATTATTGGAGCAAGAGTTGGCTACATATCTTCTCCAGCCCATTTAATAAAAGAATGCGAATTGATAGCCAGAATGTTAGGTTCACTTATCCAAAAGCTAAAACATAGTTAGAAGATGATAATACTTTTCGGCACCTGAGCGAAGCGCCCTCGGCACTCGCTACCATCTTTACCGTTTCTTTTCGGCTCCCGAGCGAAGCGTCCTCGATACTCTCTACCATCTTTATCTTTACCATTACCATTACCATTACCATTTCCTCTCACAACAAATCTTCTGCTATACTCCTGTCGTCTGTATTTCAACGAGTTAGGAAGTGAATATGATTATCGTTACTGGCGGTGCTGGCATGATTGGTAGCAACCTTGTAAAAGCCTTAAATAATGCGGGTTACAACGACATTTTAGTTGTCGACAATCTAAAAAACGGTAAAAAATTCGTTAACTTAGTTGATCTCGATATCACAGATTACATGGACCGTGATGACTTCCTGACACAAATTATGGCAGGCGATGATTTCGGTCCAATTGAAGCCGTTTTCCATGAAGGTGCATGCTCAGCAACTACCGAGTGGGATGGTAAGTATATGATGCTCAATAACTATGAGTATTCAAAAGAATTACTGCATTATTGTGTTGATCGCCAGATTCCTTTCCTTTATGCCTCTTCCGCTGCAACTTACGGAGCGCAACCTTCTCATTCACAAAAGCCAGAATTTATCGAGGCCCGTGAATACGAAGGCGCTCTAAACGTTTACGGCTATTCTAAACAACAATTTGATAACTACGTGCGCCGCCTATGGGCTGATGCTGAAGCACACGGTGAAAAACTGTCACAAATTACAGGCTTTCGCTATTTTAATGTTTATGGTCCTCGCGAGCAGCATAAAGGTAGCATGGCTTCAGTAGCC
The DNA here is from genome assembly GCF_002157735.2 of Vibrio aphrogenes. Taxonomy (NCBI): domain Bacteria; kingdom Pseudomonadati; phylum Pseudomonadota; class Gammaproteobacteria; order Vibrionales; family Vibrionaceae; genus Vibrio; species Vibrio aphrogenes. The sequence continues at coordinate 2,261,192 of NZ_AP018689.1, forward strand.
TTCCATTTGAACAATCAACTTCTTGCAGGCGAAAATGCCAAGCTCTTTGAGGGCAGCGATGAGTTCAAACGTGACTTTATCTATGTCGGTGATGTGTGCAAAGTTAATTTGTGGTTCATGGAACACGGCGTTTCTGGCATTTTTAACTGTGGTACAGGTAAAGCTGAGCCTTTCCGTGCTGTTGCGGAAGCGGTTGTAAAACACCATGGCAAAGGCACTATTGAATCTATTCCATTCCCAGATCACCTTAAAGGTGCTTATCAAGAATACACTCAAGCCAATTTAACAAACTTACGAGCAACAGGCTGTGATGTTGAGTTTAAGACCGTTGCAGAAGGTGTCGCTGAATACTTGTCGGAAATCAATAAATAATATTAACTCGAATAATAATTTATCGATTATTACTCACCATTTTTTGTAGAGTCGTATGTATCTTTATATAAAAAAATACAGCTATAAACTGTTGACTGTTTTTATCTATTTGCCTTTTATTTGGTTAGGAACAGGCCTATGTTTAACTAATGATGGTCGTTCTATCATGACTAGGCTTATGGTCGTTGCGAGTATAAGCTTATTGCTTTTATATCGAAAAAAAGCATGGTCTTGGAAATATAAAACTCGCCAACAACTGTATACTTCTATTGCAATGTTAGCTTTTGTTTTTTATTTAGTTTTATTGCAAATTTATCATGGTGCAGATAGAGGGTTAATTCGCACTATTGGTTTAATCACACTATATTACTACCTATTTCCCCTACATCGATTTAATGAGCGATGGGTTATCACTGCGATCCTATTTAATGCTCTTGGTTTAGCCTATTTGATTTATCAAAATACGTACCTAACCAATATAAATAGGCTTGTGGTTGATGCACAATTAATGAACCCTATTCCTTTTGCTACTTACTGCATGCTCGCAGCGATCACTCAAGTTCATTATGCAATAAAAGTCAGCTCTATCTACTTAAAAGGTTTATGCTTAATCGCTTCAGTAATTTCTATAACAGGAATGTTATTAACTGACACTCGTGGAGTGGCATTAGCTTTAATCTTTATTGCCTTAATGATTTTAATCAAACTTTTAATATCCAGATCAAAGTCCTTTATTACTTTGTCTATTTTAGCTTTTACAATATTATCAGTTTTTATTGGTACAATATTAAAAGATACATTTGTCACTCGCTACAACCAAACTCAATCTGAAATACATCAAATTCAAAATGGAAATTTAAACACTTCTATTGGTCTCAGATTTCAGATATGGAATAGTGGCATTCAAACACTTATGGATTACCCTATATTAGGTATCGGTAGTAAAAATTTCCGCCCTGAGTTTAAAAAACACTATGAACAAGGGTTAATAACCAAAAATGTCGTACGGTTTAACCCTATGCACTATCATAACCAATTTTTAGATATGGCTGTCAAAAATGGTGTAATGGGATTAATTCTATTCTCATCAATATTTGGTGTTTTTCTTCTTAATCAGAAAAAATTTACTCTATTTTCTTTGAGTAGTATTTATATATTTTCAATATTTATTTGTGGATTAACAGATGTACCATTTTCTCATCTAAGTGTTATTTACTTTTTTATGCCACTATTTTTATTTACCAAGGATATACATTCGTCTACTAACGCTCATAATGAGTTAAGTATTGCTATTAACCGGTGATACACATTTTGTTTAGAAAATGCTTCATAAGATGATTCTAAAATTGGTGTTTTAGCGTTAGCTAATACCTGTTTTATTTTATTGGCAATCTCTTTCTCATCATAAGAGTCCACTAGATATTGAGACAAATCTCCTGTCAATATTTCATCGGGTCCAGAAGGACAATTTACACTTACAACTGGTGTGCCAACAGAAAGTGATTCAATTAAAACTGTTGGCAAGCCTTCATAATCAGATGTCAGGGCTAAAAGACGAGCTTTACGAATCCAAGGATATGGATTCCCAACAAAATCATGAAATATAACTCGTTCTTGCAAACCTAACTGATACACTTGATTTTCTAATTCTGGCTTGAGATCGCCCTCTCCCAGAATAATCAGCTTAAGCTGTGAATCATCAATTAAAGAAAAAGCTTTTACCAAGCGGTCTAGACGTTTTTGCTTTTCTATTCTACCAACAAAAATAATATAGTTGTCTACATAACAATCTGGTATAGGTTTCATAGATTTAGCTTGTATACAGGCAAAATCAAAAGGATTGTAAACAGTGTGAATGGAAGAAAAAACATTTTCACCACAACAAGAAGTTACAAATTTTTTAATACTCTCTGATACGCAAAAAACATGTTTATTTTTAAGCTTCCGTCTTAACTTAAATTTATATTTATATTTTTTTAAACTATTTCTTGACAAGTAGGAACATTCATCTGAATTATGGATGCATGGAATTAATCTCTTGTCATTATATTTAGAGATCAATTTTATTGTTTCACTATGTGAAGCAATTAGAAAATCAAAAGAAGGCGATGCTTGATACCATTTTGAAAATGCCAGGCTAATCAAATCATTGTTTTTCTTTTTATTATTAGTAGGTTGAACTCCTAGAGAGGTCACTTTCAATACGCTATCAATGGGTAGCAAAGTCTCATCGAACAAAGTAATCACTTCTACATCATGTCCTTTTTCTACCAATAACTTAGCCATTCTCAAAGTAACGACTTGAACACCTTCAACTTTCAAATCACGAATAAGAAACTTTATTTTCATCAATCCACTCTTTTTAACTGGCTTAAGTTTGTAGCATTCTAATCAGTTTTTATTTTCTGAACTTTGTTTTAGAACAGACTTTCTGATTGTCTTACATTCAGCTGTGACTTACAATTTGTTCATCAAATTATCTACAAATTACTACGATAATTCGACTTAAGTATCAACTCTACAATAAAGTAAACTGGTGGTAATAATTACATGACTCAACAGCGAAATGATTTTGATGAACTTGCATATAGCCCTCAGTTTAAACTCAACTTTTTAGCACCTAAATACTGGACAACTTGGTTAGGGATTGTTGCTATTTGCTTGATGAGCCTGCTACCTAAGTGCCTTCAGTCAGCTATAGCAAAATGCTTGACCTCTATTGCCGTAAAATTAAAATCCGGCGCGGCAAAACGTGCCCGCATAAACTTATCTATGTGCTTTCCCGAAAAAACAGAAAACGAAAGAGCTGACATCCTCTATCAAATGTATATGACAGCAATTATGTTCATGATGAACTTTGCTTCATTAAGCATGCGAAATAAACATTGGTTAGAACGCCACACTGAAATTCGTGGTTTTGAAAATATCCAAAAAGTTATTGATTCCAATGAAAACGTCATCTTATTGGTCCCTCATACTTGGGCAATTGATATCCCTGCGGTTTTATTTGCTTCGCGAGGTTATCCAGTTTCTGCAATGGCAAAAAGCCAAAAAAATCAACTGGCTGATTGGTTAATGCACAGACAAAGAGTTCAACATGGTGGTCGCGTTTATGATAGAAGTGTCGGTATTAAACCTTTCATCAAGTCAATTAGGAAGGATAATTACTTAGGCTATTATCTTCCTGATGAAGATCTGGGTAAGGATCATAGTGTTTTTGTTGATTTTTTTGCCACTCAAAAAGCGACTATTTCAGGTTTAGGACGATTATCAAAATTAAGTAAAGCAAAAATAGTACCTTTATTTGCTATGTTCAATAGTAAAACTGGACAATTTGAACTTGATATTTATCCTGCGCTCCCATTTCCAACTGAAAATGAACATAAAGATGCTAGAATGATGAATGAGTGTATTGAACATTATGTAACTCAAAACCCTGAGCAATACATGTGGATTCTTCGCTTATTAAAGACTAGACCTAACGATGAAAAAAACCCTTACAAATGATAAAAAATCTGTTAGGAGCAAAATCGAACTATTATTTATAACTTCTACTATAATTCAAATACAATAATAACGATTGACATTTCATAATCTAAATTCTCTCGCATAAGATAATACATATACATGGCTAGAAAAATTCATCAGTGGCGAATAAAACAAAAATTAAAAAAAACAAATATCACGGTTGCAGGATTAAATATCCTGCATCGGTTTAAACTGCCGAATAGAACAGTCAAACTCGAATGTTTCTCTAGCTTGCATCACTCAAAGTTCATCCATGACATTGGTGCATATTCATACAGTTACTCTTCTTTGTCAGAAAATACCGTGATTGGTCGCTATTGTTCCATTGCTAAAGGTGTCAACATTATGGGTGATGACCATCCATTAGATAGATACACCACATCTCGAGTTACTTATGGCCAAGAATATTTGGATATAATGCCAATAACTCAATTTACCTCAAAAGAAAAGTTAGTCACCATTGGTAATGATGTTTGGATTGGAGAAAATGTCACACTAAAACGAGGAGTGGCAATTGGTGATGGAGCTGTTATTGCTACAGGTTCAATTGTGACCAAAGATGTAGAGCCCTACTCTATTGTCGGAGGAATACCAGCCAAACTGATACGTTATCGATTCTCTGAAAAAATCAGAATGGAGCTCCTAAAAATAAAATGGTGGCGATATGATCTCAGTAAACATAATATTTCTCCTACTATTGATATCAATGATTTTATTTCTAGAATTAATAATATCGAAGAATCTGAGGATGTATTCAAATGCATCCTTTTATAATTAATATTTATTTTTCCTTATAAATCATTACCACGACAAATAACACATTGTTCTTCAATACCCTTAATAAAGTTTTCAAAAGGTTACCATTATGAATATCCTTATTTTCAGCTCATACAAAGATACCTGGAACAGTGTTCGTCCTGAAGCAGAAATGTTCATTGAAATGGTCAAGTTAGGCCATACCGTCACGGTGATGACTCAAGGCTCTGCAGAATACGTTTCTCGCTTTAAAGAATCTGGTATTAAGGTTATTGATTGCTATCCAACCAAAAAAGTATGTTGTAAAACCATCAAAACACTACGAGAAGAATTAGCTTCTACTCATTATGATATTGTTTATGCCATGAACTCCAAGACTATTCCCAATGCTGCTTTTGCGTGTATTGGCTTTAAGAAAACTAAAATGGTGACTTATCGTGGAACCGTTGGGGGATTATATCGTCATGATCCAAGTGCTTATCTTACTCATTTACACCCTCGAGTTAATGGCATTAGCTGTGTAGCCCAAGCGGTTACCGATGATGTGCAAAAACGCGTTTGGATGAATAAAGACAATATCGTGACTATCTACAAAGGACATGACCTTGCTTGGTATCAGGCTCAAGCTATTCCTCGTTCTAAAATAAACCTCCCTGAAGATGCAATTGTCGCGACCTGTATTGCCAATGCCCGTCCTAGTAAAGGTGTTCATGTATTATTAGAAAGTGCATCGCAATTATTTGATTTAGAAAAACTACATATACTTCTTATTGGCCGTGATATGGATACTGACGCTAACCTTGCTCTTGCAAAAGCGAGTGGCATGGAACAGAGAATCCACTTTCTAGGTTATAGAAAAGATGTTCCAGAAATTCTTGCTACTAGTGATATGCAAATTCAACCATCGGTAAGTGGAGAAGGGTTACCTAAAACAATTATCGAAGCGATGGCGATGGCTGTACCTTCAATAGTGACCACTACTGGAGGTGGTAAAGAACTACTTATAGATGGAGAATCAGGCTACATTGTCCCTGTCAATGACAGTACGGCTATTGCTGATAAAATACGTCTGCTCTGCGATTCCAACGAGGCCCGTAAAAAAATGGGTTTGTTGGCCCAGCAGCGAGTAATTAATAATTTTTCTGTTCAACGTACTGCCCACCAGCATCTCGAATTTTTTCAATCATTACTTCAACAATAAATAATGGCCATCATCAATGATTATAAAAACGCTTAAAACTAAAAATAGAGCCATTAGAAACCGAATAAAAGCATGGAAACTACATCGCATTTCTAAAAAGTTCGATAAAGATCCATTATCTGGTCAGACACCAAATCTGGAGATGGTTCGCTCTATCGCCATACTCCGCTGGGATAACAAACTCGGTGATGCCATTATGTGTGGCGTTTTTATACGAGCTTTACAACAATTTAGACCTGATATAAAAGTAACCGTAATTTCACCCGCCTTTTGTGCTAATTGGATAAAAAAAGCGACTGGTTGTGACATTCTCTTATGTGAAAAACGAAGTCAGAAAACAGCTTTGGGATTTAAGAAATACCAAGGTAAATTTGATGCTGTCATCGAACTAGGTAGTAGTTTTGATTTTAAAGAGCTCATTGCCCTACAACAATTAGGCGCCGCTATTAATATTGGGTATAACAAACAATCACACCCAATTTTTAATGTTAATATCGATTCAAATGCTGTCCATTTTAAGGAACGGTATTTAGCTGCAGCTAAGCTATTCTGCTCAGAAGAGCTATTAACGGATACCACTATTCCTGTTATTCCCTTTGAACAACAGATTGTGTTACCAACTTTATCTAAGTATCACAACATCGCTATCAACTTTTTTGGTTCTAGTAAATATCGTCAATTTTCTGAAGTGGAAGCCACAAAGCTGATAACTCGTTGGTTACAGGACTTTCCTAATGATCATTTTTACTTCATCCCGGTTCCAGATAAAGTAAGCACATTAAAAAATATCGTTAAGCAAATCAATAATGATAGAGTGACTCTCATCTCAGAGACTCCATCTCTTGAATTAACGTTAAAATTATTATCTAAAGTGGATCTCTGCTTTACTCCTGACACCTCAGTTGTTCATATGGCGAGCGCTTTAAACACACCAACATTAGCCATTTATGCTGATGATCCCCAAAATTTAAAAGAATGGCATCCTTTATCATCACAATCTGAAGTGGTCTTAAACCCTAAAGCTAAAAATAACAATGATCGTGTTTATGTTTATGATTTTAAATGGCAAGATTTAAAAGAAAAACGATTGAAATTTTTACAAGAATAACTGGATTACATTATGAGAATTCTAATCATCGGCCCTTCTTGGGTTGGCGATATGGTGATGTCACAATCATTATACATCACGCTAAAACAACAACATCCTGATGCATTAATTGATGTACTCGCCCCTGCTTGGTGCAAACCCATCTTAGAGCGTATGCCTGAAATCCATCAGGCGATTGAAATGCCGCTTGGTCATGGTGAGTTCAATTTACTAGGTCGGCGCGCATTAGGAAAAGAGCTTAAACATCAAGACTATACCCATGCTTTTATCCTTCCTAATTCAGCAAAATCAGCGTTAATTCCTTGGTTTGCCGATATCCCAGTTCGTACCGGCTGGAAGGGTGAGATGCGCTATGGTCTATTAAATGATCTACGCCCAAATAAAAAATCTTTTCAATATATGGTTGAACGATATGTCGCATTAGCTCATCCAAAAGCTGAAATGATCGACTCATCCTCTCTGCCAGGGCTAGAAAACTTACCGAAACCTAAACTTCATATTGATGCCTTTACTCAGCAAAATACCATTGAAAAATTTGGGCTAAATAAAGACAGAATCACTATCGGTTTATGTCCTGGCGCAGAATTTGGTCCCGCCAAACAATGGCCTGTAGAGCATTATGCCGCTGTCGCAGAGCAAATGATTGCAGAAGGTAAACAAGTGTGGCTATTTGGTTCTCCCAAAGATCAACCTACAACGGCTGCCATCCAACAAGCTATTACTCCTGACAACCAAAAACATGTTTTTGACCTTGCAGGAAGAACCAGTTTAATTGAAGCTGTCGACTTACTTGGGGCATGTGAAACTGTCATCAGTAATGACTCTGGTTTAATGCACGTCGCTGCGGCCGTTGGTTGTAAAGTGATTGGAGTTTATGGTTCAACCTCACCTCAATATACTCCGCCACTGGCAGAAAAGTTGGCCATTGTGCATACCGATATTGAATGTCGTCCCTGTTTTAAGCGTGAATGCCCACTTGGACACTTGAAATGCTTGAAAGAGCTCGCTCCTCAACGCGTACTTGATGCATATCGAACATTATAAAGGTGTGTTTGTGATCCGTTATTTCTATACGTTATTACTCTTTTTATTATCACCGCTCTTGCTCGTGACTTTATACAAAAAGAAGCCAGGCAAACCACCCTTTGGCTCTCGTTGGAAAGAGCACTTTGGGATCACTCCTGTATTAAAAAATCAATCACAACGCCCTATTTGGGTTCATACTGTCTCTGTTGGGGAAACCATTGCGGCAACCCCTTTTATACGAGCCCTAAAGCAACAATATCCCAATATTCCCATTGTAATCACCACGACAACCAGTACGGGAGCACAACAAGCTGAAAAACTTAGTGATATTGCCGAACATCGCTATATGCCGATTGACTTACCTTTTGCTATTAAAGGATTTTTAAAGGCGATAAAGCCGCAAAAAATGCTCATTATGGAAACTGAGCTCTGGCCAAATGTTCTGCATTATGCTCATCAATCTGGAGCACCTATTTCTGTTATTAATGCACGTTTATCTGAACGTTCAGCGCAGCGTTATAAAAAATTTCAGCCTATTTTTAATCTATTAGCCAACAACCTCTCTCAAATCTTATGTCAACATACCGATGATGCAGAGCGCTTTATTCGCTTAGGTATTAAAAACAACAAAATAAAAATAACTGGTAGTTTAAAGTTTGATATATCCATCACAGAAGAAATAAAGCAAAAAGCTCAGAATTTAAGAGCAACACTAGGAACAAATCGTTTTATCTGGATTGCTGCAAGCACACACGAAGGTGAAGATGACATTATTTTATCTGCACATCAAAAACTATTAATAAAGCATCCCAACGCTTTATTAATCTTAGTACCGAGGCACCCAGAAAGGTTTCACAATGTCTTGCTTTTATGTCAAAACAAAAAGTTCAATACAGTATCTAGAACGAGTAATCAACCTGTAAACTTAACGACCGAGATCTATCTTGGTGATACAATGGGCGAGATGATGACATTAATCGGAGCCTCAGATGCCTGTTTTATTGGTGGGAGTTTAATTGGTAATAAAGTAGGAGGCCATAATGTATTAGAGCCTGCTGCACTTTCAAAACCCATAATGACAGGACCTAGCTATTTTAACTTTACAGATATTGTAGAACGACTAAATAGTTGTAGGGCTTTATCTATAACCAAAAATGATAATGATATTTTTAATACGCTAGACTCCCTCATTTCAAATGATGAAATGGAAAGTATGGGAAAAGCAGCAAAATCCTTTGTAGAGAGCAATCAAGGTGCAATAGCAAAAACACTGAGAATAATCGATGAAATCCATTAAAAATAAAATAATCTCAGCTAAAATAATCGCTAGAAGAAAACTAATAAAGCAATATGTAAAGCTAGTAAAACCTAGAGAAATGAAAGATATAGCTAATTACTGGCCTGACATGCAACACATAGACAACACTTTATCCTTCAAAGGAAACATTATTCCAACAATATCCATTCATTCATTAATAAACTCATTAAAATGTAAAAAAATCAACATCATTGGTTCAGGGCCATCAGTAAAATCATTAGATCTTTCTTCTTTAAAAAAAGAGCATAATATTTTCTTAAATGGATCTATTACCATCGCTCAAGAAAGAGATTTACCGATATCATTATTAATCATAATGGACGTAACCTTTGTAAAAAATAGATTTGATATTATAAAGTCAATTAATCCTTGTCATTTATTTCTAAGCCTAGGTGCTGCATGCGCTATTGCCGAAAGGGATTTAGAGCTCTTGAAGATACATAAAATTACTATTTTTACAGTTTCAAAAGGCGATAATACAAACTTCCTATCTAGTGGCGATTCATTCTTTTCAAAAAGAATCAATAATATGTTCTTTGATGGCGGAACGGTAATGTCTATTGCAATACAACTGGCTTACCATATTGCACCTTTATATGTATACTTACTTGGTTTAGATATCAGCAACTCAACTGAGCCAAGATTTTACGAAATAAAAGAAAAATCATTAAAAAGTGGTCTACTAAAGGATTATGATAAAAAAATATTACCTTTTATGGTATTGGCTAAAAAATCCTATAATGATAAAAACATCGAACTATTTAATTGCTCATCCATAAGTAAAATTCCTCATCAAGTTATTCCATATAGTGCAATATATGAAATAAAATGAAAAATCAAAACCAATCAGATTCATTATACATTTTAGGCAACTGTTGTTTTATTTTTTCATCTTCCCACTCCCACCACTTTTCTTGTAGTAAGAATTCAATAGTTTCAGGAGAAAAACGATATTTGATAATCTTCGCTGGAACACCGGCCACAATAGCATAAGGTGGCACATTCTTATTAACTACAGAGCCTGCGGCTACCACTGCACCATGAGCAATATGAGCTCCAGGTAAAATAGTCACATTTGCGCCTATCCACACATCACTACCAATATTTACTTTATCATTATTACAAAATTGGGAAATATCCATATTTGAAGAGATAAAACCATCATTTTTCCTATATAAAAAGGCATGTGTAGATTTAAAATGAATAGGATGATTTCCAGCCACCACCGTAATATTAGGAGCAAAAGAACAGAAAGAACCGACTTTGGCTAATAACCGCTTACCATTGTTGTCGACTCTCCAAAACTGTTCATATCCTTTGCTATGCTTACCGACAGAGAAGAAGAAAAACCTTTCACTTATATACCTTTTTGCTAAATTCATCTTTTCTTTGCTAGAAATCGCTTTATAAATCAAAAAAACAATGCCTTTATGTGGTTGAAATATACGTTGACCGACAAATTTCTTAGCTATGTATTTACCACAATAATTCAAGACTATTTTATCTAACAAATTTAGATGCATTTCTACTTCCTAAATCGACTAATTTGCTCTAAAGCTTGTTGAACATACTGATAGTTAGGTGAGCCTACTTTTGGATGATTGGTCGTATCCATAAAATGAGACTGCCCAGTCGCTCCAACTTCTAAAATAGAATCTTTTGAAACGATACCATAACCACTGTAGCTTGAAATGAGCCCCCATGGACGTTCCTCCACTGGCGCAAATAAATCGACCCCTGTTGAATACTCATCAATAGGATTTTGTACACCTAAATAATTGTGCATTAATGTTGGCACAATATCTTCATGGCTTGTAAATCTATCTCCCCACTCTTTACCTAGGTGTTTAGGCACTTTCGGCCCGACAATCACAAACGGCACCTGAGTTTGAGCAGGAGTAAAGTTACTGTTGTGCCCCCAATAATTTAACTTGTTATCATTTAGCTCTTGAGCATGATCGCCAGTAATAATGATCACTGTATTATCAAAATCACCCGTTGCTTTTAATTTATCAATCACTTGCTTTGCCAAGCTATCAGTGAAATGTACGCTTGTTTTATAGCGATTCATAAAAGGTTGAACGTCTGTTTCATTGTTCAAATCTAAATAATTGACCGTCTTTAACATTGGTGTGTATTGATGCGGATAATCTTCCGGAAAATCATAAGCGTGCGGTGAATCATAAAATAAGAATGAAAATACAGGTTTAGATGGATCACGTTTGTCGTACCAATCTTTCCAATCTTGCGTCAGATTAATATCTCGTTCTGGCGATGTTTTTCCTTCTGAACGAATTCTCAAGTTCTTAACATTAGCAAAGACCGTCTGATCAAACTCTGGTGAGGTCAATTTAGCTGAAGCAAATAAACCGAGCTGATAGTCCATCTGTTGTAAACGGTCCATAAAAACTGGTGACTTGTGGTTTGCTAAGAAGCTGTGCCAATACGTTCCCGGTAGTCCATAAAATATACCGAAAATACCAGTTCTCGTGGCATTACCTGTTGAAACATGCCGTTCAAATCGTTCGCCTTGTTGAGCTAATTGCCATAAATTCGGAGAGTTATCCGCGGTAAAAGTATCTAAACGCCATGAATCTACGACCAAAAACATAATATTGACAGGCTTTTCAATTGGCTGAGTTTGTAACGCTGACAAAGGATAGTTCAGATTACTATTTCCTTTTAATGCCATCGACTTTTGTTGCGCGATAGCTTCTTCATTGATCCACCCTTGCTTTCTCATAAAACTATTGGCCGTCGCAGGCTGAAATAGAGGTAGATATTGTTTAACGATACTGATGGGCTGATAAGCATTCGCCGCCGCCCAAATATGTAAGCCATTACACACCAAAGCCATAATGATCGTTAGGTAAGTAAATTTACGCCCTAAGCGTTTGGTCATAAAAACAGGTTTACGTTCTAATGTAATCAGAAACCAAAACTCAATGGCTACTAACAAAGCTATGGCAACAAACGTCATCAACCAAGTAATGATTGGAAAATTCACTACATCACCAGATAAGACCAGCTCAATCACCACAGCGTTCATATGAAAACGATACTGCGCAAACACAAAAGTATCGATAATCAATATACACAGCGCTAATGATGCAATAACTGCAATAGAAAGCCGACGTAAAGTTGAAGGGAGTAATAGCAAGGGTATCGTAATTAACCCTACAACAGCCGCTAATAAGGCCATTTGGCTCCAAAGCCCAGTGATAATAAAACTTAAGCTTAATCCATCATTAGGAAAGGCCGGAAGATAAGCAAAATAGCGTAATGCGATACCTATGGATAAAATAGCGTTAAATAGGATAAACCAACCATGACTATGTAGTTTTTGCTTAAATGTCAAAGGGGTAGTAGGAATAATGATATTCAAAAGAAGTCCTAATTATAAATTATTTATGGTAACCCATTTCTAAAGCCGCCCAATCTTGCTCTGCCCAGTGAATGTGTCTCTTAGTTAATTCTTTCTGAAAAGAGCGTAATAAGCGATCTAAATTAGATTTTTGCCAAACCGCTAAATTGGTTTCGCCTAGCTCGGGTTCAATATGACACTTATCAAAATCAATGATCCAAACTTTATTGTGTTTATCGAGTAGTATGTTATGGATATTGAGGTCGGTATGATTGACGTTTGCTTGATGCAACTGACGAATTTGCTCGCCAATCAATACATAGATTTCTCGTTGCAATGAGTGTTTTTGCAAAATCCCAACAAGGTCTTCTGCACCTTCAATTTTTTGCGTCAAAATATCCGCTTGATAACACACGGTGCGTTTTACGGCTCGTGCTGCGATTGGCTGAGGCACATTAACGCCCGCTTTGACTAAGTGTTGCAATAACTGAAACTCTTCACAACTACGGGTTTGATGCCATTGGCTAAACCAATAATGATCTTTCACCAGCTTTCCAAATAAGCCACCACGATGATAATGACGTAGAGCGGCCGGTAAATTATCGGTTTGTACGAACCAGGTCGTTCCTCGACCTTGTGCAGAGCCCAGAACTTTATTTTGAGCATGCCAAAACTCAGGCTCAAAAGCGTGCTTAACGGTCGATTCATCAATCAAGGTGTCATCAAACCAGATAACTTGTTTATGTGATGTGAGTGTTTTCATAGCGATAGAATACCGTGTCTCGTGTCTCGTGTCTCGTGTCTCGTGTCTCGTGTCTCGTGTCTCGTGTCTCGTGTCTCGTGTCTCGTGAGAGATTTTAATTGAGACCTCAAATCTATTCCAATCACACAATACAACAAACCACTCAGGTAAATAGAAGCAATGCACTTTTTTCTATTCCCTCAATCCCCTATAATCACAGTAACTTTGACTCCCCATAGTGACGCTATGCCATTATTTCATTCTCCACCTAAATCTTTGTGTTTTTTACGTTTATCCGCCATTGGTGATGTGTGCCATGCAGTTGCTGCGGTACAAGCTGTGCAGCGTCACTGGCCAGAGACTAAAATCACTTGGATCATCGGAAAAGTAGAAGCCCAACTTCTTAATGGCTTAGAAGGCGTTGAGTTGATTATTTTCGATAAAAAAGCCGGTTATGCGGGAATGAAAGCAGTATGGCAGCAACTCAAAGGCCGCCGTTTTGATGCGCTTATCCATATGCAACTCGCTTTACGTGCGAGCCTTCTCACTGTCGGAATCAAAGCTACCTACAAAGTTGGATTTAATAAACAGCGCGCCAAAGAAGGCCAGTGGTTATTTACCAATAAAAAAATTAATGACGTTAACTCTCAGCATGTTTTAGATAGCTTTTTATCGTTTGTTGAATACCTCGGGGTACCGAAGCAATCTCCCAAATGGACGATGCCCATCGCACCCTCTGATCTTGATTGGGTCAATCAACGTATTCCACTGCAACAAAACGTGCTCGTGATCAGCCCTGCCGCAAGTAAAGATGAAAGGAACTGGGTGACTGAACGTTATGCTCAGGTTGCTGATCATGCCAGTGAACAAGGTTATCAAGTCATCTTATGTGGCTCACCAAGTGAACGGGAAATCCAACTTGGCCAACAGATTAGCCAACGGATGACGCACCCCGTCACGAACCTTATAGGGCAAACTTCGCTCAAGCAATTACTGGCTCTGTTACAGCGAGCTGACGTGGTTCTCGCTCCCGATTCAGGCCCAGCCCACATGGCAACAACTCAAGGAACTCCGGTGATTGGTTTGTATGCCCACAGTAACCCTAAACGTACTGGCCCTTATTTAAGCCTCAACACAACGGTGAGTGTTTATGAACAATGCCTCCAGCAACAATATGGAAAGTCCAGTTCTGAATTACCTTGGGGAACTCGCGTGAAAGGGGCTGAACTGATGAATCAGATCACTTTAGATGATGTCATCGAGCAATTTGATATTCTTACTACTATAAATAAAGGTTGATGTTTTATGAGTGCTCCAACACTTGCCGTCGCATTAATTGTCAAAAATGAAGAAAAACATTTAGCCGCTTGCTTAGATACCGTTAAAGATTGGGTTGATGAAATTGTCATCCTCGATTCAGGCAGTACCGATCAAACCGAAGAGATTGCCCGACAATATACAGACAAATTTTATGTCAATCTGCAATGGCCAGGCTTTGGACCTCAACGTCAACTCGCTCAAGGCTACGTAGAAAGTGATTATATTTTGTGGCTTGATGCCGATGAACAAGTCACCACTGAATTAAAGCAACATATCCAACAGGTTATCAAAGAGAATAAACCAAACTGCGTTTATAAAGTTGATCGCTTAAGTACCGCTTTTGGAAAGAAAATCAAATATTCTGGTTGGTCTCCAGATTGGGTGACTCGCTTATATAAAACTACAGATACCCAATATAATGAAGCGCTCGTGCATGAAAGTGTTGTAGTACCAAGCTCGTACCAAGTGATCGCCCTTAAAGGTAAGTTATTGCATAATACCTTTGATGAATTAAGCCAATATACTCGTAAAACCTCTTTATATATGAAATCTTGGGCCGATCAACGTGAAGGAAAAAAGAAAAGCTCTCTGTTTTCAGCAATCTCCCATGCTTTTTTCCGCTTTATTAAAATGTATTTTATTAAGCTCGGTTTTTTAGATGGTCGTCACGGCTTACTACTGGCTATATTAAGTGCGAATACTACTTTCACCCGCTATGCAGATTTATGGCTTAGAGATTATCAAAAATCTAAAAAATAATAGCCGGCCTTAATTCACCGATCATAAAGGGGCCGCATTTGGCCCCTGAATTTATTCTAGCTGTTATACCAATTGTACTAATTATCTGCGCATGATTGGCGTGCACTCAAACTTTATAAAACTCTCGATACCATTTCACAAAATTCGCAACGCCTTGTTTGACTGACATCGATGGCTTATAACCTGTCACATCAAACAAGTCTTGTGTATCCGCGTATGTGGCATACACATCCCCGGGCTGCATTGGCATAAAGTTTTTGTTCGCTTCTACACCAAGTGAATCTTCCAAAGCTTCAATAAATTCCATCAATTTAACAGGGTTACCATTACCAATATTGTAGATCTTGTAAGGGGCTGAACTGGTTGCTGGTGAACCGGTTTCTACCGCCCACTGTGTATTTTTTTGTGGGATAACATCTTGAATACGGATCACACCTTCAACAATGTCATCAATATAAGTAAAGTCACGCTGCATATTACCATTGTTGTAAACATCGATTTGCTGCCCTTCGACCATCGCTTTGGTGAATTTAAACAGTGCCATGTCCGGGCGTCCCCATGGACCATACACCGTAAAGAAGCGCAAACCGGTTGTTGGCACACCATATAAATGAGAGTAAGTGTGCGCCATTAATTCATTGGATTTCTTCGTTGCGGCATAAAGAGAAATAGGATGATCAACACTATCCGCGGTATCAAACGGCATCTTTTGATTCAAACCGTATACTGAGCTAGAAGAGGCATACACCAAATGCTCAATATGATGATGACGACAGCCTTCTAAAATAGTTAAGTGCCCCACTAAGTTGCTGTCAGCATACGCCATTGGGTTATCGATGGAATAACGAACGCCTGCCTGTGCAGCTAGGTGAATCACCCGCTGGAAACCTTGCTCAGCAAATAAAGCCGCCACGCCTTCTCTATCTGCTAAATCTAATTCGATAAAGGTAAAGTTGTCATGACTAGCGCGCTGTAAACGAGCGTGTTTTAGCTCTACAGAGTAGTAGTCATTTAAATTATCAATCCCAACTACTTGATGACCCGCTTGGCATAAACGCTCGACCACCGCAGATCCAATAAAGCCTGCCGCTCCTGTCACTAAATATTTCATATACACATTACCTATTCATTCTAATAGCCTAATTTTATGCCAGCCGACCGCTAATGACTACCTGCAACACCCCTTAAACTAAAAATCCATTAATACTGATAGCTTTACCCTCATTGTTTTGAAATACTAGTTTCCTATTTTCAACTTAACTTTATGCCCATAATCGATGAATATTTGCCATGTTAACCTTGCCTCTGGATTCAGTGGCGGTGAAAGACAAACTCTACAACTGATAAAACAACAAGTCAGCGAAGGCTATCAACTCACTGTCGTCATGAACCCTAAAAGTGCATTAGTAGACGAAGTCCGTAAACTTGGCTGTAATATTATTCTTGCTAAACATTTTACTGCCATGCACAGCAAAAAAATCACACAAAATTGTGCGCTGATTCATGTCCATGAAGGACGAGCGATCTATTGGGCTCTCATTCAACACCTTTTGTATGGCATTCCATATATCGTGACGCGACGAATTGATAACCCACTAAAAAATAAATGGCTATCAAATCTCGCTTATCGAAAAGCAGCAGCTTTAGTCGGCTTAAGTCGAGAAATTGTCTCAAAACTTGAAGAACGACACCCTTCAAACAAAATATTTAAGATCCCAAGCTCTCCGGTAAGCTACCCCGTTGATGAACATAAAGTTGAGAAAATCCACAATGAATTTCGTGGTAAATTCATTGTGATTCATGCCGCTAATATGTTGAAACACAAAGGCTTTGATACCACAGTAGCCGCGGCAAAAATATTAGGTATTAGTAATCCTAGAATTGCCTTTTTATTGCTAGGTGATGGCCCAGAAAGAAACACGCTAGAACATGATGCAAGAGGTCTCACCAATATCCGATTTATGGGTAAGCAAAGTGATATGGGCTCAATGTTTGCAGCCGCAGATTTATTGATCCACCCCTCTTATAGTGAAGGTTTAGGTTCGGTCATTCTTGAAGGTATTGTCGCCGGGCTTCCTGTTATAGGAAGTAATGCAGGAGGCATTCCCGATATTATTGAACACGAAGTCTCTGGTTTATTATGTGAACCCGGTAATGCCAAACAACTGGCCCAACAAATCGACCAATTAGAACGTGATAAGATTTTACGTCATAATATAAAAACAGGTGCTAAAGAAAAGCTGAAACAATTTGATATTGCTTATACAGCTACTCTCTACAAAGATATTTACACCAAAGTAATGAGTAATTCCCTATGACAACACCTACACATGACAGCGCTTTACCTACACCCGCCATTTATCCTGGCACTTTTGATCCCATTACCAATGGTCATTTTGACTTGATTAAACGCAGTGCTCGTTTGTTTGACAGTGTTGTGGTAGCAGTGGCCGAAAGCCCAAGTAAGAAAACCATGTTTACCTTACAAGAGCGTGTCGACATGGTCAGAGAAGTGACCAAAGGCCTTCCCAATGTAACGGTACTGGGCTTTTCAGGGTTATTAGTCGACTTTGCCAAACAACAGCAAACTCATATTTTAATTCGCGGCTTACGCACTACCGTCGATTACGAATATGAATTTGGTCTTACCAGCATGTATCGCAAACTGATGCCTGAGTTAGAAAGTGTCTTCTTAACCCCTACAGAAGAATTTGCCTTCTTGTCTTCAACAATCGTGCGTGAAGTGGCTATTCATGGTGGTGAAGTGGATCAATTCTTACATCCGTATGTGGTTGAAAAGATGAAAGAGAAAGTCCCTAGTTCCTAGTTTCTGGTTCCTAGGAAAGCAAACAGCGAGCGCTTCGTTTTCACACACAATAACAAATAGATGGTTCAATCTCGTAAGGAGATCCTGAACTACGCTCCTACGTCGCTATTCAGGATAACGACTATTTTTTAGTGTTCGTGTTACATTCGCCCCATAACGCAAAACTAACAATCCTATCCTAATCTTTTCGGTTCACCCCCTCATCCCTAGGAACTAGGAACTAGGAACTAGGAACTAGGAACTAGGAACTAGGAACTAGGAACTAGGAACTATTAAGATCTAGCAACCCTTTATGTTTGGCAACCATCACAATAAAAACTATTCCTTTGACCAATCTTCGCCTCCAAGATGACTCCACCGCAACGTGGACACGGTTTTCCAGCCTTGCCATACACCTGTAGTTCTTGAGCGAAATAGCCTGGCTTACCATCGGCCTGATTAAAATCTTTGAGTGTGGTTCCACCTTGAGTGATCGCGCGTGCTAAAACTTTTTTAATTTCATTGACCAATAAAGTTAATTGCTCGAGAGTTAACTGATTGGCCAAGGTTTGGGGGTGGATTTTCGCTCCAAATAACGACTCGCTGGCATAAATATTTCCTACCCCAACCACCACTTTATTATCCATAATGAATTGTTTAACCACCACTTTGCGCTTCTGCGCTTTGGTCAATAAGTATTGTGGATTAAAATCATCAGTCAGAGGTTCAGGGCCTAAATGCGCCATCACCTCATGCTCTGTACCCATTTCACACCATAACCAAGCCCCAAAACGACGCGGATCGTGATAGCGCAAAACTTTGCCATTGGCTAAAACCAGATCAACATGATCATGTTTATTGGGCTCGATCCAGTGATCTAACACTCTTAAGTTACCAGACATACCTAGGTGAATAATTGCCGTTCCAGTATCGGTATCTAGCAATAAGTATTTCGCTCGGCGTCGAATCGCGTGAATCACTTGTCCTTGTAATAATTGGATCTCATCAGGCACCAGCCAACGTAACTGCGGCTGACGTACTTCAATTTTTTGAATAGTTTGATTCAAAAGATGAGGCGTGATCCCCATTCTACTGACTTCAACTTCAGGTAATTCAGGCATAAGTCGTCCTTGGGTATGTAGGTATTAAAATGATTATACGGGATAGATAGATACGTGTCTCGGACGAGCATTGTCGAATCTCGGACGCTACGCTGGGTGTTGGAAAAAGATGTTGCAAGGCTCGGGTGCACTTCGCTTCGAGTGACGGAAAAAGAAAAGATGCTACGAGGCTCGAGTGCGCTTCGCTTCGAGTGGCGGAAAAAGAAAAGATGCTACAAGACGCGAAACTGCTTTTCGGCTCTCGAGCGAAGCGTCCCCGTCACTCGCCCTGAAATGAGTAAATAAAACAACACATCGTCATTTCGCACGTGAACCTAAGCGAAGACGATATGGAATCTCCTACAGCATGTTGAGGCTCGAATGCTTGAAGGAGATCCTGAACTGCACTCCTTCGTCGCTTTTCAGGATGACGAATTTATTTCTTTTGGCTTTATCCTTAGCCACGACAAACGAAGCAGTCGAGACACGAAACCGCTTTTCGGCTCTCGAGCGAAGCGTCCCCGTCACTCGCCCTGAAATGAGTAAATAAAACAACACATCGTCATTTCGCACGTGAACCTAAGCGAAGACGATATGGAATCTCCTACAGCATGTTGAGGCTCGAATGCTTGAAGGAGATCCTGAACTGCACTCCTTCGTCGCTTTTCAGGATGACGACTTTATTTCTTTTGGCTTTATCCTTAGCCACGACAAGCGAAGCAGTCGAGACGCGAAACCGCTTTTCGGCTCTCGAGTGAAGCGTCCCCGTTACTCGTCCCTAATTCGAAACAAAAAAAACCCAGCCTACCGAAGTAGTCTGGGTTTTCAATTTCTAAAGAGGAAAACCAATTACTTGATTTTAGCTTCTTTATACATAACGTGCTGGCGAACTACTGGATCAAATTTCTTGATCTCAAATTTGCCTGGCATGTTACGTTTGTTTTTGTCAGTTGTGTAGAAGTGACCTGTTCCAGCAGAAGATACTAGACGGATTTTCTCACGAATGCCTTTAGCCATTGTTCAATTCCTCTTATACGTTCTCGCCACGAGCACGGATATCAACAAGAACAGCATCGATGCCTTTCTTATCAATAATACGCATACCCTTAGCAGTTAGACGTAGTTTAACAAAGCGTTTTTCGCTCTCTACCCAAAAACGGTGAGTTTGTAGGTTCGGCAGAAAACGACGCTTGGTAGCATTTCGTGCGTGTGAACGGTTGTTACCCGTTACAGGACGCTTACCAGTTACTTGGCATACTCGGGACATGAATGTCTTCTCCAAATCGTTTCAGCTCGATATCACCTTGGGGCAAAAACCGCTATGGAAAAACCCATACCAAGGCTATCAAAGGTCGCGCATTATACTAACTTGATATGCATTGCTCAAGACCTGTACTGATCCTTTTTAGGAAAAACGCGATCTTTTTTTGAACAGAGCAGTTTTTTAAACGCTTTTTTGTATAAAAACTAAAGAGCTGAATTAGGTTCTATAAAATTAGTGCGCGGATTGTATCAGATTTTAGCGGACTAACAAGAAAAAAGGAGGTCTAATTTTGCTACAACGGCCAATTTAGAAATTGGTTCCTAGCTCCTGGTCCCTAGTTCCTAGGAAAAACCACTGAAACTCTTTACTTATTCTTGACCAAGCAACTTCTTTACTTAACTGTATATACTCTTGATTTTATTAATCCAGCCAACATTCGACTGACTTGCAAGGTACTCTGTTGTAATAATTCGTATTGCTCTCCTGAAAGATAACCAAACTCTTTTGCTAATAATATCTGGGTATATAATTCACCAGCAGATCCCTTTGCTATATATAAAAAACGAACAGATTCTTTTACCGTTTCACGCTCTTCCCCTTCCGCAATATTGGATGGAATAGAAGTAGCTGATCGTGTGATTTGATCTTTAAATCCGTAATCTTTACAACCTTTAAAGCTAGTATGAATCAAAAGCGCCACCTTCATACTTTTTCGCCACACTTCTAAGTTTTTATAGTTCATCTTCCATCTCTTTATTAACCAAGTTTATCGCTACAGCACTTATCAAGCCCAACCTTGAACTGCAACTCTCAACTAAACGCTTTTTCTTTTCCTAGAAACTAGGGACCAGGAACCCTCTTCTTTCACGAGCTTCGCACTCACATCCACCCCCTCTCTGCAAACGACACCACCTCACCATCGCCAATCACAAAATGATCTAAGATCCGGATATCAACCAAATTCATAGCATCAACTAAGCGACGTGTAATGCGGCGGTCGGCATCACTCGGTTCGGCAATACCTGAAGGGTGGTTATGCGCTAAAATTAACGCTGCGGCATTAAAATGCATCGCACGTTTAACCACTTCTCTTGGATAAACGGACGCCGCATCAATAGTGCCTTCAAACATGATTTCATCACTGATCACTCGATTCTGATTATCTAAAAATAAAACATAAAAGGCTTCTCGGTGGCGGTCGCGCAATATGCTACTTAAATATTGTTTAGTATGTTGCGGGCTAGTGAGCGCATCGCCACGTTTTATAGTTTCCGCCAGATAACGCTTAGTCATTTCCACTACCGCTTGTAATTGGGCAAATTTAGCGCTTCCTAATCCTTTATGAGCACAAAATTGACTTTGACTGGCCGATAACAACGCCCTTAATGAACCAAATTCTTTTAATAAAAAATCAGCTAATTCAATGGCATTCATCCCTTGCAAGCCTGTGCGTAGAAAAATAGCCAACAATTCCGCATCACTTAACGATTGTGCACCACGTGCTAATAACTTTTCTCTTGGGCGTGATTCTTGTGGAAGCAGTTTTAAGGACATGATCTGAGCTCAACAATGAAAAGCCTGATCACAGCAAGCTTTTGGTGTGAACACAAAAAGAGAAATAAAAAGTAAACTCAAGATCTTAATAATGGAGCGAATAAAAACACGTTACAATAAAAGCGTTATTTCACTCGAAAGCTCGGTATTTGTTCTCTAAAGCGGAAACTTGATAAGAATATCGAGGTTGCGGCATCACCATTGGATAAACTTGTGATAACTTATAGAGCCAGAAACCACCAAAAAACAGCTCTCAATAGACATCAGGTAGATTATTGTGATTGAACAAAGTTTAACGGGAAAAAAAATTCTTTTAGGGATAAGTGGCGGCATTGCTGCATATAAATGTGCCGATTTAACCCGCCGCTTAATTGAACGTGGCGCACAAGTTCAAGTGGTCATGACGCCCGCGGCGAAAGAATTTATCACCCCTCTCACCATGCAAGCCGTTTCCGGGAACCCGGTTTCTGATAGCCTTCTCGATTCTTCAGCAGAAGCGTCGATGGGGCATATTGAGTTAGCTAAATGGGCCGATTTAATTCTCTTAGCTCCGGCCACTGCAGATTTAATCGCTCGGATAAAAGCGGGCATGGGTAATGACTTATTAAGCACCTTAATTCTAGCATCTGACGCGCCGGTTGCCGTTGCCCCTGCAATGAATCAACAGATGTACAGCAACCTAGCCACTCAAGAAAATATTTCAGTCTTAAAAGAGCGTGGCATGATGATTTGGGGGCCGGCTGCTGGTCAACAAGCTTGTGGCGATGTCGGTTATGGCCGCATGCTTGAACCCATGGAATTAGTGGCCCATTGCGAAGCATTTTTTGGCCCGAAACCATTACAAGGGCTTAGTGTTGCGATTACTGCCGGCCCAACTCGCGAAGCCATTGATCCCGTTCGCTACATCTCTAACCATAGCTCAGGAAAAATGGGATTTGCCATTGCCGAAGCAGCCGCTAACTTGGGAGCCAATGTCACCTTAATCAGTGGCCCTGTCAGCCTTGCGACTCCAACGCAGGTCACTCGCATAGACGTTGAAAGTGCCGAGCAAATGCATCAAGTGGTAATGGCTCAAGCTCCTCATCATCACATTTTTATTAGTTGCGCTGCCGTCGCCGATTATCGTCCTGCTCAGATTGCCGAGCAAAAAATCAAAAAAACGGCGGATAATGAGCACATGCAAATTAATATGGTTAAAAATCCCGATATTGTGGCCTCGGTTGCAGCACTAACTCAACAACGCCCTTTTACCGTTGGCTTTGCCGCTGAAACACAAGATGTGGAACGTTATGCTCGTGATAAATTGGCGAAGAAAAACTTAGATCTGATTTGTGCTAACGATGTTTCGGTAGCTGGTTTAGGCTTTAATAGCAATGACAACGCCCTGCATTTATACTGGCAAGACGGTGAGCAAGCACTCGCTACGGCAAGCAAACAACAGTTAGCTAAACAACTGTTATTGATCGTTGCAGAGCAATATCAAAAATAATCAAGCTATAACCAAATTATTAATCGATAGCTAAATAATTAATCCATCCCAAATCGTTAACTAACAAAAGAAAGAAGCCCAATTCATGACTAAGAAAATTGACGTAAAAATTCTCGATAGCCGTATAGGTAATCAATTTCCTTTACCCGCTTATGCAACCGAAGGCTCAGCGGGCTTAGATTTACGTGCTTGCCTTGATCAAGACTTATCGATTGAACCGGGACAAACCCACCTAATTCCAACCGGTCTTGCGATCCATATTGCCGATCCTGGCCTCGCAGCGACCATTTTGCCTCGCTCGGGTTTAGGTCATAAGCATGGCATCGTATTAGGTAATTTAGTGGGGTTGATTGATTCTGATTACCAAGGGCCGTTGATGGTATCCATCTGGAACCGTGGACAGGAAACTTTTACTATTGAACCGGGCGATCGTATTGCACAACTGGTCTTTGTTCCGATTGTCCAAGCGGAATTTAACGTCGTAGAAGACTTTGATGCAACAGAGCGTGGTGAAGGTGGATTTGGGCACTCAGGGAAAAAATAAAGACGTTCCTAGTTTCCTAGTCCCTGGTTCCTAGGAAAAGAGATGGAGCGAGAGCCGAGAACGCTTCGCTTCGAGTTGCGAGAAAAAGCTTTGCCTCGCTTCTCGCATCACGGAACTCGAGCCAATTGTTTTCGCTTTTTCGGCTCCCGAGCGCAGCGTCCCCGTAACTCGCAACCAGGAACCAGGAACCAGGAACCAGGAACCAAATTTACATCAAAACTGAAAACAATAATCAGCATAAAATAAACCTATTATTGATAACGCTTCAAACAAGGAAAAACCATGGCTGGGCCCAAAAAACATAATCGTCGTGAAGAAATTCTCCAAGCTTTAGCGCAAATGTTAGAATCCACCGATGGAGCCTCTCGCATTACCACCGCCAAACTAGCCAAGCAGGTCGGAGTATCAGAAGCGGCGCTTTATCGTCACTTCCCAAGCAAAGCCCGTATGTTTGAAGGTTTGATCGAGTTTATTGAAGATGCCTTGTTATCACGTATTAATCGGATTTTAACGGAAGAAAAAGACACCTTGAATCGCATTCGCTTAGTTCTACAATTATTATTAGCCTTTGCTGAGCGTAACCCAGGGCTATCACGTATTATGTCAGGCCATGCGTTAATGTTTGAAAATGAACGCTTACGTAGCCGAATTAATCAATTATTTGATCGCATTGAAACCCAGCTACGTCAAATATTACGCGAGCGCCAAATTCGAGAAGGCAAGAGTTTTTCCGTTGATGAATCCATTTTAGCCGCCCAATTACTCGGACAAGTTGAAGGCAGTTTGAACCGTTTTGTACGTTCAGATTTTAAATACCAACCGACCGCTAACTTTGAGCAATACTGGGCGCTCTTAAAAGCACAAATGGTTTAAGTTATCTCAATCACATTAATGAGCTGCCAGCAAACTAAACGAGCTCAAACTTAGCCTTTAATTTTAGAACCTTTGATACATTTAGAGAGAAAAGATGACCAAAAATACGCCCCCACAGAAAGAGGAATCTCTCGTTAATTTTATCCCACCACAATTTTCAATGAGCTTACTTCACCCTAAATATTGGGGAGTATGGTTGGGATTTGGATTTATTGCCTTATTGGTGAACGTATTGCCGTATCGCGTTTTATATTGGCTCGGAAGAGGCCTTGGATACCTCTCCATGTTTGTGGTGAAAAATCGCGTAAAAGTGGCGCAGCGGAACTTAGATTTATGTTTTCCAGAGATCAGCCAAACACGCCGTGATTATGTAGTAAAAGAAAACTTCAAAAATACCGGATTTGCGATTTTTGAAAGTGCCATCGCTTGGTTTTGGCCAGATTGGCGCTTAAAAAAACGAGTCGGTTACTACCATGTTGACCGCTTAACCAAATTTGAAGAAGAAGGTCGAGGCACTTTAATTTGTGGTGTGCATGCCCTTAATGTGGAATTGACCGCTCGCTGTTGTGCGTTATTTTCGCCCGGTTATGGCGTCTATCGTCCACACAATAACCCAGCTTATAACTTTATTCAGCATTGGGGACGTACCCGTAATGGTAACATCATGGTTGACCGCAAAGATGTCAAAGGCATGCTAAAAGTACTCCGCAAAGGTAAAAAACTGTTCTACTTACCCGATCACGATTATGGAGCTAAACACGCCGCCTTTGTGCCGTTATTTGCCGTACCTAATGCTTGTACTACGACCGGAACCAGTATCTTAGTTGATGCCAGCCAATGTGCGATCTTACCGGTTTCTTGTTTCCGTGTTGGTTTCCATTATGACTTCCGCATTGAACAAGATATCAGTGAAAACTTCCCTCATCGCGACCCAGAGGCAGCGGCCCGTTATATTAATAAAATGGTTGAGAAGCTTATTTTACGTGGTGGTGATCAATGGATGTGGTTGCATAAACGCTTTAAAACTATGCCAGATGGTAAGAATAAAGGGATTAGGTATAGGGATTAAAAGAAGTTCCTAGTTGCTAGTACCTAGATTCGCTACGCTTCTAGAAAGAGCAAAAGATTGCTCCGTGTTGCGAGAAAAGCCTTTCCACACTGCTCGCAACTCATACCTAGGAACCAGGAACCAGGAACCAGGAACCAGGAACCAGGAACATTAAACCAAAACCGAGAACCAACATGCAACCACAACTCCTCTCCGCTGTTCCTCTTACCTCGCTGTCTGGCGTGGGTGCCAAAGTGGCCGAAAAACTGGCGAAGATTGGCTTAAATTCGGTTCAAGACCTGCTGTTTCACTTACCGTTGCGCTATGAAGATCGTACGCGTATTTATCCTATTGCTAAATTACACGCTGGATTATTTGTCGCAATCCAAGGCCGAGTCATGAGTTGTGACACCCATTTTGGTCGCAAGAAAATGCTGACCGTGAAAGTGAGCGATGGTAATGGCACCCTCACTTTACGCTTTTTTAATTTCAATGCGGGTATGAAAAATAGCTTTGCAGAAGGCCGTCCATTATACGCGTATGGTGAAATCAAACGAGGTAACATGGGGCTGGAAATTATGCACCCTGACTATCACTTTTTAGCTGGTCAAGATACGCCCCCCTTAGAGCAAAGCTTAACGCCCATTTACCCAACCACAGAAGGCTTACGCCAAAACACCTTAAAAAATCTAACCGATCAAGCACTCGAATTATTAGACAGTGCCGCCGTCAGTGAATTACTGCCAAACGGCTTATACGACCATCAAATCACGCTCAATCAAGCTTTGCATATCATTCATCGCCCGTCACCAGAGATCGATCTGCAACAGTTTGAGCTCGGCAAACATCCGGCGCAGCGTCGCTTGATCATTGAAGAGTTGTTGGCGCAAAATCTATCCATGTTAGATGTACGTAGCCAAGGCCAACAAGACGCATCATTGCCGCTGCCTTGCCAAGGTACGCTCAAACACCAGCTCCTTTCAAGCTTACCCTTTTCGCCAACTAACGCCCAAGCGCGAGTCGTGCAAGAGATTGAAGCCGATTTACGTCAATCTCACCCGATGATGCGCTTGGTACAAGGTGATGTGGGCTCAGGTAAAACCTTAGTCGCCGTATTAGCCGCCACTCATGCCTTAGAGCAAGGTTATCAAGTGGCCTTGATGGCACCAACTGAGTTGTTGGCAGAACAACATGCCCTCAATTTTGCTCAATGGTTAGAGCCTCTCGGCATCCCTGTCGGCTGGCTGGCGGGCAAGTTGACAGGTAAAGCGAAACAAGCCCAATTAGAGCGTATTGCCTCAGGTGAAGCCAAAATGGTGGTCGGCACCCATGCGTTGTTTCAAGAACATGTTGAATTTCATCACCTTGCGTTAGTGATTATTGATGAACAACATCGATTTGGTGTCCACCAGCGCTTAGAACTGCGTGAAAAAGGCAAAAAACAAGGCACTTATCCTCATCAATTGATCATGACCGCCACGCCAATTCCTCGCACTTTAGCGATGACCGCTTATGCCGATTTGGAAACTTCAATCATAGACGAGTTACCACCCGGTCGTACGCCGATTCAAACCGTGGCGATTGCCGATACTCGCCGCAAAGATATCATTGAACGTGTACGAGTCGCTTGCGCTCAAGAAGGTAAGCAAGCTTATTGGGTATGCACCTTAATTGATGAATCTGAAGCGTTAGAAGCTCAAGCCGCTGCCGATACCGCCGAAGAACTGCAACGGCAACTGCCTGAACTCAATATTGGCTTAGTACATGGCCGTATGAAGCCCGCCGAAAAACAGCAAGTCATGCAGCAATTTAAATCCGGTGAATTGCATTTATTGGTCGCCACCACGGTTATTGAAGTGGGCGTCGATGTGCCTAATGCCAGCTTGATGATCATCGAAAACCCAGAACGCTTAGGTCTAGCACAGTTACACCAATTGCGAGGTCGCGTAGGTCGTGGCTCGGTGGCCAGTCACTGTGTGTTGCTGTATCACGCGCCGTTATCAAAGACCGCTCAAAAGCGACTTGGGGTACTGCGTGAAAGTAATGATGGCTTTGTGATTGCCCAAAAAGATCTTGAGATTCGTGGTCCCGGGGAAGTGCTCGGCACCAAACAAACGGGTCTGGCAGACTTTAAGATCGCCGATCTGTTGCGTGATCAATATTTGATCCCAGAAGTACAACGCATTGCTCGTCATCTTCATCAACAGTACCCGCAGCATGCGAGAGCTATTATCGAGCGTTGGTTAGGTGATAGAAGCGGTTATGTGAAAGCCTAATAAAGCAAAAGAGTGTCGCGAGAGCCGAGGGCGCTTCGCTTCGAGTCACGAGCAAGAGCAAGAGCAAGAGCAAGAGCAAAAGAATCGCGGTTAAGAAGGTTAAATAGAAATTACGGAAGGAGATCCTGAACTACGCTCCTTCGTCACTATTCAGGATGACGGATTGTTACTAACCCCCCTTCTTGTCAGCTCCCGAGCGCAGCGTCCTCACATCTCGGCTCACTTGGCCTTACCTTCCACACGACCCGAAACACACCACTCGAACTAATCCATTCTTTTCGACTCCCGAGCGCAGCGTCCCCCGCATCTCGGCTCACTTGCCCTTACCTTCCACACAACCCGAAACACACAACTCGCACTAACCCATTCTTTTCGGCTCTCGAGCGCAGCATCCCCGCATCTCGGCTCACTTGCCCTTACCTTCTACACGGCCCGAAACTCACCACTCGCACTAATCCATTCTTTGCGGCTCCCGAGCATAGCGTTCCCGCATCTCGGCTCACTTGCCCTTACCTTCCACACTTCCCGAAACAAGCCCTCGTACTAACCCATTCTTTTCGGCTCTCGAGCGCAGCGTCCTCACATCTCGGCTCACTTGCCCTTACCTTCAACACTCCCCGAAACAAGCCACTCGCACTAACCCATTATTGTCGGCTCTCAAGCGCAGCGTCCTCACATCTCGGCTCACTTGTCCTTACCTTCCACACAATCCGAAACACCCCACTCGTACTAATCCATTCTTTTCGACTCCCGAGCATAGCGTCCCCGCATCTCGGCTCACTTGCCCTTACCTTCCACACAACCCGAAACACACCACTCGCACTAATCCCTTCTTTTCGGCTCTCGAGCATAGCGTCCCCGCATCTCGGATTTTTACAAGCGCAATCGTTTGCTTTTTATGTTTAAATTCCTATAATAATCGCCTAATTTACTGACCTATTAGTCAATATTGACGCTAAAAGGAAGATTATGACCGCCCCACAAACGCCTCGTCCGACTGAATTGGTTTACCAACTCAACGACCGTCCACCCTTACCGCAAACTATTTTTGCAGCAATACAACATTTATTAGCGATGTTTGTGGCCGTCATTACCCCTTCTTTAATTATCTGCCAATCCTTAGGGGTACCCGCAGAGCAAACCAACACCATCATTAGTATGTCCTTGTTTGCCTCCGGTATTTGTTCATTTATTCAGATCAGAACCATTGGCCCGATTGGATCAGGATTACTGTCTATTCAAGGCACTAGCTTTAATTTCTTAGGACCAATCATCGGCGCAGGTTTATCACTCAAGGCCGGCGGCGCTTCTATTGAAACCATCATGGCTGCGATTTTTGGTACGATCCTAGTCGCTTCAAGCGCAGAAATTTTACTGTCACGCGTCCTGCAATACGCCCAAAAAATCATTACCCCTTTAGTCTCAGGCATTGTCGTAACTTTAATCGGGTTAACCCTAATTCAAATTGGTTTGATTTCCATTGGTGGCGGTTATGGTGCGATGGAAAATAATACCTTTGGCAGTTTAGATAATCTGGCTTTAGCCGGTATTGTACTTGGCCTTATCGTGATACTTAACCGCGCCAAAAATCCTTATTTACGCGTCTCTTCTATTGTGATTGCGATGTTAGTTGGCTGTATTGCCGCCTACTTTATGGGGATGTTGGATTTATCAAAAACACCCGATAGTGATTTGATTGCCTTACCGATCCCAATGCAATTTGGACTTGGCTTTGATTGGGCTTTATTTATTCCGTTAGTGCTGATTTTCTTAATTACGGCATTAGAAGCCATTGGCGATATTACAGCGACTTCAGAAGTATCAGGAGAGCCGGTTGATGGCCCTATCTACTTAAAACGCATTAAAGGTGGGGTATTAGCCGATGGTTTAAACTCCGCTATCGCCGCGGTGTTCAACAGCTTTCCAAACTCTACCTTTAGCCAAAATAACGGCATCATTATGCTCACAGGGGTCGCGAGTCGATATGTCGGTTACTTTATTTCGGCTATGCTGATTCTCTTAGGTTTATTTCCGGGGGTAGCTGGATTTGTGCAGTTAATACCAGAGCCAGTATTAGGCGGAGCAACCATCGTGATGTTCGGCACCATTGCTGCTGCTGGGGTACGTATTATTTCGCGAGTAGAGCTAGATCGTCGCGCCATTTTAATCATGGCATTGTCTTTTTCTATGGGCCTTGGCATTGCGCAAAAACCTGAAATTCTGCAATTTATGCCTGAATTTATTAAGAGCATTTTCTCTTATGGCGTGGCCGCCGGTGGGATCACTGCGATTGTACTCAGTATCGTACTGCCGGCGAGTAAGGAAGATAAATAGAGGTTACGAGAGCCGAGTACGCTTCGCTCCGTGTTGCGAGAAAAAGCTTTTCCACGCTTCTCGCATCACGAAACCGATCTTTCGCTTTTCGGCTCTCGAGCGCAGCGTCCTCGCATCTCGGCTCTGCAACTCTTACCTTCGACACAACACCAAATACGTCACTCACAACAATCCGTTCTTTGCGCCGTATTTTCGGCTCTCGAGCGCAGCGTCCCCGTAACTCGGCTCTACAGCTCTTCCGCTCGCTTTAGCCTTTTTTCTTCTTCACGGTCGGAAAGCTAATCTGAACTTTTAGCCCACCTTCACTGCGGTTTGTCACTAAAATCGCTCCTTGATGCTGGCTGACGATCCGTTTCACAATCGCTAACCCTAATCCAGCACCTTCACTACTACCACGAGCCGCATCGCCTCGGGTGAACGGTTCAAACAGCGACTCTAATTTGCTCTTATCAATCCCAGGGCCATTATCTTCGACCGTTACCCACACCAGCTTGTTATCGGCGGTCATGCCCGTTGAGACTTTGATCCACCCTCCGCCATAACGAATCGCGTTAACAATCAAGTTCGACACTACCCGTTTCATCGCGACCGCTTCACCTAAAGCATGACGAATATTCTTTTCAACTTGCAACTCAAATGAGGTACTGTGTTTGTCTTGCTCAGCTCCCACTACATCCGACACGATCTGGTTTAAATCAATCGCTTGATGCTCACTAATTTGAGCCGGTTTTAAATAATCCATAAATTGACTGATGATTTCGTTACACTCTTCAGTGTCTTTAATCATGCTTTCTGCCAAGTAGTCATCTTGTGGAGACATCATCTCTGTCGCCAATCGAATACGAGTTAATGGCGTGCGTAAATCATGGCTAATACCCGACATCAATAACGCTCGGTCTTCCTCTAACGCCTGAATGCCTTTCGACATTTGGTTGAAAGCTTTGGTCACCGCCAAAATTTCTGTCGAGCCTTTTTCCGGTACCGGTTCAGGGATTTCGCCTTTACCGACTTTTTTAGCCGCCGCTTCTAACGCCACCAATGGTCGATTTTGCAAACGAATAAAGAACCACATCCCAGCAATCAACATGAGAACAATCAATAAACTGTTTCTAAATAATGGCGCAAAGTCTCTTTCGGTGAGCTCAGTTAATGGAATGCGAATTAAGCGATTCGGTAAATCATCAATTTTTAGCCATAGAACATAACTATCACTGCCAAGGATCAATCGGACCTCAGTTGGCGAGCCCACTTGTTCGCCCATTTCTTCACTTAAAAACTCAATCATTGAAGCTTGATAAAACTCTTGCGCTTCAGGGCTATTATCGGGGTAAATCGACACCCCCAATTCTGCTAATAATTCCCGTCGAAAAGGTCGCTCACTCACATCAGTGTTTTTCATTTTATCTTCTTCATCCAGCATCACTCGGACTTCATGCGATAAAATACGGTTAAACTGCTTCAAGCTCGGCAATAACGCATAATTAAACACGATCAAATAAGACAAAACCTGACTGGCGATTAACAGCAGTACTAAGAAGAAAACCGTTTGTGTGCGAGAACTACGAAAACGAAGCATGGGCGATCCCGTTGATTAATACGATTAAGGAAGAGGTTATACCAAAAAATAAAAGCGCATGCGGTTAGGCTCTGCGCTTTTTCGAGTTACGAGCAACGAGATTCTAGCCTCGTACTACACTTTTTTCCCATCCGGTACAAACACATAACCTAAGCCCCAGACCGTTTGAATATAACGAGGATGGCTTGGATCTTCTTCTAGCATGCGGCGCAAACGTGAAATTTGCACGTCGATGGAACGCTCCATTGCCGAATATTCACGGCCACGTGCCATATTCATGAGCTTATCGCGTGACATAGGAGTACGCGCATGGGTCACTAAGATTTTTAACACCGCAAACTCACCTGAGGTTAACGGCATCGGCTCTTCGCCACGGAACATTTCGCGCGTGCCTAAGTTTAAAGTGAATTCACCAAATTCGACCACTTCTTCATCGGAGCTTGGTGCGCCCGGTGCTTCAACCGATTGACGACGTAACACCGCGCGTAAACGAGCTAACAGTTCACGTGGGTTAAACGGTTTTGGCAAGTAATCATCCGCGCCGACTTCTAAACCTACAATGCGATCAATCTCATCACCTTTAGCGGTCAACATCACGATTGGCAATTGGTTGTTGTCTTTACGTAAACGGCGGCAAATCGATAAACCATCTTCACCAGGCAACATTAAATCTAAAACCATTAAGTGAAAATTTTCACGAGTCAGCAAACGATCCATTTGCTCCGCATTGGCAACACTACGCACTTGAAAACCTTGCTCTGATAAATATCGCTCAAGCAATGAACGCAGACGTGCGTCGTCATCAACCACTAAAATTTTATAATTTTCTTGTTGCATTCATTTATTCCTATTTAATCTTACGGGCATACTTGCCCAACGACATCATGATTTCAAGAATACTGAAAAAACAAAGCGATTGTCTGTATATTTGTAACAAATACATACCTTTTTTATGGACTTGATCAACTTGTTTTTGCTTTTTCGTAACGAATCTTATTGATAAACCACTCTTTATCACCTTCTGGAGTTTTCACCACCACTTCGTCATCCACTTCTTTTTTAAGTAACGCACGCGCCATCGGTGAATCAATTGAGATGTAATCTTTTGCATCGCCATAAATTTCTTCAGGGCCCACGATACGAAAAGTCTTGATATCACCGGCTTCGTTTTCAATTTCCACCCAAGCACCAAAGAACACTTTGCCTTCTTGCTGTGGGGAATAATCCACCACTGTCACTTCAGGTAAGAACTTACGTAAAAAACGCACTCGGCGATCGATTTGACGCAACAAGCGTTTGTTGTACTGGTAATCGGCGTTTTCAGAGCGATCGCCAAGACTGGCGGCCCAAGTCACGATCTTGGTAATTTCTGGCCGTTTTTGATGCCATAAATGATCGTGTTCAGCTTTGAGCTTATTGTACCCCTCTCGGGTGATCAGCTTGGTTTTCAAAACAATATCCTATTTAACCTCAACTGCGGATAAGAGTGTCACAATAACAAGCCTAACCTATTGCTATATAGTTGATAAAAATATCTATCAGGCACCTAGGATTGGTTACTTTTTCTCAATACTGCAATTTGGGATGGATAACAAGGCAAAATCATAAGTCAATAGCTGGCCTATTGCGTTGATTTTAACGAAGTTAGACGCCCAAAGTGCGGTATTGAGTGACTTCTAGTTA
Organism: Vibrio aphrogenes; assembly: GCF_002157735.2. NCBI lineage: Bacteria > Pseudomonadati > Pseudomonadota > Gammaproteobacteria > Vibrionales > Vibrionaceae > Vibrio > Vibrio aphrogenes. Next base: position 2,295,233 of record NZ_AP018689.1, read on the forward strand.
TCCGCAGTTGAGGTTGTTTAACACATTAGAACCTTATAAAACGTTTCAGATATTTAGCAAAGCAATTTTTCACTTCCTAATGACCTTAAACCTCATCCCCTTCTCTACAATCGAATTAATCCTTGCTCGGACTCTAATAACCTTGCAGAATTCCACACAATTATAAAGCATCATAAAGAGAGACGTTATGAGCCAACAGAACACCCTCTGTCAGATTATCGCTCAAGAATTGAATGTTCGTGTTGAACAAGTTCTTGCCACAGTCACCTTAATTGACGATGGCAATACCGTGCCTTTTATCGCCCGTTATCGTAAAGAAGTCACCGGTGGGTTAGACGATACCCAACTGCGTAATTTAGACAGTCGCTTATCTTACCTGCGTGAGCTGGATGACCGTCGTCAAACCATTCTCAAATCAATCAAAGATCAAGATAAGCTGACTCCTGAGCTGGAAAAAGAAATCCTCGCTACCGACAGCAAAACCCGCTTAGAAGACCTTTATCTGCCTTACAAACCTAAACGTCGCACCAAAGGGCAAATTGCCATTGAAGCGGGCCTTGAACCTCTTGCCGATGCGTTATGGCAAAACCCGCAACTTGATCCAGAAGTGGAAGCGGCCAAGTACATTAAAGATTCCATTGCCGATAGTAAAACCGCACTCGATGGCGCACGCGCAATTATGATGGAACGCATGGCAGAAGATGCCAACCTGCTGGATAAAGTGCGCACTTACTTGCAAAAGAATGCCGAACTGCAATCTCGGGTGGTGAGTGGTAAAGAACAAGAAGGTGAAAAGTTTAAAGACTATTTTGAGCATAATGAACTGATCAGTCGCGTACCTTCGCACCGTGCCTTGGCGATGCTACGTGGCCGTAATGAAGGCTTTTTACAATTAAGTTTAAATGCCGATCCTGCGCAAGAAGAAGGCGTGCGTGGCTCGTATTGTGAAACCCTTATTGCCGACCATTACCGCGTTAACTTTAACAATGCTCCTGCTGACAACTGGCGCAAACAAGTGATCAGCTGGGCGTGGCGCATTAAGATTTCTATGCACCTTGAGACGGAACTGATGGGTGCATTAAAAGAGCGCTCTGAAATTGAAGCGATTGAGGTGTTTGCCACTAACTTAAAAGATTTATTAATGGCGGCCCCAGCAGGCCCTCGCGCTACCTTAGGTCTAGATCCAGGCCTACGTACCGGTTCAAAAATTGCAGTGGTCGATGCCACCGGTAAAGTGTTGGCAACTGAGACTATTTACCCGCATCAACCGCACAACAAAGTCGAAGCCTCAACTAATACCATTTTAAAGCTGATCAAAGCGCATAACGTCGATTTAATTGCCATTGGTAACGGCACTGCATCTCGTGAAACCGATACCTTTGTGGCTGAGCTTATCAAGCGCAATAACTTAAAAGTGCAGAAAATCATGGTCAGCGAAGCAGGCGCATCGGTGTACTCGGCATCAGAATTGGCGGCCAAAGAGTTTCCTAATATGGATGTGTCGTTGCGTGGCGCAGTGTCGATTGCTCGTCGCCTGCAAGACCCATTAGCAGAACTAGTGAAAATCGATCCGAAATCCATTGGGGTTGGTCAATATCAACACGATGTCAGCCAAAGCATGCTGGCGAAACGCCTAGATGCGGTGGTTGAAGATTGTGTAAACGCCGTTGGTGTGGATGTCAATATGGCGTCGGCCGCGCTTCTTACTCGCGTGGCAGGCTTATCGACTACCATGGCGCAAAATATTGTGGAGTATCGTGATGAACAAGGGCGCTTTGAATCACGCAGCGCGCTCAAAAAAGTACCTCGTTTAGGGCCAAAAGCGTTTGAACAATGTGCCGGTTTCTTACGTATTATGAATGGTAAAAACCCGCTGGATGCTTCATCGGTTCACCCTGAAGCTTACCCTGTGGTGAAAAAGATTGCCGAGAAAACAGGAAAACCAACCAAAGCGCTTATTGGGGATAGCGAGTTTTTACGCAACCTACGCGCTGCTGATTACACCGATGAGACTTTTGGTTTACCAACGGTAACTGACATCATCAAAGAGCTGGATAAACCGGGACGTGACCCTCGCCCTGAGTTTAAAACCGCCACCTTTGCTGAAGGGGTCAACGAGGTTAAAGATTTAGAGCCGGGGATGATTTTAGAAGGCGTGGTGTCGAATGTGGCCAACTTTGGTGCGTTCGTGGATATTGGCGTGCATCAAGATGGCTTAGTGCATATTTCAGCACTGACCGATCGCTATGTTTCCGACCCACGTGAGGTGGTCAAAGCCGGTGATATCGTGAAAGTCAAAGTCATGGAAGTCGACATCCAACGCAAACGTATTGGCTTGTCGATGCGCTTAACCGATGAACCGGGTGAACAAGCATCACAACGCAGAGCCAGCTCAGGTGCAGAGCGCCGTTCAGCGCCGCGCCAATCGAAACGTCAAAGTAAGCCCGAGCCGACTAATGCGGCTATGGGTGGGGCGTTTGCTGCGGCCTTTGCTAAAGCGAAAAAGTAACCTCATGCGGCTGACAATGTGCTGCCCTCATAAAGCTCGATAACGTATAACCTCCGGGCTTAAATACGTACAAAAAGAGCCGTAAGCATCTCAATCGATGTCTTACGGCTCTTTAGTTTGTTTGTAAACACAACTACGAATAACTAGCAGTCACTCAAGCAATGCCAATCGAAAGCCTGCGTAAAGGCCGTGTAAAATCCGGCCTTCTTGATGGTCACGATGTTAAGAGGTGATCGGTTTTAAGCGTGACTCACCTCGATATTTACCTTCACCAAAGTGCGCCACGATAAAGCATAGAATCGAGATCACACAGGCGGCGGTTAACACGATAAAGCCACCATTCCAACCAAAGTGGTCAACGGTATAACCTAAAATCGCATTAGCTGCGACAGCGCCACCCAAATAACCAAACAATCCAGTTAAACCAGCTGCTGTACCGGCCGCTTTTTTCGGTACTAACTCAAGAGCGTACAAACCGATGAGCATGACCGGACCATAAATTAAGAAACCAATCGCAATCAAGGCAAGCATATCAATGGTTGGCTGACCCGGTGGGTTAAACCAGTACACCAAGACCGCAACTGTCACCAACACCATGAATAAAATCCCAGCCGGTGCTCGTTTACCTTTGAACAATTTATCGGAAATCCAACCACACAATAATGTGCCAGGGATCCCTGCCCATTCATATAAGAAATAAGCCCAAGAAGATTTATCCACCGTGAAATGTTTCACTTCACCAAGATACACCGGAGCCCAATCCAACACGCCATAACGGATCAAATACACAAACGCATTGGCGATCGCAATAATCCACAAGACAGGGTTGTTAAACACAAATTGGAAAAAGATGGCTTTGGCCGACAGCTCTTTTTCATGCTCTTGGCTGTAATCTTCCGGGTAATCATTTTTATATTCTTCAATCGGCGGTAGACCACAAGATTGCGGCGTATCACGCACCGTTAACCAAATATAAAATGCCACCAGCAACGCCGCAAAAGCAGGTACATAGAAAGCCGAGCGCCAATCATCATTAAACACCCACAAGCCGACTAAAAAGAGTGGACCAATTAAACCGCCACCCACGTTATGGGCCACGTTCCAGATCGAAACAATTTCACCCCGCTCTTTCTTCGACCACCAGTGCACCATGGTTCGTCCACAGCCAGGCCAGCCCATACCTTGAAACCAACCGTTTAAAAACAGCAAAATAAACATGGCGGTGACACTGCCCGTTGCCCATGGCATAAAACCAAAGCACAACATAATTAATGACGACATCACCAGGCCAACCGTTAAAAAGTAACGCGGATTGGAACGATCCGAGACACTACCCATTAAAAATTTAGATAAACCATAAGCAATCGACACCGCCGACAATGCGACCCCAAGTTGCCCCCGAGTAAAGCCCTGCTCAATCAGATATGGCATTGCCAAACTGAAGTTTTTGCGAACTAAGTAATACCCCGCATAGCCAAAAAAGATACCTAAAAAAAGTTGCCAGCGTAAGCGAGTATAAGTGGTGCTGATCTTATCCTCGGCCAAACGCTCTATGTGCGCTTTGGGTTTGAAAATATGAATCATCATGACCTCTGTTTTATTATTATTGAGTATTTTAAACCCCTAATCTGTTTTGATATTTCGGCCCATTCCCCCCTGGATAAAAAAATAGCTGGCCTTGCTGATACACAACCCGTAAATCAAACAATAGGAAATTTAAAGAGATAACTTGAGTCTTCTGCTCATCGTTACACAACGGCTCAATCAAGGAGATAAAACAATAGTGATACCGCCTTGATCGTGCGTTGACTGTGAGATAACCAGCCGTTTGGGAACGCTACTGGTTATCGCTATTCAGACCATTGGAATAACTTATTCGGTTACCCAACCTTTGGCGCATTCTACCGCACGTTTCCAACCATTATGGCGACGTACACGCTTGCCATCATCGGCACATGGTTGGAATGAACGATCTAATACTGATTTGTGTTTTAGCTCATCAATGCTGCCCCAAAAACCTACCGCAAGGCCCGCTAAATAAGCCGCCCCAAGTGCAGTTACTTCCGTGACCACTGGACGTTGTACTTCCGTGTTTAACACGTCAGACTGGAACTGCATTAAGAAGTTATTGGCTACCGCGCCGCCATCCACTTTTAAGAAATTTAACTTGATACCTGAATCGGCTTGCATCGCAGAAATAACGTCTAACGATTGATAAGCAATACTTTCCAAAGTCGCACGAATAATATGGTTGCGGTTGACCCCTCGGGTTAAGCCCACAATCGCACCTCGTGCATATGGGTCCCAATGCGGCGCACCTAATCCGGTAAAGGCAGGAACCACATAAGCCCCATTCGAGGTTTCCACTTTAGTGGCAAAGTACTCAGTATCGGCAGCATCATTGATCAAACGTAATTCATCACGTAACCATTGAATCGACGCACCACCCATAAACACCGCGCCTTCTAATGCGTAAGTCACTTCACCTTTCGGGCCACACGCCAGCGTAGTTAACAACCCATTCTTAGAGGTCACTTTTTTATCACCGGTGTTCATTAATAAGAAACAACCAGTACCGTAAGTATTTTTCGCTTGCCCAGCTTCCACACACATTTGCCCAAACAACGCCGCTTGCTGGTCACCCGCAATACCGGCGATCGGAATACGTGTCCCGCCTTTACCACCAATGTTGGTTTGCGCGTAAATCTCAGAAGAGGACTTCACTTCCGGCATCATAGATTTAGGAATGCCCATCGCATCCAATAATTTATCATCCCACTCTAAGGTATTGATGTTAAATAGCATGGTACGGCTAGCATTGGTTGGATCGGTCACGTGAGTGCGACCTTGAGTCATGTTCCAAATTAACCATGAGTCGACCGTACCAAACGCCAACTCTCCTTTTTCCGCTTGAGCGCGTGCGCCTTCTACGTTATCTAAAATCCATTTAATTTTGGTGCCAGAAAAGTACGGGTCGACCACCAGTCCGGTATTTTCCAGAATATATTGCTCTAAGCCCGCTTGTTTTAACTCTTCACAAATACTCGCGGTACGACGACACTGCCACACAATGGCGTTATACACAGGCTTACCGGTTTTGCGGTTCCACACAATAGTGGTCTCACGTTGGTTGGTGATCCCAATACCGGCGATTTCATCAGAATGCAGACCTTCTTTTGCCAGAGCTTCAACCATAGTCGAACTTTGAGATGCCCAAATCTCCAAAGGATCGTGCTCTACCCAACCCGCTTGCGGATAAATTTGAGTAAATTCACGTTGGGCGCTACAAACAATGTTGGCATCACGATCGAGTACGACTGCGCGAGAACTGGTTGTGCCTTGATCCAAAGCGACGATGTATTTCTTTTCCATGATGTTTTCCTATTCAGAATCTGTTTATTTATTATCGTTATGTTTAAACATTGGTTGAAACTTCTGTTGAATGTTCAGCGAGCTCACTGTCAGTTTGCTCTTCATTCTTAAGGTCAAGATAGTGAGCCGTTACTTTAGGATATAACCACCCACCAAAACACCCACCTAAAATAGGGGCGACAATTGGAACAATAAAGTAAGGAATATCTTTACCACCGGTTAAGGCAATATCACCCCAACCTGCAAGATAGGCGAAAAACTTCGGACCAAAGTCACGAGCAGGATTCATCGCAAACCCAGTCAGTGGCCCAAGAGATCCCCCAATCACCGCAATCAATAAGCCGATCAATAACGGAGCCATTGCACCATTCGGTGTACCATTACGATCATCGATCAGCGCCAAGATGACATACAGCAGCACCGCACTAATCACGAACTCAACCGCAAAGGCACCGGCAAAGCTTAATGCGGGATGAGGGTAAGTAGAGAAAATCCCTGCAAGCGCTAGACTTTGTTGAGAGCCGCGGACCATATCATGAGCCACTTCGTACTCTGTAAACAAGTTTGCATATAACGCGTACACCAAGGCTGCAGCGCAAAATGCACCGAGCACTTGCGCGACAATGTAAGGCAGTATTTTTTGCTTATCAAAGCCATTAAATAGTGCAAAAGCAATCGTAACGGCAGGGTTTAAATGTGCGCCAGAAATCCCAGCAGTACAATATACCGCCAGTCCAACCCCTACCCCCCAAATGATACTGATTTCCCATTGACCAAAACTGGCTCCGGTTAATACCAAAGCAGCCACACACCCGACCCCGAAAAAAATCAGCAACCCAGTACCGATAAATTCCGACAAGCATTCTCCGAGCAATTTTTTATTATTTATAGACATTTTGACGACCCATTCTTGTGTTATTGGAAGAATTCGAAGGGAAAACTACAATATGTTGAGAAGATGTAAACAAAAAAGAACTACAAATGTGCGTACGCTCATACTTTTTAACCATTCGAGCAAATAAGCTTAAAATAATACAATATCATTCAAAGCTTCATCGTTATTAGCAAACTTAACAAGATATTCATAAAGAGACGAAGATACCGCTTAACAAAATAAAAACAACAACTTAAATCACATAAACAAAACTTATACCGAATTATTCATAAAATGAGCTAGACAGGAATTTTATTTTCGGTACATTACAATAAAATGCTCGAACGAACATTTAATAAAGAAATTCGAACCGAGGTTAAGATGAATAAGAAAGAAAATGTAGCGGATGTATTGGATCTCATCATTGTTGGTGGTGGTATTAATGGTGCAGGGATTGCTGCGGATGCCGCAGGTCGTGGCTTAAAAGTAGGTTTGTTTGAATCCAGTGACTTTGCTTCTGCGACTTCATCAGCCAGTTCAAAGCTCATTCATGGCGGCTTACGTTACCTTGAGCATTATGAGTTTCGTTTAGTTTCTGAATCTCTTGCTGAACGTGAAGTGCTATTGAAAAAAGCTCCACATATCGCCAAACCGATGCGTTTCCGCCTTCCTCATCGCCCATTTTTACGTCCGGCATGGATGATTCGTGCAGGTCTATTTCTTTATGATCATTTAGGCAAACGAACTACCTTAAAAGGCAGCCATGGCGTCAGTTTCCGTGAAACTCATGTTTTAAAAGAGGAAATGGTCAAAGGCTTTGAATACTCAGACTGTTGGGTAGATGACGCTCGTTTAGTATTGCTGAATATTTTGCAAGCAGAACAACATGGCGCTGAAATTAAAAACTATTGTCATGTGGAAAAAGCAGAACGTGTTGGCGATTTATGGCAAGTGACGCTTTTTGATAAACGTACCAACACTCGCTTTGAGCGCCAAACTCATGCGCTGGTTAACGCCACAGGTCCTTGGGTACGTAGTTTTATCACTGACAACATGGACGCTCAATCCCCTTACGGCATTCGTTTAATTAAAGGCTCTCACATCATCGTGCCGAAAATTCATAACGAAGAGCAAGCGTACATTCTGCAAAATGATGACCAACGTATCGTGTTTGTGATCCCTTATTTGGAAGATTACTCACTGATTGGCACTACCGATGTTGAATTTAAAGGTGACCCACGTAAAGTCGCGATTGATGACCAAGAAGTGGATTATTTAATTGAGATTGTAAACAAACACTTTATCCATCAAATCCATCGAGAAGACGTCATCTCGACTTACAGTGGGGTTCGCCCATTGTGTGATGATGAATCCGATTCACCGCAAGCCATTACGCGTGATTACACCTTATCGCTAGAGCAACAAGGTAACCAAGCACCATTATTGTCTATCTTTGGCGGCAAGCTTACAACTTACCGTAAACTGGGTGAAGCGGCGATGAAACATTTAGCGCCATTCTTCCCTCAAATGGGCAAAACTTGGACCGCTGAATCCATTTTACCTGGCGGTGAAGGCTATGATGAAAACCTATTAGCCATGAAGTTACGTCAACAATGCCAATGGTTGAACGACAAAACCATTCGTCGTTATTGCCACCAATATGGGGTTAATGCGCATCAAGTGCTAAAAGGGATTCAATCAGAAGCGGATATGGGGCAACACTTTGGTCAGCAAGTCTACCAATGTGAAATCGACTACTTACTCACCCATGAACATGCTTACACCAGTGAAGACGTGTTATGGCGCCGAACTAAGTTAGGCATTGTCCTTTCTCAAGAAGAACAAGCACAACTTAGCCAATACATTGAGCAACAGTCTCAAACGAGCAATGTTGAAATGTTCGATTGCGCTCAAAAGGTGGGATAAATATAACGTTTTGAACATGATACTGAGTGCAACTTAATAGATAAATTGCCTTTCACTGAGCGAATCACGTAAAATCTCCCATTATTATTCTTAATGAGAGCATCAAAGTGAAAGCAAGTGAAAGGCATAAAAAAATCATCGAGATAGTCAAAACCAAAGGCTATGTGAGTACCGATGATTTAGTGGAAATGTTTGATGTCAGTCCGCAGACCATTCGTCGTGATCTCAATGAACTTGCTGATGCCAATAAAATTCGCCGTAACCATGGCGGCGCTACCTTAGCAAACAGTGCAGAAAACTCGCCTTATAGTGATCGTAAAGTCATGAACCAAGGCGAAAAAATGAATATCGCCCGCGCTTTAGTAAAACACATTCCCGATGGTTCGACCTTGTTTATCGATATCGGCACCACACCTGAAGCCGTTGCAAAAGCCCTACTCGATACTCATCAACAACTGAGAATCGTCACTAACAACATCAATGCTGCCATCATCCTTATGAGCAAACCGGATTTCAAAGTCATTTTAGCCGGTGGTGAAGTGCGCAACCGAGATGGTGGTGTCACAGGGGAAGCGACCTTGGATTTTATCTCTCAATTTCGTTTAGATTTTGGGATTTTAGGTATCAGTGGCGTTGATTTTGATGGTTCACTCTTAGACTTTGATTACCATGAAGTTCGCGTTAAACGTGCGATTATAGAAAACAGTCGCGCGGTCTTTTTACCCATCGACCATTCTAAATTTGGCCGTAATGCGATGGTTAACTTAGGTAAAATTGACGATGTCGATCTTATTGTCACAGACCAAACACCACCAAAAGAAATGGCCACTTTAATTAAGCAACAAGGGATCAAAATCGAGGTGCTGTAGAAGATTGCGGGGACGCTGCGCTCGGGAGCCGAAAAGCGGTTACGGTACTCGGGTTTCGGGCGCTACGCTGCTCGTTACTTGGAAAAGATAAGAGCGCTTGCGTGTTAAGTGGAAAGCCTTTTCTCGCAACACGAAGCGAAGCGCACTCGGCTCCCGCTCCAATCTTTTGCTTTTTGCTCTTCCTCGCAACACGGAGCGAAGCGTTCTCGCACCTCGTAACAGTCTTTTCGCTTTTTCGAGCCACCAGCAGTGAAACACCCGAGACGCCGAGTAACGCTTACCAACTCACTTTTTAACAACTAGAAACGATAAACTCTTCAACAATCCGACAAAATGCCTCTGGCTCGGTCATAAACGGCGCATGAGAAGAGGCTGGAAAAACATGGCATTGGCTGTGTGGGGCAAATTGCGACACATCCTCAGCCACTTTCTTAGGCACTAAGCCATCTAAACGACCATATAAGCGCAAAAACGGCAGCTGCAAATCGGCTAACAACGCGCGTAAATCCACTTGCGCCAAAATATCTAACCCTAAGGCTAAAGCTTGAGGGTTGGGCATCGGACGAGAGAATACTTGCTGCTTAATCGCTTTCACATCGTGGCGAGCAGACGGGCTCCCCATGGCTTGCAGCATCATGAAGCCTTCAATGGTTTTTTGAAAGTTATCGGTTAACTGGGCCGTGAAATCACTCAATACTTGAGGTTGAATGCCTCGCCAGCCTTTTTCAGCAGCAAACTTTGGCGAACTGGCTACTGTAATCAAACCCTCAATGCGTGTTGGCGCGTGTAAGGCTATGTGGGTAGCAACCAAGCCGCCCAATGACCAACCAAGGTAGGTGGCTTGCTGCGGCGCTTGAGCAAGTACTTGTTGGCAAATATCATCCAGATCGGTGGCACTGGCGCTCTCACTCAAACCATAGCCAGGTAAATCGACCGTATGCACTCGAAACTGAGTCGCTAAATACTCCACTGTGGCTTGCCATACCGCACCATTCATTCCCCAGCCATGGATCAAAACCAAATCTGGTCCTTGACCCTGTGATTGCCAATGCAACGCCATGATATTTTCCCTACTAATTTCATACTCAATGTGTGGCCGTTCAAGAGAGGATCGCACCACAGACATTTTTAATGATTGTTTTGATTACTCTGCCAATGAAATTACTACACTTTTTGACCTCTTGGCTACCTCGACAATGCCATTTGTGTCGCTTAACGTTGCAAGAAGCCCAACCGTATTCGCACACTTACCCTCATTTGCTATGGTGCCAAACGTGTATTCAGCACCTCACCTTATCTGTGCCTCGTTGTCAACGGTGCGGGTTAGCCACTACCAGCAGCGTAGCGCAATGCGGACAATGTTTATCCAATCCTCCACTGTGGGATCGCTTATATTGCCTTAATGATTATCAAGCGCCTTTAAAAGACTATATCCAAGATATCAAATATCATCGTCAATTTTGGCTGGCTAATGACTTGTCGAGCTTGTTGGCTAGCCAAATTAGCCAACCTGCCCCAGAATTACTGCCGGTTCCTTTGCATTGGCGTCGCTTATGGCAACGAGGCTTTAATCAAAGTGCGGACATTGCCGAAGCACTGGCTCGCTATCAACGTCAGCAAGGTCAGCCCTGCCAAGTCAATTATCAAGTGTTTCATCGCACTCTCGCAACGCCGCAACAAAAAGGATTAAGCCAACAAGAAAGGCAACGTAACACTAAGCATGCCTTCCAGCTGATCACGCCGCCACAGCACTCACACGTTGCTTTAGTCGATGATGTGGTCACCACTGGCGCAACCATTACGCCCCTTTGTCGCGCACTACGAAAAATTGGAGTGAGCTCAATTGATGTCTATTGCTTGTCACGCACCCCATCACCAAAATAAGCACGATTCAGTCAATAACCTTAGGTACCTGATAGATATTTTTATCAACTATATATCAGGAGGTTAGACTTGTTATTGTGACACCCTTATCCGTAATTAAGGCTAAATAGGTTTGGATCTGAGCAATAACAGGAGTAAAATACCGCAAAAGCCCACTAAAACAGTCAGGTATTAGTCGTGTCAGATACAATTACTATTACAGAAAGTGCTCAAGCACACTTTGCAAAATTGCTTGAACAACAATCCAATGAAACCCACATTCGTGTCTTTGTGGTCAATCCTGGTACACCTAACGCCGAGTGTGGTGTCTCTTACTGCCCACCAGAATCTGTAGAAGCTTCCGATACCGTTTTTGAATTTAAAGGCTTCAATGCTTATGTCGATGAACTCAGCTTGCCTTTCTTAGAAGAAGCAGAAATCGATTTTGTAACCGACAAAATGGGCTCGCAACTCACGCTTAAAGCGCCTAATGCCAAAATGCGCAAGTTGGATGATGACGCACCTTTAATGGCACGTGTTGAATACGCCATTCAAACCCAAGTGAACCCTCAACTCGCGAGCCACGGCGGTCACGTTAGCCTGATCAGTATTTCAGATGATGGCGTCGCTTTAGTTCAATTCGGCGGTGGTTGTAATGGTTGTTCCATGGTAGATGTGACCTTGAAAGAAGGCATTGAAAAACAATTAGTGGAACAGTTTGCTGGTGAATTAACGGCAGTACGCGATTCCACCGATCACGAAGCCGGTGAGCATTCTTATATGTAACTAAGGCGTGGGGTTTCTAGTTCCTGGTACCTAGGAAAAGCAGAACTCATATCGTTGCTAATTTATTGAAAAGCCAGAGGGATCATCGAACGCTCTGGCTTTTTATTTGTACAGTTGTAAACCACAAACAGCTTTTTCTATAAGCAAAGCAGCTAGGAACTAGGAACTATAATCCTTCTTTCAGTATATTCTCCCAACCTATCCCTTCATCTCCTAACACAATAAAGTTTGGGTTTTCGAGTGTATCTCGCTCGTTATACGATAACGGCTCAAGCTGGGTATTGAGAATACGACCACCGGCTTCTTCTACAATACATTGTGTCGCTGCTGTATCCCATTCCCCAGTCGGCCCTAAACGGATATAACAATCCACCGCGCCCTCTGCTACTAAGCAAGCTTTTAAGGCCGCAGAGCCTAGAGGCACCAATTCATAATTGCGCGCAGGAGACAGTTTTTCGGTGATTTTATTGATATTCTGACGGCGACTGATGGCAATGGCGATCGCTTGTTCTTCACTGTCGTGCTTTAAGGTATGAATGCGAATGCTGTCATCCATTTCAGGGATCTTCCACGCACCTTTACCTTGATAAGCAAAATACGTAACCCCAGACACTGGCGCGTAAACCACGCCCATCACTGGGTGGTTATTTTCAATTAAAGCGATCACTGTGGCAAAGTCGCCACTGCGAGCAATAAACTCTTGAGTGCCATCAAGCGGGTCCACCAGCCAATAACGCTCCCATTGAGAACGGGTTTTGAGACTAATATTGGCATCTTCTTCCGACAAAACAGGGATATCTGGAGTCAGTTCCGCTAAGCTTTGCATGATAATTTTATGTGCCGCTAAATCGGCGGTGGTCACCGGAGTATCGTCTTCTTTCACAAAGGCTTGATAGTCTTTATTGTGATAAATTTCGAGAATACGTTGCCCCGCTTGGCGAGCGATATGAATCACTTGCGGGATAAGATGAGAAAGATCGCTCTGCATCGCCATCATTTATGCTTCCTTATTGAGCTCTCGTAGCGCTAACATTAATGCACTGATACTACGTGCTTCACAAAAGTCTAAGTGAGTCAGTAGCTCTTCTGCTTGTTGCAGCGGCCAACGTACCACTTCTAACTCTTCTGGTTCATCGCCTTGTAACCGTTCTGGATACAAACCTGTGGCTAAAAATAATGACATACGACTTGAGAAATACGAAGGTGCTAATACCACTTGCTTTAATAGCACAAACTTATCAGCTCCCATGCCAATTTCTTCTTTAAGTTCTCGGTTAGCCGCCTGTTGTGGCTCTTCCCCGGGATCAATCAGCCCTTTAGGAAAGCCTAGCTCATAACGCTCAGTACCGGCAGAATATTCACGAATCAGCAGTAAATCGCCTTGTTCTGTGACAGGCACGATCATGACCCCGCCACGGTTACTCGGCTTCATCCGCTCATAGGTACGCTCTTCGCCATTGGAAAAACGCAGCTCTAACGATTCAATCGCAAATAAACGTGACTGCGCGACTACCGAAGTGGATAAAATTTCAGGATGTTTGTACTTGGTCATTTCGCGGCTCCTAAATTACAATTTTCCAGCAAAGCTAAATTGATAGCGACCTTGTGCATTCGGCTCACCGAGCCATTTCAAGTGCTCTCCCAGCGTAGCAGGAAAACTGGCCCCCGGTTTAAACCAAGCCATGGATTGATAACGGGCTTGCTCATTAAGCGAGGCACTAAACTCACTACTGACTTGTTGGTTATTCTGTTTACCTTGAATATCAATCTGTTGTGATTGGCATTGTACATCGGCAATCACTGGCCCTAACGCCAGTTGTCCCACAGGTGAGTCAACTTCGGCCCCACTCCAAGCGAGGCTTCCTGTTGCTTGTTCACACCATGGCGCGGCATAACGGAATGAACGCAACGATAGCTCTAATTGACCTTTTAAATCTACCGGCACTCGCATGGGAACATAAGGCAGTACCTGTTCAATCGGTAATGAAGCGAGCACATCTTGCGCATAAAAACCGGATAGCCCCACTCCCAGTAGCCCCTTACCAGTTAAACGCATACTACTACCTTGACCAAAACGTACTTGATATTGCAACTTGGCGGCAAACAGTTTACTGGGTTGAAACTGCCAAGAGAGCGCTCCAAAATCTTGGCGATTCACTTTCAGTTGCTGTAATTGCCCTTGCCAAATCGTGCCAGAAATCCCTGTCGCTTCAACCCCCGAACGCTGCGGAAGCTGTTGATAAACCCAACTCGCCGGAATATGTGCGACCAAACTGACCACTAAGATTAATATAAAAACAGTGAGGTACCATTTTAATCCTTTCATATTCCTTTTAACCTCGTTTAAATTGCAAGCGGTTGACTTCAACCGTACCGGAATGCTCAGCACGATTAATATCTAAAAACTGCACATGCAAACCATACTGATCACGTAATTGAGCTAACCAATTAATCAAGGTATTAAACGGTAAAGGCTGTACCCACACTTGCAACATCTCATCTCGAGGTTGCATGCGGATCAATTCCACTTGGTAACGTGAGGCGGTAGACGAAATCACCTGATTCATCGGTTGATGACGTTGTACCCCTTTCGAACCTGTTTGCGCACGTAAGGTCACAATCTTATCGGCGGAGTGATGCACCCAAGCCAATAACTGTTTTTCAGTATTAAGACGCATCTGGGCTTGCTCGGTACGTGCATGCAAAGGTTGCAACAGCCCCCAATACAACAAACCAATGATTAGTAATCCGCCACACACTAACAATAAACGTTGCTCTCGACTGGAAATGCTGTGCCATCGTTGAGTGAGGGTTTTGAAGGCGGCATTGATGTTTTCATTCATATTAATTTCCCGCCCCTTTCGCTTTAATCACGTAGTTACCTTGGACGACATCACCGTGTTTATTGAGCTGACCTTGAGAGACATCGAATGACTTAGCCAGTTCAGTTCGGAATGTCTCAAAAGATTGAAAGTCTCGGCTTTGGGCATTAAGGCGAATTTCTTGGCGATTACCATCAAACTGAATACTTTGAATCGACACCGTTTTGGTGCTTTCCAGAGCTGCAGGCAATTGAGCTACCCAGCCTAAAACCGAGGTTTGTTGATCCCCTCCACCGGCCAAAGCTTGCTCTTCATCTTGCATAATGCGCTTGAGGTAACTCACGGTTGGAATGCGTTGCCGATCTGGAAATACCGAACGAAAAACCCGTTCACTTTCCATACGGTAAGCCTGAGTTTGCGCTTCCATTTTTTGCACTTGCAAGGTTTGTTCAATAAACAATAACACCAAAAAAACACTCGCAGCTACAGCCACTTTACGCCAGGTACGCCAATGCTTCCACCAAGAAGATTGAGCCTTAAATACCCCAGTTAATAAGTTGGTTTGCGCAGCAATTGCTCCTTGAGACAGCACCTTCATCATCATCTCTTGCGGAGCAGCAATCCATTTCCCCGGTAAGTGCTGATGATGTTCTGGCAAGTCACTGTAACAATAAATGGTGCTCCCATCCAAAAGGGGCGCGTCATCGTTGTCAGTCGCTTGAGTGGTCAAGTCTTGATTATCCCAAGCTTGGTTATTCAAGGCTTGGCTATTCAAAGATTGAGTACTTAATCGTGCTGCATCTATTGCCTCAGAATCAGGGTTTAGCCCTTCATGGTCTTGAGCAGGCTCACCCGCTTGGCGATGGTCTTGTAAAAGATCGTCAAAATGCAGCGCATCACCATCCGGTGCTAACCAACCCGATGCTAAAAAGGTGTCGAGCCAATCTTCATCAACCGCCGCCCCTTTAACATCACTTTTGCGCAATAACCATTGCTGATCAATCTGCATGGCGCTGATGTGATTATCTTTTAATGGCAACGCTAAACAATCGGGTAATACCTTCTTCAACGTAATGCCATGAGATTTAAATAATGACAGCCAATCGGCAAGATATTGATGCAACACGGTTGCCACGATCGCTTGATCGCCTTGACGCTGAATCACACTAAAGTGCATTTTTTCAATATCTTGCGTCAACTCATCTTCCATTAAAAATGGCAGCATCGCCGACAGTTGACGGCCTGCTCCAGCTGGGATCTTGATCGGAGTGATCAAGACGTCACTGCTGGGCAATAAAGCGATCACTTGACGCTGCACGCTATAATCAACCAACTCCGAGAGCTGATCTCGGTCTGCTAATTCGCCTGAGGCGATGATGTCATTTAAGCTATTTGACCAAACTAACCAAGGTATTGGATCGGTTGGGTTACTGCTCAGCTTGATTGTCAGAAACTCGTTCACTGATCCCTCCGAAACGACGACGTATCACTTGCGTCGTTTTTTTATCTGCACTGTAGATTAAACTGCGTAATCTCACTCGTGAATCTTCCACTTTAATTTGGGTATCTAATTCAAAATATTGACTGGTTACTGCCAAAAATGCCGTGGCGTCACTTTTAATATTAGCCGCCACTTTATTCAATAACCCTTCATTTAAAAACTCATCAATGCTGCCCCAACCATCTTGCGGGCGATTCTCTATCAATTGTTGCGCATCGCTAACACTTAATGACGGTTGAAATAACCCAGCCAACAGTACCGCTTGATTAGGTTTTAGTGTGTTGATATTGATGTACAAGTCCGTGGTTGGCAAGGCACACATTATCGGTTGTAACATCGCCATCATCGGTGCTGTCATTTGATACACCGCTCTAAGCTCACTATTATCGATAATCAAATCATCGGGCGCGGCATAGCTTGGCTGCAAGCCTTCATAAGTTGCACTTTCAACACCACTAGGGGTGCTCACTTGATCATTGCTATCAACAAATTCTTTCATGGAATCAGCAATCATTTCGGCGGTATAACTGTCCAAGCCAATCGCCTGACCTTGCTCTTGTAAAATAAACACTAGCGCCTTTAATAAATAAGGCCGTTGCGCACTGTTGGTTTCGGCTAAGCTTGCCAGCGCATTGATATTAAAACATGCTTGCTTATCAATAATACTCCCCAACGCCATACCATTTTCTAATGGGTATTGGTTACCTTCAATCGCCCAAGCTTGACTTAAGTTGATGGTGTCTGGGTTATCTTTATAGGTTTCTTCAATCGCCGCTTGAGCCAATGCTTCAACCCCCATGCTGTACCAATACGCTTGTTGATGATGCAATAAGTGACTGGCGCGATAAAACTGCGTCGACATTCTTTCGGTCATGGTCGCCGCCATCGCCACTAAGACCGACACCAACAGTAAAACAAAGATCAACGCTACGCCTCGTTGACGTTTAAAAGGTTTCTTAGGTTGAGGTCGCAGGCTCATTGCGTCACCTCATCGCTACTTTCATCCTCGCTACTGACATTAGCTGACGAGGTATCTTGAGCGATTAAAAAGATTCGCCGGATATCGCCATAATCTTGTAACGTCAGCGTTATTTCTACCGCTGCCGGTAAGCGCTTATCTTGTTCCCACGAGGCTTGCCATTGGCCGTCATCATAAAAACGAAACGACATCTTATCGACCTTATCGAGCAGGGTTTTCTGTAACGGCACTTGCCCGGTTGGCGTATCTGGGTAACGCCACCATACTCGCTGTAATTGATTACTCACTAGTCGATAGCCCACTTTCAACACTTCTCCTCGAGGAAAAGCCTGTTGGGGGTTCTGCCATCCAAGGCGAGTAAATACGATCCCATCAGTATCGGAATCTAATAAGTATTCAGCCACATACAAAAAGCGTGAGTGACTCGCGTCTGCATCCCCTTTAAAGGTTCGTCCAGCCATTTGGCGAAAATCATTTTCTAATACAATCATGGCCCGCTGGAGTTGCTGTAAACGCTGAGTTTTTTCGGCCGATTGTTGATTACTGCGCTGCACCTGATTCACTACTTGGTAAGCCGCAATGCTCAGGCTGGCAAAAACCATGATCGCCACCAACACTTCAATCAAGGTAAAGCCAGTGCGGCGCTTGTTACGGCTTTGATTTACGGTGAATCGCACCTTATGGTCTAACATAGGTTCTCACCGTCATCAGGTTATTTTTGCGATCTTCATTGAGCGAGACACTGACATCCACCGCTTGAATCAGACTCACTCCCGTTTTCACCGGTGTCGCCGTCCAATACCACTTTTGTCCGGCAAATTCTTCTACACCTTTTTTCGTGGCCGTAAACGAGGATGATAAATGCACCATTGCCAGTTGATTATCCACTACCATGCTGGCAAAGGTTTTTTCTTCTAAATAGGTCAAGGTATTGATGTGTTGCGTCACGGCACGAATCACACTGATCGCCGCAGTCGCAAAAATCGCTAAGGCAATCAGCACCTCAAGTAGTGTCATGCCACGCTGACGGTTAAGGCGTTTCATCCATCACCTCTCCTGGTGCCAATATATGCACCTCACCCGTTTCGGTAACTTGAACTCGCCAGCTTTGAGTGATGTTTTGATTCGAAGTCGACATAAACCCCAAAGTAAAAGGCGTGATCTCTCCACTAGACAATACATAGACTTGCGGTGGCTGCGCTTTGTCTTCGTCATCCTCAAAAAGGTCGGCATAAAAGCTTTCTTGTTTAAATAAGGAGTCTTTATGATTCCAAGCTTCACTGCCTAACTCGACATTTAAGCTCACCTCGTCGGGCAAATCAGTTGCCACAAAATATCGGCTCTCTTGAATAATCTCCCAGCCTTTTTGAGTGAGCGTCATGTAATGATAATGAGATTTTTGAGTGTCGATAAACAACCCATAATCTTGACCACTTAACATGGCTTCATCACTGAGCAGTTGCAAGCGTTGAAAAAAACGCTGAGATTGCTCTTTCGCTTGATCCTCTTTATTTTGCGGCAAGGTTTGCACCACCACTAAGGCGCTCAGTGACATTAACACCACCACTAAAAGCACTTCTAATAAAGTAAAACCACGCTGACGCTGCATTGTGTTCCTTAGGTTTTGTTACGGGTTGCGAGAGCGCTCCGCTTCGTGACGCGAATAAGAGCAAAGTCGGTTTCTGGTTCCTGGTTCCTGGTTCCTGGTTCCTGGTTCCTGGTTCCTGGTTCCTGGTTCCTGGTTCCTGGTTCCTGGTTCCTGGTTCCTGGTTCCTGGTTCCTGGTTCCTGGTTCCTGGTTCCTGAAGAACAGCTTTCTGTGACAACCATATTAAAGCAAGTGCAAACATCTATTTATTACGAAAAATATTCAGCGTCAGCCACCTAGGGACTAGGAGCCAGGAACTAGGGCCCCTCTTTTGGAACCAGAGCCTAGCACCTCATCTCCTAGCAACTAAAAACCCTGCTCTTACTGAAAATCTTGAATATTCCAGTTACCAATATCGCGTTGTGCGCCATCATCACCGCCTTCTTGACCATCGGAGCCAAGAGTAAACACATCCACTGTGCTGTGATCGCCAGGGCTCAAATATTGATAATCGCCACCCCAAGGGTCTTTCGGCAAACGCTTAATATAGCCGCCATCACGATAATTACGTGGTTCAGGGCTACCGCTTGGCTTAGACACTAACGCTTCTAACCCTTGATCGGTCGTTGGGTAAACACTGTTATCTAACTTATACATGTCTAAAGCATTTTCTAATGCCACAATGTCAGTTACCGCTTTTTGCTGATCGGCTTTTTCTTTGTTACCCAATAGGTTAGGAACAACAAAGCTGGCTAAAATACCTAAGATCACCACCACGACCATCACTTCAAGCAAGGTGAAGCCGCGTTGTTTATTTGTTGATAAATTCAATTTTCTAGTCATTGTGACTCCTACATAGATGAGTTCGTTTCTCAAATTTTGATTTTCGTAATTCGTATTGCGTCTCTCGTGATGCAAATAAGAGTTCCTAGTTTCGAGTTCCTAGTCCCTAGAAAAAGCGGACCGTGATCGTTATTTCTTGTACACCAGACTGGCAACACCTCATAATCTTTTCGACTATCGAGAGTAATGTCGTAGAGTCTCGATTCAATGCTCTACCTAGAAACTAGGGACTAGGTACCAGGAACCTCTCTTCTACTGCGTTACCAAATTATTCAACTCCAAGATTGGCATTAAGGTGGCGGTAACGATAAACAAGACAATACCAGCCATAAACACAATCAATAATGGCTCAAAAATACCTAATGCCATATTCACGAGCGACTCAAAATCTCGGTCTTGGTTATCCGCCGCACGAATCAGCATCGGCTCGAGTTCACCACTTTGTTCCCCACTGGCGATCATGTGTAACATCATAGGGGGGAATAGCTTGGTATATTCTAAAGACTTACGTAAGCTGGTCCCTTCACGTACTTTATCGGCCGCTTCTAAAATTTGGGCTTTAAAATACTGATTGCTCATGACATCGGCTGCCACTCTCATCCCATCTAATAACGGAATGGCGCTGGAGGAACAGATGGCTAAAGTACGAGCAAAGCGCGAGGTATTCAGCCCTTTGGCGACTTTGCCTATAACGGGTAAGGATAAAATCCGTCGGTCCCACTTCATTCTAAAATCAGGTTTTTTCAAAGCCAATTTAAGCAAGATCACCGTGATGACCAGTAAAGCCAACACCAGTAATCCCCAATGCTGCACAAAATTACTCGCCAGCAATAGGAACTGGGTCGACATCGGCAGCCCTTGGCCCATTTGAACAAATTGATCGACAATTTTAGGAACTACCGCAGCCAGCAAGAAAGCCACCACACTAATGGCAATAATGGTCAGCATCATGGGGTAAATCATGGCTTGTTGCAGTTTAGAGCGCATCTTTTGACGATTTTCAGCATAATCAGCCAAGCGATCCAAAATTGCATCTAAATGCCCTGATTTCTCCCCGGCAGCTACCATGGCACAAAACAAATCATCAAAAATGGCTGGGTATTCCGCCATACTGTCCGATAAGGTATAGCCTTCCACCACTCGTGAGCGAATACTCACCAACATATTGCGAATATGTGGTTTTTCCGTTTGGTCAGCAACCGCGCGAATACACTCCTCTAAAGGCATTCCCGCTTGCACTAAGGTGGACAACTGGCGAGTCACTAAGGCCAATTCATTGGTGCTGATCCCACGCTGAAAGCTCAAGCCAGAGCGACGATTGCGCTGGGATCTCGCTTTGGTTTCAATCACCTCTGTGGGCATTAACCCTTTTTCTTTTAAGCGTTGGCGAACTTGGCGAGCATTATCGCCTTCCAAAACCCCTTTTTTCAGCTTTCCTTTTACGTCCAGCGCTTTATATTCAAATGCGGCCATGCTTTACCCTTCCTTGGTCACACGCAGCACTTCTTCTAACGTCGTAATGCCTTGGCGTACTTTTGCTAAACCATCATCACGGATACTCGGCGTTTTCGAGCGAATCGCGTGTTCAATGGCTTGCTCTCCCGCTTCTGAATGGATCAATGCTTGAGTTTCATCATCAATCATCAATAACTCATGAATACCGGTTCGACCACGATAGCCTTTATAATTACAATGCTCACAACCTTGGGGCTTAAAGAGTTCTAATTCATCACTTTTCTTTAAACCAAACAGTTTCTTTTGTTGCTTATCCGCTTGATAAGGTTGCTTACAGCTCGGACAAAGAGTTCGGACTAATCGCTGAGCCAAAACTCCTAATAAAGAAGAAGAAATTAAAAATGGCTCGATACCCATATCACGCAAACGGGTGATCGCACCAATCGCGGTATTGGTGTGTAACGTTGACATCACTAAGTGACCGGTTAACGAGGCTTGCACTGCAATCTGCGCAGTTTCTAAGTCACGGATCTCCCCAACCATCACCACGTCTGGGTCTTGACGTAAAATGGCGCGTAAACCTCGAGCAAAGGTCATGTCGACTTTAGGATTGACTTGAGTTTGGCCGATACCATCAATATCAAATTCAATCGGATCTTCAACCGTCAGAATATTGCGCTCACTGCTATTAAGCTCTTGCAGCCCAGCATATAAGGTCGTGGATTTACCCGAACCAGTTGGGCCAGTAACCAAGATGATGCCGTGTGGACGGGCAATCAAATGACGGAATGCTTCGTGGTTTTTGTTGGTCATGCCTAAACTGTGTAGATCCAAACGGGTGGCATTTTTATCCAACAAACGCATAACCACTCGTTCGCCATGAGAAGAAGGCATCGTCGAAACCCGCACATCCACCGCACGTCCGCCGATGCGCAAGGAAATACGTCCATCTTGTGGCACGCGTTTTTCAGCAATATCGAGTTTGGCCATTACCTTAACCCTAGATACTAGGATCGGAGCCAATTTACGACTTGGCGATAACACCTCTCGTAACACCCCATCAACGCGGAAGCGAATCGACAACACTTTCTCGAAGGTTTCGATATGAATATCCGAGGCACCTTCTTTAATCGCTTCACCTAACATAGCGTTAATCAATTTAATGATCGGCGCATCATCTTCCGATTCAAGCAAGTCTTCATTTTCCGGTAATTCTTCTGCCAACGAAAAGAAATCGTCATCCGCGCCAATGTCTTCCATTAACTGACGCGCCTCAGAAGAATCACGCTGATAGGCTTGAGTGAGTTTATTTTCAAACTCACTCGCGGTTAACGGTTGCGGCTTAAAAGCTTGCCCACAGGCTCGGCGAATTTCGAGTAATACTTGTGGCGTCAATGTGCCCACAAAATACAGTATTAACTGAGCGTCCTGCTGCTCCAACACCACTTGATGACGCTTGGCATAAGCAAAGGGTAAACGAAATATCGTCCGCGCCTCCACATCCTGATAGGCGTGATGTGATGATGGTTCGAGCGGCGACATCATTCTTGATCACCTTGTGTTTCATGTTGGCTGATCTGATCTAAAAAGGCTTGAATTTCGGCAGGTTGACGTGCCTCATTGCCAAATTTTGGTAATACCGGTGTTTCAGTATTTGGCATCAATTTTAAGCCTTTTTGCGCGCGGTATAATTGCTCTGCACGAATATAGTTATATTTACGGCGAGACAGACCATCGATCGCCATCCCATCACGAATAATGGTTGGTTTAATAAAGACCATCAGATTCTTTTTCTCTTTACTGGTTGAAGTATAAGAGAATAAGGTGCCTAAATACGGGATATCTCCCAACCAAGGAATCTTAGAAATACTTTCTTGAGCGCGGTCATCCATCAAGCCGCCAAGCACGATCATTTGACCATCTTGTACCATGACCGACGTAGTAATTTGACGCTTAGCAAAACGAACATCAACCGCACCATTCGCCCCTAAGACGTTCGACACTTCCTGATCAATATTCATTTGAATTGAGTCACCCTCATTAATTTGAGGTGTGACTTTCAGCTTGATACCCACTTCTTTACGGTCAACCGTTTGGAATGGGTTTGAATTATCAGAACTTGCCGTCGACCCGGTCACTACTGGCACTTCTTCACCTACAATGAATGAAGCTTCGGTGTTATCAAGCACCGTGATACTCGGTGAAGAAAGAATATTGGAGCTGGTATTGGTGGCAACCGCACTGATTAACGCCGCCCAGTCTCCTTTGACAATGCTCAGCGCCGCGCCATTAACCCCGCTTAATGCTGAAGCTAAGGTCGAATAATCACCAGATTCAGTAGTGGTTTCGTTACGCAAGAAGTTCCCGTCATCATCATAGACTGCGGTGGTTGAAGTGGTGTCTTTGGCTTCTTCAATACCAATTGCAACTTGACCAATTTGCGCATTGGCATTGGAATATTGCACCATAGAGCCGGTTTCTAGGTTGGCATATTGCGCGCCTAACTCAATCCCGTCGGCTTCAGAAACTTCAACGATAAGCGCTTCAATAAGCACTTGAGCACGACGAATGTCCAATTGGTTAATCACATCTTCCAACGCTTGCATAATGTCAGGCGGAGCGGTTAACACTAGGGAGTTAGTGCCTTTGTCTGCTGTGATCATCACCTTGTTAGTGCTGGTGCTAATAGTGGCTGATTTTGAATCTTTTTCCGCTTGCAGATTATCTGACACTCCTTTTAGCACATCCACCAAGTCTTCCGCTTTGGCATAGCGTAAATACACCACTCGGTTATTACCTTTGGTGGCCATTTCCACATCAAGTTGGCTAATCAGTTTTTTCAAGCGTTGACGGACTTTAGGGTCACCAGAAATTAAGATAGAATTGGTGCGTTCATCGGCCACCAATTTAGGCTGCAATAATTCAGGAGTATTTTTGGCATCGGCGCTTTTATTTAGCGCATCGACAATTCGCACCATTTCGGTGGCAGAAGCATTTTTCAGCTCAACGACTTCCACCTCTTTATCGCCCGCTTGATCGACACGTTTAATGATTTCCGCTAAGCGATTAACCACGGACGCACGGCCGGTCAGCAAGATGATATTAGAAGGGTCATAATGAACCACGTTACCCGCACCAGCATTGTCATTAAGCTGACGCAAAATAGGTGACAACTCGCGTACTGAAACATTTTTTACCGGCACGACGCGGGTGATCACTTGATCGCCTGTAATCTTAGAATCATTACCAACCACAGGCACTGCCGCAGTTTTGGCGTCTTTATCTTTAATGACCTTTAAAATGCCATCGTCCATTTCCACGACCGCATAACCGTAAACTTCAAGGACATTTAAAAAGAATTTATAATATTGCTCTTGATTGAGCACGTCGTAACTGCGCACATCAATTTTGCCACGAATCGTCGGGTCAACAATGATCGTCTTATTTAAATTACGCCCAACAATATTAATGAACTCTTGAATGTCGGTACCTTTAAAACTGGCACTAAAATCTTCCGCTGACGCTGGAATCGACACAAAACTGGTCATTACGATTAGTGAGACTTTGCTCAACCACTTTTTCACACCATGCTCCTGCTCACTCGAGGTGATTGTACTGTCCTGAAAGCAAATGCCACATTCGCTTTAAAATTGAATATAAATATCATAAGGCTGACCATCTCGTTCAACCGTTAGATTCCACTCAGAAGAATCTAAGGCACTTTTCCACAGTTGTGCCATTTGCGAGGAATCTTTTAAATCTTGACCATTTAAAGCGGTCGCAATATCACCATCTTTCAACCCCACTTGATCAAATAAAGCGCGATCTTTACCGGGGCGAACGCGATAACCTTTTAATTGGCCATCGTCCATCACTTGCGAAAGACGTATGTATTGAAAAATCTTTTGTGGGTCCGCGGCGATTTCTTGTCGAACCTCATCTAAATCGTTGCGCGAATCGGCAGACTCTTCGGTGGCTTGTTTGCCACTGTTATCGCTTAATAATTGCGGAGAAGCGCTGTAATCAATACCTTGCAACATCAAGGTTTCATCTCGCCCTTGGTTACGAATAATCACGCGGTCAACGTACACCGCTTGTAACGTGACTCGGGTATTCTCAATCGTTTCGCCTAAACCATAGGTCGCCTGTTTACCCTGATTAGCAATGATCGCCAAACTCAATTTGTCATTACTACTTGCCACCGCTCCCACTAAGGTTAAGCTCAAGCGCGTTTGCGGAACATCTTTCGCCACCGGCTGACTGACTTCCGTTTGATTATACAAACCAAATAAATTAGCACTGAGCAGTGACGACACATGATCCGAGGATGACGAGGTGTTAGACGTTTGATGAGAGACTTGCGGTGCAGACCATCGAGCAACACTCGGTGGCGCTGAAAATAATGACCAAATCAATATACCAACCAGCCATGCACTTAAAGCTACCAACATCAAAGTACACAAAAAGCTAAGTTGAGCCTGATGTTGTACCCATCGGTTCGATAATTGTGACCAGTGCTGCGGCCAATTGCCTTTTAACATCATGTATAATGATACCTTATTCGATTCCATTCAGTGTTATTTGTAACATACTCACCTTAAAGGCTAACTAGGATTAAACCAAATAAAATCCCTTCTTCCCACCAACAAAATTGACTTTTTTGAGCCTATCTCGATTGTTTTATTCTAATATGAGCTTTTTGTACTTTTTTAATCCATCTCAATCAAACACACCTTGCTTGAACAAGGCCCCACTAACAGACTACAAAATCACAAGAAAAATCCCATTAACGAGGGTTTTTCTCTCATTGACTTGAATTTTCTGCTTCTCATCACCATTTTCTCTCCAGACACATTCTGTTTCCAATAAATGCTATTTGATAGCATGCTTGGATGTCATTTTCAGGTAGGCCGCACAAAACAATAAGCGGCCTTACGATTATTTTGAAGGCCATAACTCAACATGAGCTCACCAACTTTAACAGTACGTTTAGATAAATGGCTTTGGGCGGCACGCTTTTACAAAACACGCTCAATTGCAAGAAGCATGGTTGATGGCGGTAAAGTTCACTATAATGATCAACGAACTAAACCAAGTAAAATCGTCGAATTAGGTGCTGAAATTCGCTTACGACAAGGGAATGAAGAAAAAACCATTGTCATAGAAAAAATTTCCGATCAGCGCCGTGGTGCCCCTGAGGCCCAAACATTATATAGAGAAACTGAAGCTAGTGTGAAAAAACGTGAAGAAAATGCACAAAAACATAAACTTAACGCGTTATATAGCCCAAGCCCAGAACGACGTCCAGATAAAAAGCAACGCCGTAATCTCATTAAATTCAAACATCAGTAACCGCCCGAAGGAGTCCTAAACTCATGGCAAATAACCTTTTGCACCGCTACTTATTTGAAGATTTGTCCGTTCGTGGCGAACTTGTTCAACTAGATACCGCGTATCAAGACATTCTTGCGAATAAAGATTACCCACAACCGATTCAGGCTCTATTGGGTGAACTCTTCGTTGCCACCAGCTTGCTCACAGCCACCTTAAAATTTGAAGGCTCAATCACTTTGCAATTACAAGGTGATGGCCCTGTCTCCTTGGTAGTGATCAATGGCGACCATAACCAAAAAATGCGTGGCGTCGCGCGTTATAAAGGTCAAATTAATGCTGAAGCAAACCTGCACGAATTAATTGGCAATGGTCACCTAGTGATCACTATTTCTCCTAATAAAGGAGAGCGTTATCAAGGTGTTGTTGGCCTTGAAGGCGATACTCTTTCTGACATTTTAGAAAGTTACTTTGAACGCTCTGAGCAATTAAAAACCCGTTTATGGATCCGTACTGGCGAATATCAAGGTCAAGCGCATGCCGCGGGAATGCTATTGCAAGTCATGCCTGATGGTACAGGTTCTGCAGATGATTTTGAGCACTTAGAAAAACTGACAGAAACCATCAAAAATGAAGAGCTTTTCTCACTAGAAGCGAACGAAGTGTTGTATCGTCTTTACAACCAAGAAAAAGTCCAATTGTTTGCTCCTCATCCTGTGGAATTTTTCTGTGGTTGCTCACGTGAACGCAGTGCTGGTGCCATTGCGACGGTCGCCAAAGAAGAACTCGATGATATTTTAGCTTCTGAAGGCGAAGTGGCATTACATTGCGACTATTGTGGTAGCACTTACGCTTTCGATGCCGCTCAAGTTGATGAAATCATTACCGAAGCTAAGAAAAACCTTCATTAATTTATTGTATACAATAAGTCATAGAATTTTTTGATAAAGCCGCGGAAACGTGGCTTTTTTTCTGTCTCCAGCCCAACGTATCTCCCCTTATCCTCCACCATTACAAACACTTATTTTCTTCTGGATAATAATGATATTGCTCTTGATCACAACTTTTCTGATTTTTTTATTTGTTAATATAAAGTTGTATACACGATCAAAAAACCATACCTATAAAGTGGTTAAAGTGTGCATAAATTAACAATTATAACTATCCCTACAAATTTCCTATTAAGGAGCATCTATGACGGCTATGGCTCACACTACGCTAGATCTCAGCGCTTACGGTATTCACAATGTCACCGATATTGTGAGAAACCCAAGTTATGAGCAATTGTTCATTGAAGAAACCCAATCTGATTTAACCGGTTACGAAAAAGGCATCGTAACGGAACTCGGTGCCGTGTCTGTCGATACAGGCATTTTTACCGGCCGTTCGCCAAAAGATAAATACATCGTAAAAGATGACATCACCAAAGAAACCTTGTGGTGGTCTGATCAAGGTAAAAATGACAATAAGCCGATTAGCCAAGCAATCTGGAGTGAGTTGAAATCCTTAGTCACAGAACAGTTGTCGAATAAACGAGTCTTTGTGGTGGACTGTTTTTGTGGCGCTAACCCCGAATCTCGCTTAAAAGTTCGCGTGATTACGGAAGTGGCTTGGCAAGCTCATTTCGTCAAAAATATGTTCATTCGCCCAAGTGAAGAAGAACTACAAGATTTCACCCCTGATTTTGTGGTCATGAATGGCGCGAAAGCAACCAACCCCAATTGGCAAGCTCAAGGTCTCAACTCTGAAAACTTCGTTGCTTTTAACTTAACCGAACGTATCCAAATCATTGGCGGAACTTGGTACGGCGGCGAAATGAAAAAAGGCATGTTTGCCATGATGAACTACCTTTTACCGCTCAAAGGCATTGCATCGATGCACTGTTCTGCCAACGTCGGTGAACAAGGCGACGTTGCAATTTTCTTTGGTTTATCAGGAACCGGAAAAACTACGCTCTCAACCGATCCTAAACGTCAATTAATTGGTGATGACGAACACGGTTGGGATGATGATGGGGTCTTCAACTTTGAAGGGGGCTGTTACGCCAAAACCATCAAACTGTCCAAAGAAGCTGAGCCTGATATTTATAACGCCATTCGTCGAGATGCGCTGTTAGAAAACGTTTCAGTGACACCAGAAGGTAAAATCGACTTTGATGATGGCTCTAAAACCGAAAACACTCGTGTTTCTTACCCTATTTATCATATTGAAAATATCGTCAAACCGGTTTCGAAAGCCGGCCATGCACAAAAAGTGATTTTCTTAACTGCGGATGCTTTTGGGGTTCTGCCTCCGGTTTCGAAACTGACTCCAGAGCAGACGAAATACCATTTCTTATCCGGCTTTACCGCCAAATTAGCTGGTACAGAACGAGGCATTACTGAGCCAACGCCGACCTTCTCTGCCGCCTTTGGAGCTGCGTTCTTAACTCTGCACCCAACCCAATATGCCGAAGTGCTGGTGAAACGTATGGAAGCGGCGGGAGCAGAAGCTTACTTAGTCAATACCGGTTGGAATGGCAGTGGCAAACGTATCTCGATCCAAGATACTCGCGGCATTATTGATGCGATTTTAGATGGCTCTATCGACCAAGCGCCTACCAAGATCATTCCAACCTTTAATTTGGAAGTGCCAACGGCCTTACCTAAGGTCGACCCAGCCATTTTAGATCCTAGAGACACTTATGCCTCCAGTGAACAATGGCAAACCAAGGCCGATGAATTAGCCCAATTATTTATTAATAATTTTGCTCAATACACCGACAACGAGGAAGGCAAAGCCTTAGTCAAAGCCGGTCCTCAAGCCCGCTAACTAGGCCTATATCCTTTAATACAACGAGAAACCTATAGTGGGTTTCTCGTTTTTTTAACTGCCTTACCAATAGCCTCAATTCAAAGCTGTTATAGCGCTCACACTCATGAGATGATCAGATAATAAGTACGATTAGTATGATATTAATATGGAAATTGTACCGACACACATAACTGCTTATACTTCATTGCTCTACACCGACATCATTTGTAATTAACAGGATGTGAGATGAGAAAACTGTTCGCGATTATCATTGGGTTATTATGCTTAGCCATCATAGCTATGGTTGCCTCTTATGCGGCTTTACATACCAAATATGCGGCGGATGTCGTCAATGGCGCGCTCAAGTTGGCTTATCAAGATAAGGTTCAAGTCCGTTCCGTCCAGTATTCTTACCAAGACCCAAGCCATCTACAGCTAAATGGGGTATTAATTAAACCCCAAGCAACTAAGCCAACTTTAATCGAACAAATGGATATTTGGCTTCATCCATCGCTGTGGCAACAAAATAAACTCCAAATCGATAACCTGATCATCGATGGACTCACGCTTCAAGACGGTTGGCCTGAAATCCACCTCTCCCAGTATCTACACATCAATCAAATCACGCTGGCACACCTCGATTTTGCGCATGATGCTTGGGTTGGCCGAGATGTAAGCCTACAAATCAAGCATCCACAAAAACGCGATTCTCGTTTATTCCCTTTTTATGGTGAAATTCGCCTTTCCGCCGAGCAACTTTATTGGCAAGGTGAAGCGCTAAATAACGTCTTTTTTGATGGCGATATCACGCCAACCCATACCACTTTCTACGATCTTCGCTTTCACTGGCGACAAGGGCAATTTGCCGCACAGGCCACCAAAAAACAAAACGAGCAAGAATGGCAAGTCCCGCATGCCACCATTAGCGGATTACGCTTACAACAAGCCGATTTCGAGAGCATTAGCCAAACCAGTCTTGACGGATTTAAAGCTCTTGCCATGCGAATCCATGATTTGGATCTACGCCAATCCAGCATAGATACTCCTCGCTTTACGGCGAACAATATCCAATTAACCGCCAGTAATCTCGAGTTACCTTTTCAGTTATGGCAACAGCAAGATGCCTCCATTTTTGTCACAGCAGAGGATATGGGGCTCTTTGGGCAAGCGATAAATGCACCAGCACTTGATCTTAGCTTACAAAAAAACCGGGCAACCATTCATGATATCTCTTTAGAAATGCTGCAAGGTAACCTTCACCTACAAGGTACGGTCACACCTTCAAGCCTCATGCTCAATCAGCTTAATATCAATAATATGAAATGGTTTCCCACCCCAGAAACCAAACATCTCGTCTGGCATTACTTAGATAAGCTTGATGATATTGAAGCGCAAATGCTAACGTTAAATAACTTACAGTTTATCGATTTAACCACCACGCCACCGCTACAAACAACTGGGCTCAGTATTGAAGGCGACCAAGTACAATTAAAACGAGATAAGCATTGGGGGCTATGGAAAGGCAAGCTCAGCCTCAGTGCCAGCAGCGCGACTTACGATAGCGTCAATAGTAAGAACCCCTTGCTCACTATGCACAGTGAACAGGGCCACTTTTGGTTAGATAAGCTGTTTGTACCCTTAGATAACGGACTGGTAAAGGGAACCGGTGATATTGCATTTGCTCAAACTAGCCAACCTTGGAAGCTCAACTTAGAAGCCTCTGGGATCCCATTACGCTTTTTTTCACGTTGGTTCAATTTACCGCTCCACCTCGATGGCATTACCGACTTTACCCTCAAGGGGGAAGGTTTATACGGCGATCCATTGATCTTTAAGCATAGCGTTACTGGTGAGTTAAGCGCGAGCGTAACCCGAGCCACCAGCCAAGATGATTTCCAAACCTTATGGTTACGCAATCAAGGCATTGAATTACCTCCCCTTGCGCCCCCTAAACCGGGCAATCAAGGAGAAACACCAGAGGATAAAGCTGCGAATGATAAGCGTCGTGCTGCCGAAGCAAAAGACCAGAAAAAAGCCGCACCTGTCACTATCAGTGATATTCACTTAGTCGCTGACCGCGGTCGATTATCGCTGAAACCTTTTACTATTGAGGCAACTGATTTTTCCGCTCATCTCGGTGGCGATTACGATTTCTTATTTCCGAGTAAAGGCAATCTACATTATCGTTTAGAAGGGAAATGCCAAGCTCTGACTTTTAATTTACTCGGCAATAAAGATGCGGTGCAAGTGGAAAATAATTGCCATTAACCCTGAAAAACGCACATAAAAAAACGCCATTGCAAAACATCAATGGCGTTTAGAGATCGTCATAACAGGCACTAACGAACCACAGGATCTTCTCCCAAAAAGTCGGTCATTAGCATATAGGTGCCCGTAAATTCTACCGCCGCAACCTCGCCACTGTACACGGTGACCTTGACGATAATTCGTGCACGGCGGCCATTGACGAGGCGATCCAAATCTCCACTGATGCCATCAAGAGAAGTGACCGCAACCGGACTCTCTGTTACTGGAGCCCGAAATCGTACCTTACTGTCGGCCAAGATAATGTCTGCTTCTAACCCTTTTTCTCGCATCAATAACCACGCCATCCCCCAACCGGTTAAAGTGGTTAAGGTAAATAACGAGCCTGCAAACATGGTTTCATGAGGATTAATATTTGGATTTAACGGCGCAGAACATTCAAATTGATAGCCAGTATATTGGCTGATCCGAATCCCCATCGCCGCACAAATTGGAATTTCTTGTCGCCAGCGTTTTTGTAATTCATCACACCATTCTGGACGACGAGACACATTGGCACTCGCTTTCAAACGCTTAACCATCTGTTGGTGACGTACCGGCCCCACTTCATCACTTAATTCGCCTTGGCTTTCAAACCCATTGCGGACATAAAAGCGAATAGCATCTTGCCGCGAGTTACACACTAAGCGCTTGGCCCCTTCCTGCAAACCATAAGACTCTAGTGCCACTAAAATCAGTGAACCTAAGCCCTTGCCTCGATGATGCGGATGCACCGCCATATAGCGAATTTGGCCCTCATTATTGGGGGTTAAATACATTCGCCCTACTGCCATGATCCGTCCACGACCATCGACAATCATACGGTGAGCACTCATTTCATCGTATTCATCACGCTCAGAGCCAGGTGGAAGGTGAAAAGGCTCGCGCAACATCTGCCAACGAAAATGATAATATTGCTGCAAGTCAGATTCGGTTTTCGGCGTCACTAACTTAAACATGTAAATCCCTTACTGATTAAATTGAATTACCTCGCTCAACACTAAGCAAAGTTTTTTATACTTGCAGCCAAAATGTCACCGGTCCGTCATTGACCAAGGCAACTTTCATGTCTGCAGCAAATCGCCCATTTTCCGTATGAACTTCAGCTTGGCGACAATATTGAGAAAAACATTCATACAACCTTTCAGCTTCACTAGGTTCGGCCCCTTTAGAAAAACTTGGCCGCATCCCTTTTTCCGTATCCGCAGGAAGGGTAAATTGTGAAACTACCAGCACTTGGCCTTCGATTTGCTTCACATTCAAATTCATTTTTCCTTGCTCATCTTCAAAAATACGATAACCAAGTACTCGCTCACTCAGACGTTTGGCTTTCGCTTCATCGTCGCCTTTTTCAACCCCAAGTAAGACCAATAATCCAGCCCCTATTTCGCCAACAATCTGCCCATCGACTTTTACACTGGCTTCACTGACCCTTTGAATCAAAGCAATCACTCATCATTCCTTTTCTTTTTATCCAATAAACGTGTTAATGGGTGATAAGGCTGTTCATTATACCAATGCTCTCGTTCACCTAAACTGGCCGTGACTTCCGCTCCAACCAAAACAATGAACCAACACAAATACACCCAAACAAATAAAATGGGGATCGCAGCTAAGGCGCCGTAAATCAATTGATAAGAAGGAAATGCGGTAATGTACATCGCAAAACCTTTCTTAGATAACTCAAATAATAAGCCTGCGACCAACGCTCCTGCACACGCATGACGCAGTTTTACCTTAATATTCGGCACTAGCATGTAGAGGCCAACAAAGGCAGACATCGACAACAGTACTGGCAGGATTCGATATATCCCGCTGACCACTTCTTTGCTTAAATATTGTTCGGAGGTGATATAGGAGCTTAACGCTAAACTGGCCCCCATAAAAATAGGCCCCAAGGTCAATACCATCCAATACATAGAAAAAGAATAAGCACGACGACGTTTACGCTTAACCCGCCAAATAAAGTTTAAATTTTTGTCGATTGTAGAAATCAGCATCATTGCAGTAACAAATACAAAAGCGCCCCCAATGGCGGTCATACTCGAGGTATTGGCCACAAAGGTGTTCAAGGCATTTTTGACCGCATCACCGGCCGCTGGCATAAAATTGAGAAACACAAACTCTTGAATTTGTTCCGTAATGCCTTCAAACACTGGAAACTTTGAAAGTGCAGTCACCAGCACCGTCATCAAAGGCACCAGTGATAACAAAGAAATGTACGCCATATAGCCGGCATTGACTGTCAATCGGTCCAAGATGATCCGATTTTTTAAATACAGAAAATAATGAATGCATACGCTGAGTTTTTTTTCCATAACCACCATCCCTCTACAGATATAGAGTAAGAATCCCTATTGATGTTAGCGCAATGAAAAGGGAGAAACGTCGATAGCGCCAACAAGTATCTCTAAATGACTTATACCAATCGTACCAATTATCTGACTCTCTAATTAATCTCAGCGGCGGATAACGAGTATGCTTGGTATTAAATATTTTGATTTTCTTAATAAATTTTGCTGCGTTATTTATACCATAAACTGTATTGAGTATATAACTTGGATAAAAAAAGCCGATGCGTTGATAGCATCGGCTCTAATTATGTATAAACGCTTTAATTACTTATAAGCGCTCAAGCTAGCATGGCTTACTTAGGAGCACGACCTGCACGTTTACGGTCATTTTCAGTCAAATAACGCTTACGGATACGGATGCTTTCTGGCGTTACTTCTACTAGTTCATCATCATCGATGAATTCTAAAGCTTGCTCTAGAGTGAACTTGATAGCAGGAGAAAGCGTTTGAGCTTCATCAGTACCAGAAGCACGAACGTTAGTTAGCTGCTTACCTTTTAGACAGTTAACTGTTAAGTCGTTGTTACGGTTATGGATACCGATAACTTGACCTTCATAAACTTCATCAGCGTGTTCTGCAAATAAACGGCCACGGTCTTGTAAGTTAAACAAGGCGTATGTCAGTGCTTTACCGGTTGCATTAGAGATTAATACACCGTTACTACGTTGACCAATTACGCCACCTTTATGGTTGTCATAACGCTCAAACGTATGGTAAAGAAGACCAGAACCTGAAGTCAGTGTTAGGAATTCAGTTTGGAAACCAATCAAGCCACGAGAAGGCATGTAGAAGTCCATGCGAACACGGCCTTTACCATCAGGAGCCATATCAGTTAGCTCACCCTTACGGATACCGATGTTTTCCATGATGCCACCTTGGTGCTCTTCAAGCACATCGATAGTCACTTTTTCAAACGGTTCCATTAGTTTGCCATCAATTTCTTTCTCGATAACTTCAGGACGTGATACCGCTAGCTCGAAGCCTTCACGACGCATGTTTTCAATCAAGATAGAAAGGTGAAGTTCACCACGACCTGATACTTTGAATTTATCTGGATCGTCAGTTTGCTCAACGCGTAATGCTACGTTGTGCACTAATTCTTTTTCTAAACGCTCAAGGATGTTACGTGACGTCACGAACTTACCTTCTTTACCCGCGAACGGAGAAGTGTTTACTTGGAACGTCATTGTCACTGTTGGTTCATCAACAGACAGTGGTTTCATTGGCTCAACATTGTTCACATCACAGATGGTGTCAGAGATTTTAAGCTCACCAAGACCTGTGATAGCAATGATGTCGCCTGCATTTGCTTGGTCAACTTCATGACGCTCAAGACCAAGATAACCCAATACAGTACCAATTTTACCGTTACGTTTTTTACCGTCAGCACCGACAATCGTTACTTGTTGGTTTGGTTTTACGCTACCACGAGTAACACGGCATACGCCGATAACACCAACATAAGAGTTGTAATCTAGCTGCGATACTTGCATTTGTAGTGCGCCGTCGATATCCACATTAGGACACTCAACGTTATCTACGATTGCTTGGAATAGTGCTTCCATGTTTTCAGCCGTTGCGCCTTCTTCTAGTGTTGCCCAACCATTTAATGCTGAAGCGTAAACCACTTGGAAGTCTAACTGCTCATCAGTAGCGCCTAGGTTATCAAATAAATCAAATACTTGATCCATAACCCAATCAGGACGAGCGCCAGGGCGGTCAATCTTGTTGATAACAACGATTGGTTTTAAACCGTGAGCAAAGGCTTTTTGCGTTACGAAGCGAGTTTGTGGCATTGGACCATCAACCGCATCAACAATAAGAAGAACCGAGTCAACCATCGACATGATACGCTCAACTTCACCACCGAAATCGGCGTGTCCTGGAGTATCTACGATGTTGATGCGGTAATCATTCCAGTTAATGGCAGTGTTTTTCGCCAGGATGGTGATACCACGTTCTTTTTCAATATCATTTGAATCCATGACGCGCTCTTCAGCTTCACCACGAGATTCAAGGGTACCCGATTGCTGTAAAAGCTTATCAACCAATGTCGTTTTACCGTGGTCAACGTGCGCGATAATCGCGATATTTCTTAACTTATCAATCTGTGGAGTAGTCATGGAATTCGATTCACTTATTAAAGACGCCCAGATACTGGACGAACTTGATTAAAAAAACGGTCGTAAATGTACCAGATTTTGGAAAAAAACCTAGAAATATGTCACATTAACGGACAAATATTACCCTAGGATGACCTTTTTAGTGTAATTCATAACAAACCTCTACGCGATTTCGTGACCATTAACCACCTCAAACCTTGTCATAAAGCCCCAACAAATAGCGAGTATTTCTCCTTCTCTGATCCGCTTTCCCAATCAATCATATTGACAAACTCGGCAATTCTCGGCTGAATAGGTAGTGTTATTTAACCGTTTGCATCACAATGGAACATTACGCACCAAATTAGTGCAAAGCGATTCCAAAATGGTGCATCCTAATGCACTTAATTGGTCTTAATAACTTTAAATTATTGTTTTTCAAGGATTTATATTTTTGGCACGATTTTAGCTTTAGTTTTAATAACGTTGATTTTTATTTTTAATCGAAGTTGCTTAAAGCTAGATTCCTTTTGAAATCGCTTTGATCACTCAAACCATATTGTTAACACCGGAGGTTATCCAAGATGTCAGTAGAAAATGTTCTCTCTCTGATCGCAGAAAACGAAGTTAAATTTGTTGATTTACGCTTTACCGATACCAAAGGTAAAGAACAACATATCTCAATCCCTGCTCACCAAGTCGATGCTGACTTCTTTGAAGACGGTAAAATGTTCGATGGTTCTTCTGTTGCAGGCTGGAAAGGCATTAACGAATCCGACATGGTGATGATGCCTGATGCGGCCAGCGCCGTACTAGACCCATTCACCGAAGATGCCACACTTAACATCCGTTGTGACATCCTAGAGCCAGCAACTATGCAAGGTTATGACCGTGACCCTCGCTCTATTGCAAAACGCGCAGAAGATTACATGCGTTCTACTGGTATTGCCGATACGGTTCTTGTCGGTCCTGAACCAGAATTCTTCCTATTTGATGACATCAAATACGGTAATGACATTTCTGGCTCTTTCTTCAAAATCGATGACATAGAAGCAGCTTGGAACACAGGCACATCATACGAAGAAGGTAACAAAGGTCACCGTCCTGGCGTGAAAGGCGGCTACTTCCCAGTGGCTCCGGTTGACTCATCACAAGACATTCGCTCTGCAATGTGTTTAATCATGGAAGAAATGGGCTTAGTCGTTGAAGCGCATCACCACGAAGTAGCAACTGCAGGTCAAAACGAAATCGCGACTCGCTTTAACACGCTAACTGAAAAAGCTGATGAGATTCAAATCTACAAGTATGTGGTTCATAACGTAGCTCACGCTTATGGCAAAACCGCGACCTTCATGCCGAAACCATTAGTTGGCGACAACGGTTCTGGTATGCACGTTCACCAATCTCTATCGAAAGATGGCGTAAACCTATTTGCGGGTGACAAGTACGGCGGCCTTTCTGAAATGGCACTGTACTACATCGGTGGTATCATCAAGCATGCGCGTGCTATCAACGCCTTTGCTAACCCATCGACTAACTCGTACAAGCGTCTCGTTCCTGGATTCGAAGCTCCTGTTATGCTGGCATACTCTGCACGTAACCGTTCTGCTTCTATCCGTATCCCAGTAGTACCAAGCCCGAAAGCGCGCCGTATTGAAGCCCGCTTCCCAGATCCAGCTGCAAACCCATACTTAGCGTTTGCCGCACTTCTCATGGCTGGTCTTGACGGTATTAAGAACAAGATCCACCCTGGCGATGCGATGGATAAAGACTTGTATGACCTTCCTGCAGAAGAAGCGGCTGAGATTCCAAAAGTAGCAGAATCTCTAGAAATCGCTCTGAAAGCACTAGACGAAGATCGTGAGTTCTTAACATCTGGCGGTGTATTCTCTGATGACTTCATCGACTCATACATTGCACTTAAATCGAAAGATGTTGAGCGTGTTAACATGGCCACTCACCCATTAGAATTTGAATTGTACTACTCAGTCTAATTCAAACTCTCTAATTGAAACTATGATGACTGGATTCAGAATTTTTCTGTAACAGTGTAAATCATAAGAAAATTTTAGGCTCGCCTCTCAGGTGAGCCTTTTTTTGATTGTTGTTACGCCATCCTCAACTAATCTAATACCACTTATCTGGCGACAAATACATCACGCTTTATGGAATGGTATACAACATGAAATGGCTGCATCTCTCAATCTTATGGCTTACCTTGACCTTTGGACCCACAGCATTCGCCACCTCAATTTATAAATGGACGGACCCAAATGGTGTCGTGCATTTTAGTGATACGCCACCACCAGAAAATGCCCGCCACAGCGAAGAGTTATCGCTACCTAACCTTCAATCTGCCGCCCCTCAACCTCAATATGGCGCTCCATCACCAGACCAAGCTCAACGGTCAGCGACAGCAACCGCAACCGCAACCGCAACCGCAACCGCAAATGAAACGCGACCTGCCGCTTTCACTCAACCTGCAACAGAAACGCTGCCCTCAAATGCTCTACCTGTTCACTCACAACCAGTCACCATTCATATTGATAATCTACAAAATGATCAAACGATTCGCAGTAATCGAGGCTTCATTACCGTGCAAGCGACACTTAATCGAAAACTCCAAATCGGAGAATCATTACAATTGCTCATGGATGCGCAACCTTATGGTGCACCACAAACTCAATCATTGTGGGAATTGACCAATATCGACCGAGGCACACACACTTTTTCGATCAACCTCGTCGAAAACGGCAAGGTTATTGCATCATCTAAAACAATCACAGTGCACCTGCATAGAACCACAGTAAAGTAGTTGCATGATGAAGTATTTAGTCAGCAAATAGACGGTAATAATCGCAAAATAGCCACCATAGGCTTATTTTCGAGCCAGTAACCAGCCTATTTTATTTGTGTTGAATTTTATCATGCCCCATACTGAAACTTTCAGGTGCACTATATTGGTGCATTAAAAATGGACTTTAGCATGATGCCAAACAGCAACCTTAACAATAATGACCTATCCACCACGATTTTAAGTAATATGGTGACGGCAACATTGTTATTAGATGACAAGTTAACCATTCACTATGCAAACCCAGCGGCAGAACAATTATTTTCGCAAAGTGCTAAACGGTTAATTAAAACCCCATTGTCTCAACTGATCCAGCATGCTTCTATGGATTTAGCCCTATTTACACAACCCCTACAAAGTGGCCAAAGTATTACCGACAGTGACGTGACCTTTGTGATTAATGGTAAGCCCATGCTATTAGAAGTCACCGCCAGCCCACTCTCGATTAAATCCACAAAACCTTCGCAATTAATGCTGTTGGTGGAAGTGCGTAAAATTGATTATCAACGGCGATTAAGCCAAGAATTAAACCAACATGCACAGCAACAAGCAGCTAAATTGCTGGTGCGAGGATTAGCTCACGAAATCAAAAACCCTTTAGGTGGCTTACGGGGAGCGGCGCAATTATTAGGTCGCATGCTGCCCGATCCCAACCTCAATGAATACACACAAATTATTATTGAACAAGCCGATAGACTACGAGCGTTAGTCGATCGCCTGCTCGGCCCGCAAAAGCCAGGCAAGAAATCTCCAGTGAACTTACATGAAGTATTGGAAAAAGCCCGTCAGTTAGTGGAACTTGAATTTGGTAATCAAGTACTCATTGAGCGAGATTACGACCCTAGCATGCCGCATATCGTGATGGATGCGGATCAAGTCGAACAAGCATTTTTAAATATCACCAGCAATGCGGCCCAAATTCTCGCCACGCAACCTGATGGCAAAATCACCATTAAAACGCGAACCGTTTATCAGGCCAATATTCATGGTCATCGACATAAACTGGTTGCTCGCATTGAGATCATGGATAACGGCCCAGGTATTCCTAGTGAATTACAAGATACCCTTTTCTACCCTATGGTCAGTGGTCGGGAAGGCGGTACTGGGCTAGGTTTATCCATTTCACAAAATATTATTGACCAACACAACGGCAAAATTGACGTTGAAAGTTGGCCTGGACACACGGTATTCACGATTTATTTACCGATTCAAACAGCCTAGAGGCTCTCGGAGTATGTCCTTATGTTATTTAATTTTATTCTACTTGCGCAAGGAATCAGGATATGAGTAAAGGATTTGTATGGGTCGTTGATGACGACAGCTCAATCCGTTGGGTATTAGAAAAAACCTTATCATCGGCTCACATACAGTGTGAAACATTTACCGATGCAGAAAGCGTGCTCTTAGCCTTAGAAAGAGAAACGCCTGATGTGTTAATTTCTGACATTCGGATGTCGGGCATGGATGGCTTAACCTTATTAAAACAGGTACAAACTAGCCATCCTGATTTACCCGTTATCATCATGACTGCACACTCAGATCTCGATGCAGCCGTTAACGCTTATCAAACAGGGGCCTTTGAATATTTACCTAAGCCTTTTGATATTGATGAAACACTGACCTTAGTGGAACGCGCAATCACTCATAGCCATGAGCAAAAACAAACCGCCAATCCAGAAGAAAGCATCAAAACAGTCACCCCAGAAATACTTGGCGAAGCCCCGGCGATGCAAGAAGTATTTCGAGCTATTGGCCGCTTATCTCGCTCCTCCATTTCAGTACTGATTAATGGTGAATCAGGAACGGGTAAAGAGTTAGTAGCGCACGCCTTACACCGTCATAGCCCACGCTCAAAAAATCCTTTTATTGCTTTGAATATGGCAGCGATTCCCAAAGATCTGATTGAATCGGAATTATTTGGCCATGAAAAAGGCGCATTTACAGGAGCCAACAGCGTACGACAAGGCCGCTTCGAACAAGCCAATGGCGGTACTTTATTCTTAGATGAAATTGGCGACATGCCTTTAGATATTCAAACTCGTTTATTAAGGGTGTTGGCCGATGGGCAGTTTTATCGTGTTGGTGGCCACGCTCCGGTAAGTGTGGATGTACGCATTATTGCCGCGACCCACCAAGACTTAGAAAAATTGGTAAATAAAGGCGATTTTCGCGAAGATTTATTCCACCGTCTGAATGTGATTCGCGTCCATATCCCCGCCCTGAGAGAGCGCCGTCAGGATATTGAAAAACTAGCGACTCATTTTCTCGCCCGGGCGGCTGACGAATTGGGAGTGGATGTAAAAACCCTACACCCGACAACCATTGAAACACTAAATCGCCTCCCTTGGCCGGGCAATGTCCGTCAACTGGAAAACATTTGTCGTTGGCTCACCGTCATGGCCAGTGGTAGCGAAGTGCTGCCCAATGATTTACCGACAGAGTTAACCCAAGAAAAACGCAACAAACCCACAGACGGCCCTGGGGGTTCGTGGCAACAACAATTAGAAAGCTGGGCACAAGCCGCCTTAGCCTCTGGCGAGTCAGAGCTCCTCAATATTGCACAGCCGGAATTTGAACGGACCCTATTGCAAACGGCATTGGCACACACCAACGGCCATAAACAAGATGCAGCAAAACTTTTAGGTTGGGGGCGAAATACCTTAACCCGTAAACTGAAAGAGTTAAATATCGAGTAAAGTAAGCCTCTCATAACCTTATTAAAAAGAATATTTAGACCGCCAACATGCATAAGGTGAATATTTAAACCATTCACCTTTTCCTATAATTAACAAACATATCTACAAAATAGGACATAAAAAATAAAAAAGATAACCTTTTAAATATAAAAAACCCTGACAAGATCTCATTACTTCATGAATAAAAATAAAAACGCTATTAAAGAGCGCATATTTCTTTATTTTTATTATTAGCTTAGATTCTTTTCCACTATAATTAACATTATTTTTAATACTGTTGATTAAAATGACCGCACCTCGTTTAACGCTCCGTACCGCGATTATTCTTCCTCTCGCTTTGATATTTCTTATCATGAGCGTGGTCATCTTTATTACTCAATCGATCACCTATAAAAACACTTTAGAAGAACTGAGCCAAAAAGAACTCACCACGATGTCGCAAACCATCAAAGTGAACTTAAGTGATTACCTTTACCCTACTTTTATGATCAGTTCAGCATTGAGCCAATCCATCAAACATCAATTTATTAATAAAAATAGCACTTCTGAAACTCGGGCTAATTTTTTGTTTGATGCCTACAACAGCATCAAAGATCAAGTACCACAACTCGATACACTGAATATTGGACTAGATGAAAGTGGCTACTATTATGGATATCGTCGCGAAGCCGATCACACCTTATCACTGCTATTAAAAGATGAAACTACTGATAACGCACTGATTGTGTATGAAGATTCGACCCCCGATAGCCCTGTGATTTATAAATTGAAAGATTACGACATGCATTTACGACCTTGGTATGCCCCAGTCGTTGAAGCTCGTAAACAAATGTGGTCAGAACCTTATATTAATAACGACGAGAAAAAAGAAGTCACGTTGTCAGCCATTACTCCCATTTTCAATAAAGAACAATTATTTGGGGTGATTGCTGCTGATATTCGAATTTCTAGTTTTAACCGTTTTTTGATTGA
The DNA here is from genome assembly GCF_002157735.2 of Vibrio aphrogenes. NCBI lineage: Bacteria > Pseudomonadati > Pseudomonadota > Gammaproteobacteria > Vibrionales > Vibrionaceae > Vibrio > Vibrio aphrogenes. The sequence goes on from NZ_AP018689.1 coordinate 2,338,025, forward strand.
GCAAAAACAGAAACACGATCGCACGGTTTTTATTTTTGATTCAGAGCAAAGACTTATCGCTCAGTCTGAAAACATTAATAACTTATTTAGTGAAAATGCCCCTAAAACCGATGCCAAAAACCCCTTGTCTACCTTTGGTGGCCGTCGCAGCATCTTCAAAAGTCATTCGCCTGAAATCAAAGCGACGGCTCAAGCCTATTTTCAACATAATGAATTAGAAGATACCGTTTTTAGTTACATGATTGGGAATAAAAAGCAGTTTGCCTATGTCACCAGCTTTAAAGATAAATATGGCCTAGATTGGCATATTGCGCTATCTATTCCGGAATCAGAGGTCTTAGCAAAGCTCTCCACTCATCAATCAATGATGAATAGCTTCATTTTAGTCTGTACCTTATTACTCTGTTTTGGTGGATTTATTTTCTTAACGCGTATTACATCTCCCATCACACAAACGGCTAAAGCTGCACAAAAGTTGGCACAACGTGATTGGAGTACCAACCTACCCACTTTAGGCCAAACCTATGAAACCTATAGCTTAGTAAAATCATTTAATGAAATGGCCAATGATTTACAAGCCGCATTTACCAATTTACACCAACAGTTAGCCTTTGACTCTCTGACGCATTTATATAGCCGTGAAGGTCTAATCGAAGCTCTTCATAGTGAAAAAGACATGAATGGTTTTATCCTCGTAATTGGCTTTGATAACTTCCGCGATGTCAACGACAGCTTAGGTTATTTAAAGGGTGATCAATTGTTAACCATTGCGGCACAAAAGATCAAACACCTTTCTCCACAAAGTAGCTTTCTGGCTAGAATTGGTGGCAGTGAGTTTGCGATTGTGATACCGCACACCAGTGAGCGAGCGAAAAATTATTTAGTCGCAGTGATCTTAAAAGTTTTCTCCACCCCTGTATCTCTCGGCCTGGAAAACATTTTATTGTCTCCAGCGATTGGAACCTGTATGGCACAAGGCAAACCAGAAATAGAACGATGGCTACGTCAAGCCAGTATTGCGTTAAGCCATGCGAAGAAAAATCAGCAAAAAGAAGCGCCTTACTCCAGTGATCTCGAGACGGTTTCATTGCAACGTACTCAGACCATAGTGCAAATCACCGAAGCATTGAAAAAGAAAGAATTTTGCCCTTATTACCAGCCATTGGTTGATTTAAAAACCAATACCATCGTTGGAGCCGAAGCTTTAGCTCGTTGGGTATCCCCTACCCAAGGTTTAATCTCACCCATGTCTTTTATTGCACTGGCAGAGGAAGTTGGACTGATAATTCCGATTGGCAAGCAAATTTTAATGCAAGCCTGCCAAGAAACTAAAAATGAAATTGAAGCCGGTCGCTGGCCTGAGGATTTCCATCTGCATGTGAATACCGCTGTCATACAACTGGCTTCTGAGCAATTTATTGACGATTTAAAACACATATTAGAGAAAACTCAACTTCCACCACACAACCTTACATTAGAAGTGGTCGAGAGTGATTTAATCAATAATAATACGGTCTTAACGACTATTAATGATATTCGCGATTTAGGAGTCAGCATTGCCATTGATGACTTTGGTACCGGTTACTCATCGCTATCTTACTTACAAAACATCCCATTTGACTATTTAAAAATCGACCAGTCTTTTATCCGCACGCTAAGCCAAGATAATAATGACAACTCGATCACTGCCGCTATTTTATCTTTAACCAAAGATATGCAAGGCGTCACGGTTGTAGCAGAAGGCATCGAAACCAAACAACAAGCGGATATCCTCATCTCTCTTGGTTGTGCTCAAGGGCAAGGTTATTATTTTGGTCGCCCTAGCCCTATTCAACAATGGCCCACTCAGCTTCAATTACCTCAAGCGTAAACCGAATAGATATCGCACTCATTATCTAGTCGTCTATTTGGTGTTATTGGAATAAAAATGCCGCGATCTCTTTTTAGAGAACGCGGCATCCTAATCGATAAACAAGTTAATCGTTAAGCGAGGAGTTTAAATCACTCGTGAGAATTGCTGTTGTCGTGCTCGGTTACGCAAATAGGTATCAAAACACATACAAATATTACGAATCAATAAACGCCCACGTAAGGTGACGCTAATGGTCGTAGCCGTTTCTTCGACTAATTCATCATTAATAAAGGTTTTTAGTAACGCCAGATCTTCAGCAAAATATTGGTTAAAATTCAGATTAAAGGTCTTTTCTACCCAAGCTTTATCTAAGGTAAAATTGCAGATAAATTGCTTAATCACTTCACGGCGAATTAAATCATCTTGGTTTAAGACTACACCACGCCACAAAGCATGACGCTGTTCATCCACTTGTGCGTAATACTTTTTCAGCTCTTTTTGGTTCTGAGCATAACTGTTACCGACCATAGAAATGGCAGACACGCCAAAACCAATCAGATCACAGTCACCTTGAGTGGTATAACCTTGGAAGTTACGATGCAGTACTCCTGCTCGTTGCGCGACAGCCAGTTCATCCTCTGGTAACGCAAAGTGATCCATGCCAATAAACTGATAGCCCGCCCCAGTCAGCGTTTTAATGGTGTATTGCAAGATCGCCATTTTTTGCTCGGCTGACGGCATGTGCTCTTCTTTTAATTTCGCTTGTGCAGCAAAGAGTTGCGGCATGTGGGCGTAATTAAAAATAGACAGACGCCCCGGCTTCATCGTCAACACTTTCTCTAAGGTATGCGAAAACGTCGCTAAGGTTTGCTTAGGCAGCCCATAAATCAGATCTAAGTTCGTAGAGCGGAAACCAAGTTGCTTAGCTCGCTCAACCATGGCCACGATAAAGTCTTCATCTTGATCTCGGTTCACTAATTGCTGAACTTCTTTATCAAAATCTTGCACCCCAATACTTAAGCGGTTAAACCCTTCTTTACGTAAATGATCAAGCATATCAAGCTCAATTTCACGAGGGTCCACTTCAATACTGATTTCAGCATCTGGAGTAAAAGTAAATTCACTACGTAAGGCCGTCATCAAGCGCGTCATTTGAATCTTGGTCAAGAAGGTCGGCGTTCCCCCACCAAAATGCAATTGAGTCACTTGGCGCTGCTGAATTAACGGAGCGCGCTCGCGAATTTCTTGAATCAAGACTTGTAGATAGTCATCGGCTTTATGTTGATGACGAGTAATGACTTTATTACAGCCACAGTAATAGCAAAGCTTATGGCAAAAAGGGATATGAATATATAAAGACAGTGGCCGTTCAGGATGATCTGCGCACGCCATATCCAAATCGGAAATCGTGAACGCTTCATGAAATTCAACTGCCGTTGGATAAGAGGTATAACGTGGCCCAGAGTAATTATATTTCTCCAGCATTGCTTGATCCCACACAATTTGCTCTTTTGACATCATGATTTCCACTTATCTGTTACGACGATATTCATTCTAAGGAGCAGATAAATACCGTCTCTGTATCACAATTGAAATACCCATAAAGGCTAGAACGGCACTTATCTTGTCCTACATCATTTTTATCGGTATTTGTTGATTCAATGGCGCAATACGCTCTTTTAATTGCGTCAATTCTTGGATGATATTGTCCGTTAGGCGCGCTTCGGCTTTTTGACGTGCTAAGGTTTGTTTCATTCGGAGCTGCTTTTCAAGCTTCTGCCTTTCCTCACCACGAGCCATATCTTTAACGATCTCATACAGTTCATAAATGGCAGGATAATCACGACTAAAATCAATGCGATCCTCACCTTGAACGTAATCCATAATGCAATACACACGAATTACGATCTCAGATAAATCGCACTGCTCATGAATGCCCGCCATACATAGTGTATGAACGTTATCAAAGATATTGGCATTACGCTTTTCAATTGCTCTTTGTTGTTGAATTTCAATCAGTTGCTTTTGCTTTTTTACTTTGATCAATAAAAATCCAGCATAACTGGCTAAAGCAACAATAATGATGGCACCAACAATGGCTAACAATACGATAGGCATAACACTCCTTAATTGGCGTCCGGATTATTTAAAATCGTTGAGATCCAAATCTTCAAATTGAGATAATAGATCATCATCTGAAGCCGATTTCTTCGCTTTTTTCTCAGAGACAGCTTTCACTTCAAGCTCGGGCTCAGAGTCTAGCACTTCCTCTTCTTCAAAAATGCCAAGTTGCTTCATTAATGCTTCTAAGCGATCCAGTTTTTGATCGACATAAGCTTGCAAGCCAGCCCCTAATTTTTCACCATTGTCTAAACGGTCAATCAAGACATTTAGTTGCGCATCATTTTGAATCGCTTCTAATTCTTGCTCGGCATTTAAGCGACGTTGTTGCTTATTTGGTTTCGCTTTGGTGTCGACAATCAAAGGAATCGGTTTCTTGCTGCCGTGGCGAGGATCTTTTGCGCCACCTTGAGCATGCGCTTGTTTGCTCGCAGAACCATCTGAATGACGGCTACCAGATTTCAAACCTTTACGTTTATTGAGGCGCTTGCGTAAGCGACCTTCTACATCTGATTCTGAACGATTACGAGTAACAATGACTTCATCGGCACCCGCTGAACCCGGTTTTCTCGATTTTTTCTTACGTGACATTCTTTTTTTTCCTATGGTAAGGCTGACTCTATCATTCAGCCTTTTTCAGTAACATGACGTCATTACCGATAAATTCAAGTTGTAATTGATCGCGCTGAGCCAAAAATTCAAACGTTGCTCGACTGAAAAACACCACATGAGTGGGATCATGGCGATAATGCCAAGTGGCAAACGCATCAACATCTTTGACTAATTTGGTCATGACGCCTAGCCAACCACCGGGTTTGAGCATCTCAAGCCACTGTTGCCAGACTAGGTTTGGAGTAAATAAATGCTCAATCACTTCCGTAGCAGTGACAAAATCGTACTGTTGATTTAGTACCTGTTTATCAGGGTAGTAATAATGATCATACAACGCCACCTGATGCCCTTGTTCTTCAAGCATCATCGCGAGAGCTGGGCCTGGGCCACAACCAAAATCTAATCCATGTGAGTTTGCGGCAATACGCTGCAATATAGGGTCGGCCATTCTTGATAAAAAACGACGATAACCTGCGTCTTGTGGATTATTTTCATGCAGATCATACACTGCTTTTTCGGCAACAGCATCAACACGTTGTTCAGGGTGAACAAACACTAACTGGCATTGCTGACACTGTAAATATTGACGTCGGCTGTCTGCATAATAACGGATCGTTTTTTTGCTTTCACACAATGGACAATTTAGCATTATACATCCCCTTATTCTTAAGGATGCGCAACATACCAGAAATGGCGTTAGGAGTGGAGTTTTATTAATCAATTCTAATAAGATTTTCCATTAATAGAAAAAACCCTCAATTTAATTGATATAAATTGAGGGTCTAAAAGAAATTGATGTTAAAACATTCGCATTAATGTAAACCACCAACATACTTCGATAAAATGTCGATTTCATCATCCGTTAGCTGGTTTGAAATATCTTGCATCATGCCATTCATATCATTATTGCGCTCACCTGAACGGAACTTCTCTAGTTGAGCTTTAATATAATCAGCATTTTGACCAGAGATTTTAGGGAAACCAGCTAACTCCATACCGTGTCCACGAGGCCCGTGACAAGCCGCACAAGCCGTTAATCCTTTTTCTGCGTCACCAGCAAAATACAAAGCCTTACCTTGGTCGACAACATTTTCAGGAGTGGAACCATCCGTTTGAGGGATAGAAGCATAATAAGCCGATAAATCAGCTATATCTTGATCCGTTAATGGCATCGCCATCGCACTCATCACTGGCTCGTAGCGACCTTGTTTACCACCACTACTCATGCCTAACTTTAAATCGTGCAGCTGTTTCTCAAGATAGTTAACATGCTGACCCGCTAATTTGGGGTATTGAGCAATCAGAGCATTGCCGTCAGCACCATGGCAGGCCGCACAGGTTGCCGACTTTTCTTTCCCAGCATCGATATTACCTTGTGCCCATACCGAACTACTGGCAACTAAACTAATAAGGAGGACTAATCTTTTCATGACATTCCATTTATAATTATCTGCTTCCAATACCACGATACGCTCAGGTTCGTGATACACTATGTCCAAGTGAATTGGGCATTCTTTCTATTTAGTCTCGCCCAGATAAGTAAACTAATTGTACACAATTATACAAAAAAGCAATCATTCCTCTACAAAAGTGGAGATGGAGTTAACAAATATGGAAAAAATCCATTATCAAAATACCCACTTTATTACGAGTGCGCCCGATATTCGCCACCTTCCTGAAGATGCAGGGATCGAAGTTGCTTTTGCTGGTCGATCCAATGCCGGGAAGTCCAGCGCATTAAATAGATTAACGAATCAGAAGAACCTCGCGAAAACCAGTAAAACACCGGGTCGAACTCAGCTTATTAACTTATTTAAAGTCACTGATAACTGCCATATTGTTGATTTACCAGGATATGGTTTTGCTCAGGTTCCGCTTGAGATGAAAAAGAAATGGCAAAAATCACTCGGTGAATATTTACAAAAACGTGAATGTTTAAAGGGATTAGTGGTGTTGATGGACATCCGTCACCCAATGAAAGACCTCGATCAACAACTGATTTACTGGGCTGTTGAAGTCAATATTCCAGTACAAGTGCTACTCACTAAAGCGGACAAATTAAAACAAGGCGCACGCAAGGCTCAATTGTTAAAAATCCGTGAAGCTTCTATGGCGTTTTGTGGTGATGTTCAAGTTGATGTGTTCTCTTCCTTAAAAGGCCTTGGCGTTGATCAACTGCGTAAAAAATTAGATAGCTGGTTTGCCCCAGCTTTAGCGACAGAAGAAACACTAGCCCAGCTTCGTCGTGAAGAACTCGCAGAACAATTTGCACTAGAAGATGAGATCGTTAACCACTCAGATCAAGAAGACTCAGAGTAACCCCTTTCTATCATGATAAAAGCAGTGGTCAAGCCGCTGCTTTTTTATCTCACTTATTCCCTTCTTTTTTATCAATGATTCCCTCAAAAACTTAAGTTAACCTCAGCTGCGGATAACTAGAAGTCACTCAATACCGCACTTTGGGCGTCTAACTTCGTTAAAATCAACGCAATAGGCCAGCTATTGACTTATGATTTTGCCTTGTTATCCATCCCAAATTGCAGCATTGAGAAAAAGTAACCAATCCTAGGTGCCTGATAGATATTTTTATCAACTATATATCAATAGGTTAGGCTTGTTATTGTGACACTCTTACCCGCAGTTGAGGTTAAGTTAAAAAAAATCCCCAGCAGCTTGGCGGCCAATGGGGACAATCGGAGAGAAATGGAGGTTTCACTTTTTTCTAATTAATGTTTTTTAAGCATTGACGATGATAACCAAAAACTCAAATATTTCATTAACCTCATCTTCTTGCCACTCCGGCAATCTCATCTCATTGCGACCAAATCCACTCCCGATTACAAACGCATTACAGAAAAATCGCGTACCAGTTCACAAGCTTGTTTTTAAGCTTGAATGAATCGGTTTATAACTGGCGATTACAGGACTATTTTTTTCGTTATTTTACAACAGGGTCATAAAAGACAACTCTAACAAGCACAACTTGCTGATCAAAGCTGAAATAAAAGCGGGGTTGATTGTGAGAAAAGGATAGCTAAAAAAGAAGTGACTTTAATTTAAAATCAATAAGTTAAACTGGTTATTGGTTTTTATTTTTCCCAATAAAAAACGCCCCAGTCAAAAACTGACTGGGGCGGCTGAAACAGCCTAATCCAATAACGTGAAACAAAAGGTCTAAAAGATAGAACATCTTACCTCTGTACCCTACGCCTCTTAATTTACCGGAAATGATACTTAGATCAAGTTTTTTTTGTTCTTTATTTACACATTTTTTATGAAAATAACGAATTGGCAAATGAAATCAAAACTTTATTTATCATAAAAAAAAGCCACCCCTTAAGGTGACTTCTCGTTATCCGCAGCTGAGGTTAATGATACCAATCGTATTAATGCGCTTGATCCCAGTTATCACCATGACCAAATTCCGCCACTAAAGGCACATTGAGTTCTGCGGCCGATTCCATCAAAGACTGTATTTTTATTTCAATACGCGCTAATTCACTTTCTTTAACTTCAAAAACCAATTCATCGTGTACTTGCATAAGCAATTTCACTTCATCGTTACCTTCGGCTTGAATCCATTCATCAACAATCAACATCGCCTTCTTAATAATATCGGCAGCGGTACCTTGCATTGGGGCGTTGATGGCAGCACGTTCAGCGCCTTTACGACGCATGCCATTGCTCGACTTAATTTCAGGCAAATGCAAACGACGGCCAAAGAGCGTTTCTACATAACCTTGTTCCGTTGCTTTCGCGCGAGTGTCTTCCATATATTGCATTACACCTGGATAACGCTCAAAGTACACATCCATATACTGCTGCGCTTCCCCACGAGGAATACCCAGTTGCTTGGCAAGACCAAAGGCGCTCATGCCATAAATCAAACCAAAGTTAACGGCTTTAGCACGGCGACGCTGCTCCGAGGTTACTTGCTCAATACTGCAACCCATAACTTCGGCTGCGGTTGCTGAGTGAATATCTTTACCTTGCGCAAAAGCTTCTAATAAGGCTTTATCCCCTGATAGGTGCGCCATGATCCGCAGTTCAATTTGAGAGTAATCGACGGCCAAAATTTTCCAACCATGTGGCGCAACAAATGCTTGGCGAATACGACGCCCTTCTTCATTACGAATAGGAATATTCTGTAAGTTTGGATCGGTAGAAGACAAACGTCCGGTCGCCGTCACCGCTTGATGATAAGAGGTATGCACTCGACCCGTTTGTGGGTTGATCATTTTAGGCAATTTATCTGTGTAGGTTGATTTTAACTTAGCCAACCCACGGTTTTCTAAAATCAATTTAGGTAACGGGTAATCCAACGCTAATTCTTGCAACACTTCTTCATTGGTAGAAGGTGCGCCCGAGGCGGTTTTCTTCACTACTGGAAGGCCCATTTTTTCAAATAAAATTGCCTGTAATTGCTTCGGTGAATTGAGGTTAAATTCTTGCTCTGCGATTTCGAATGCCTTGGCTTTTAGCTCTTCTAAGCGCGCTTCAATTTCTTTTGATTGCGCATTTAGCAGCATATCGTCAATCATCACGCCAGTACGTTCAATGCGAGATAACACCGGAACTAAAGGCACTTCAATATCTTGATAAATTGATTTTAACCCTGCATCTTGCTCTAACGCTGCTTGCAAACGATTATGCAAACGCAAAGTCACATCCGCATCTTCTGCCGCATAAGGACCCGCCTCATTAATATCAAGTTGGTTAAAGGTCAGTTGATTTTTCCCTTTCCCCGCCAATGACTCAAAAGAGATGCAGTTATGTTGTAAAAAGCGGAATGCTAAGCTGTCCATATCATGCTTACCACCGACGCTATTAAAGACATAAGAAGCTAGCATGGTATCAAACTTGATCCCTTTCATATCGATATCATAACGAGCTAAAACGCTGGCATCGTATTTCAGGTTTTGGCCCACTTTAGCTTGTTGCTCATCTTCTAAAATCGGTTTGAGTTGGGCCAGTACCCAATCACGGTCAAGCTGAGCTGGAGCATCTAAATAATCATGAGCGACTGGAACATACGCCGCTTTGCCTTCTTCCACCGCAAAAGATAAGCCGACTAAGTTCGCTTCCATGTAATTTAAGCTGTCGGTTTCGGTATCAAATGCAAATACCTCTGAAGCTTTCAGTGTATCTAACCAGGCATTAAAGGTGTCTTTATCAAAGATGATTTCATACTGGCTACGATCAATATTGGCTGGGCTCATATCCACTTGCAATGCATCGGCCGTTGTCGCCGATTTCGTCGTCTCTGCACGTTGTTCGGCTTTCACTTGAGCTAAACCATCAACTGCGGCAATGGTGCCATCTGCGCCTTCTAACAATTCATTTAGCCAAGATTTAAAGGTTAATTCACCAAACAACTTCATCAGTTCATCTTTGTTTGGCTCAGCTTTGCATAAGTCACTTGGCTGACACTCAAGCTCAACGTCTAATTTAATAGTGGCCAGTTGATAAGACAGCTCGGCATTTTCTCGGTTATCTTGCAGCTTTTTAGCCATGGTTTTCGCACCACGGAAGGATAAATCGGCAATCTTATCAAGATTTTGATAGATGGTTTCAAGATTACCTAAGCCTTGCAGTAACGCGACCGCCGTTTTGTTACCTACCCCAGGCACACCTGGAATGTTATCCACTTTATCGCCCATTAAGGCTAAGTAATCGATGATAAGCTCTGGTGGTAATTCAAATTTATCAATCACGCCTTGGCGATCCATCACCACGTTGGTCATGGTGTTAATTAAGGTGACGTGCTCATCCACCAATTGCGCCATATCTTTATCGCCCGTACTGATTAACACCGGCATGCCTTGCTTTGAAGCTTGTGACGCTAAGGTGCCAATCACATCATCGGCTTCCACACCTGGCACACAAATCAGTGGCAACCCCATAGCTCGAATGATGTTGTGTAGCGGTTCAATTTGATCGCGTAATTCTTGCGGCATCGATGGACGGTTCGCTTTATAGTCAGCATACATCTCGTCGCGGAAGGTTTTTCCTTTGGCATCAAACACCACAGCAATGCGCTCAGAAGCAAACTGTTTCATCATACTGCGTAGCATATTCACTACACCGTACACTGCATTGGTTTGAATATTGCCATTATTCATACTTTCAGGATAAGCATGAAAAGCGCGATATAAATAAGAAGATCCATCAATAAGAATCAATGAGTTGTCAGCAATTGTTGCCATAATGTCTAATACCTAAGCTAAGGAGAACCTATGATCTGCCTAGGATGCCACGTCTGGCTTTTTGAATCTATTCATAACTGGCAAGATTCCGTTGAACCTTCTGTGGATAACTTTGTTGTTAACTTTTTCAATAAAAAAAATAAAAAATCAAGATCATTATCATAAAAATAAACAATACTTTTAAAAACAATAAGATAGCAAATAAAGGATCATGCGAGACAAAATGTGGCAGGTAAGATCTTTTGTGGAAAACAATTAATAACAGGGGATCTTTCGTTAAAAATGATAATGAGAAGTTAATAATTCGGTGCAGGATAAAAAGAAAGCGACACCGAATCGATGTCGCTTAGCAAAATATGGTGAGATGTAAAACAAGTTCACCTACCATGAAAGCTTAAATACACTGGAAGCAATGTGAGCAATGTCGTGTCTTAAAGAAGCGAAGAATACAGTGCTTAACAAGATATTCTTTTTCCCTTCGACACGGTTAATAATAATCATTCTCATTGAATGTTCAAGCCCTAAATGAGAAAAAATATCATTTATTTTAGAAAAAAGTGAAGAGTTTAAATTAAGGTTTTGATTTTTATTATTATTTTATCTTTGGGTTCTAGATGGCATTTTATCGTTGCTCGGGGTTCGGGCGCTACGCTGCTCGTAACTCGAAAAAGAAAATAGGTTTCTAGTTAAAAGTAGCTGCTTTCTAGGAAAGGGAGTTTCGTTACTCGGAAAGGATTGAGTTCGTGATAAAAAATCATCATCCTGAAAGCGACGAAGGAGCGCAGTTCAGGATCTCCCACCACGGTTTGAGTCTAATATGTGGTAGGAGATTCGATATAAAAGAAAGCTCGTGGCTTGAAACAGAATAAGACGAGGTACGCTTGCTTTTTCGCTTTTCCAAGAAACAAGAAGCGCAGCGCCCGAGCAACGAATCACGCTTACGCTTTCACTTCCTGTTGAGAGGAAATTTCGGCTACCGTGGTTAACTTCTTCATCAGGTAATTAAGCAGCACGCCGTACATAGGCACAAACAAGCCTAAGCTGATAATCAGTTTTACGCTGTAATCCACTAAAGCAATTTCGGTCCAGTGCTCCGCCATAAATGGGTCACTGCTCATGTAAAAAGCAATCGAGAAGAATGCGATCGTATCAAGTGCATTACCAAATAAGGTTGAACAAGTTGGAGCTACCCACCATTGTTTCAATTGGCGCAGACGATTAAACACATGCACATCCATGATTTGACCTAACAAATAAGCCATAAAGCTGGCGATGGCAATCCGAGCAACAAATAAATTAAATACGCTTAATTGGTTAAAGCCTTGGAATGTCCCTTCAAAGAACACCACAGACAACAGATAAGAAATCGCTAAAGCAGGCAACATGACCCAGAAGATAATTTTACGCGCCATGCCCGCACCAAAAATACGTACCGTTAAATCCGTCGCTAAAAAGATAAATGGAAAAGTAAATGCGCCCCAAGTGGTATGTAAACCAAACAGAGTAAAAGGGATTTGAACTAAGTAGTTACTAGATGCGATCACGATCAAGTGAAAGATCACCAACCAAAACAAGGCCTTATTTTGTTGTGGTCGAGTATATTGAACAGACGATAATGCCGCCTGCGGAGCAGAATTTAAATGAGTCATATTGTGACCTTTTTTTAATGTATGGGGGCGAGGGAACCCATAATGACGTAAGTTTTATGTCTGATTTTATACTGAGTTGATGACAACTCGCTTATTGACTTCGCAGTCAGCTAAACATCAGAGGTGGGCGATTATACAGATATGTCGAGTCACTTCAACTGTGCATTTTTAGCGCAAAAATAGCACTAGCCTATCCCTAAAGAACATAATTTCGCTAAATACTGCAGCTCTTCGTTACCTTCTTGTGGCGACAAGGTTTCTATCCACATCGTTTCTGAATAGTGCTCACCACGCAAAAAGAGTGGGCAACCTTCAAAATCAATTAACCACGAATGTAAATCCGCATCGGTTTGCTGCTCTGTCACTGTGGCCGATAATAAATTCACCAAAGGCTTAGCCACCTCAGAAAAAGAATCAAAATCAAAGCTAGGATGAGTCAAAATAAGGCGGCCGGCTTGTACATCAAATTCTTTTAAACCATACATCGACATGATTATATTTCACCTAATGTTAGGTGCTCCTGAATCAAATCTAAAAAGGCATCGGCATACTTTTCTAACTTACGCTGGCCGACACCATTAACTGCCAACATTTCGCCATAAGAAGTCGGTAAAATATCGGCCATATCCACCAAGGTCGCATCACTGAACACCACATAAGGTGGTAAACCGTCTTCATCGGCAATCGCTTTACGCAGTTTACGCAATTTGGCAAAGAGCTTTTTATCGTAATTTTTAGTCACCAGTTTGTCGTTTTTGGCTGCTCGAGCCGCCGTATCCAAGCGTGGCACCGCCAGTTCTATGCTCATATCCCCACGCAATAAGGGGCGAGCTTCTTCGGTCAATTGTAAAGTGGAATTACGTGTGATGTTTTGCGTCAATAATCCTTTATGAATCAACTGACGCATGATGCTCACCCAGTAATCATGGCTGTGTTCCTTGCCAATGCCATAGGTGCTGATTTTATCGTGACCATTATCTCGCACACGGATATTTTGCATGCCACGTAGCACTTCCACCACATAACCGACACCATAACTTTGATTTACCCGATACACGCAGGATAACGCTTTTTGCGCCGCTTCCGTGCCATCAAAATGCTTGGGTGGATCTAAACAAATATCGCAGTTCCCACAAGGCTTATGGCTGTATTCACCAAAATAATTCAACAGCACTTGGCGGCGACAAGTTTGCGCTTCAGCAAACGCATTCATCGCATTGAGCTTATGGGTTTCCACTTGTTTTTGTGGTCCTTCTTCTTTTTCATCCAGCATGCGACGCAGCCACCCCATATCCGCAGGGTCATATAGCATGACGGCTTCGGCTGGCAAACCATCACGCCCCGCGCGGCCTGTTTCTTGGTAATATGATTCAATGTTTCTTGGAATATCAAAATGCAGCACAAAGCGTACGTTGGGTTTGTTGATCCCCATGCCAAAGGCGACGGTCGCCACCACGATTTGTATATCGTCTTTTTGAAACGCTTCTTGCACATACGCCCGTTCATCATTATCCATACCAGCATGATAGCCAGCGGCACGAATGTGGTTATTACACAGCTTCTCCGTCACCATTTCGACTTTTTTGCGGCTACCGCAATAGATGATCCCACATTGACCTTTTTGAGTGGCTAAATATCGGATCACTTGAGAAATTGGTTTGTGCTTTTCAAGCAAGGTATAACGAATATTAGGCCGATCAAAACTGCCAAGATATTCAAATGGTTGGTTTAAATTCAGACGAGCAATGATGTCTTTGCGAGTCGCATCATCGGCGGTTGCGGTTAGGGCCATCACCGGAACATGTGGAAAACGTTGCTTAATTTGTCCGAGTTGAGCATATTCCGGGCGGAAGTCATGCCCCCATTGAGAAATACAATGCGCTTCATCGACGGCGATCATACTGATGGATAAATGCTCCAAGCGCTCACTAAAATCACGACTGAGAATGCGTTCAGGTGAGATATACACCATTTTAAGTTGGCCGCTATTCATGCGGTTATACACACGGATCAAGTCTTCTCTTGGCATACTGGAATTGATGCATTCCGCTGCTACACCATTCGCTTTTAGCTGATCCACCTGATCTTTCATGAGCGAAATTAAAGGAGAAATGACAATGGTTAGCCCCGGCAATAATAATGCAGGCACTTGATAACACAATGATTTACCGCCACCAGTTGGCATGATGACCAAGCTATCTTGGTTTTGCAACACACTGTCGATGACCGGTTGTTGGCCCACACGAAAATCCTGATAACCGAATACCTCACGCAGGATTTGCGCCGGAGTGGCTATCGATGGCGTCAATGTTTGTGCTGCTTCAGTGGAAAACATGTCATCTCAATGTGGTTAAAGGGCGCGAAAAAATAGCCGCCCATTGTATACCCAAGTCACCTTAAGATGCGAGTTTCAACGAGAATAAAACCCTAGTTAGAAATCGAATCCCTTAACGATATTCAGTGAATTTATTAGCTAAATCATAGCGAGAATTTTATACTCGGCTCTTGTTAAACCAATTAAAAAGAAATCCTTCATGGAAGATGAATTAAAGCGTACTCAACAAGGCGTATTATTCGCCGTTCTTGCTTATGTGATGTGGGGAATTGCCCCAATTTATTTTAAAGCCTTAGGTGAAGTCCCCCCGTTTGAGATTCTTTGCCATCGCATCATTTGGTCTTTTGGTTTCCTCGCGGCACTGCTATACGTCACCAAAGGCTGGCCTAGAGTGAAAGCTACTCTAACCAATAAGACTCAAGTACTGTATTTACTCGTTACTTCAATTACTATTGGCGCTAATTGGCTGGTGTTTATTTGGGCCATCAGCATCGGTCACATGCTGGATGCCAGTTTAGGTTACTACATTAACCCCTTGTTTAATGTCGTGCTGGGGATGCTGTTTTTAAATGAAAAACTAAGAAGATTGCAGTGGGTTGCAGTCGCTCTAGCCACCGCTGGCGTGATCGTGCAACTGGTGGTCTTTGGTTCGGTACCAATTATTGCGATTCTCCTTGCCACCACTTTTGGTCTCTATGGTTTATTACGTAAAAAAGTCAATTTAGACGCCTTCACCGGGCTATTTATTGAAACCTTAGTATTATTACCGGTCGCCATGCTGTATTTGTTGTTCTTGGCAGACAGCGCCACCAGCCATTTGACCAGCAATCCAATGACCTTAAACCTCCTGCTAATCTCCGCGGGCATCGTGACGACATTGCCTTTACTTTGCTTTGCTGGCGCGGCCGTAAGGTTACGTTTAGCCACTCTTGGTTTTATCCAATACATTGGCCCCAGTTTGATGTTCATACTGGCCGTCTTTGTTTATGGTGAAACTTTTAGTGCCGACAAAATCATCACTTTTGCCTGTATTTGGGCGGCGTTAATTGCGTTCACTTGGGATGGATTAAAAAATAATGCCAATAATAAAAAACGCTTGGCCCAGACAAACCAAACGCGCTAACCACTCACAAGTGTTTTTACGCTTACCGGTTGTCTTTCATCAATTTTTTCGGCAAGTTTTAAAGCTCACAAAGGCCATCTCGTGAGCTTTTTACTGCGATGACTCGCCTTTCTTATTTGCCTCCATAAGCTGTTTTATAATGATATTGATGACAGGCTAAAGAAAGCTTGCAGACTTCCTACCCACAGCGTGTAAGAGATCTCGCACAAATCATTAGGAAAATCCCTATATTTTAATAAGAAATAGCACTCAAAATAATCATAACCCTTTGAAAAATAACTAATCACGTGATTTTTTCATCATTTTTCATAAATTAAATTGAACTTACTCCATTGTCGATGTTCGGTTTATCGGTAATATTAACCCTGTCGGAAGGATGCTGACAGGAACAGGAAAGACCCAAGGATTGGTCATCTTCAGGAAGAAGATTTGGTTACTTAGGATGGGTAATCAGCATGGAGCGAATGGACATTGAATGGACGCAATCATTACTAGGATGGTAATGACTAAGGAAAGACAATGGACACCTCTGGATAGAGGCAAGGAACAAACATCAGGATGATGTAAGGGACACCGCTCAGGGAACAAGTGATGCGAGCTAATTAGGAACAATTAGCAGGCTAGGATAAGGCCAAGGACACCGCTAGGATGGCGATGAAAAGGAATACGCTGAAGGATACAGCACTGCTATCAAGGATTTGATGCATGGAGCACTTTATAGTAGCCGGATTGCTGCGAGTAAGACTATAACCCCGAAGGGCTTTGCCCTCGGGGTTTTTCTTTTTTATCTCTGACAAACGTTGCTCTCGTGGATAAACTTCATACCAATGACACTGAGTAGAGGGTGACACTCAGTAGATAGTCAGAAATGGTGTAGCAAAAGGCTTAAGCAAAAAGGCAGCTTTCGCTGCCTCTTCCTTACTCGCTGATGATGATATCAAGCATACTCATTATCTTATTTTGGCATCACATCACTATCGGCGGCTTTTTTATCCATACGATCTTTCATGTGTTCCCATTTTTCCATGCATTGTTGATGCTTTTCACCTTGTAGCTTAACAAATTCTTGTTTTTGCTCAGGGGTTAATACACTGAACATATCATGGCGTGATTTTTCCATTTTTACTTGGCCTTCAACACGTTGATCCGCCATTTTTTGTGCCAGTTTTTGAACCGCCGCTTGATCAAAATTATCAGCCATTACTAATTTTTGCATTTCCTGACGATCAATACGCATTTCTTGCATATTCGCTTTAAAACCCGTCTTCATCGCTTCGCGATCTTTTTGGCGCAATTCTTTTAATTGTGTTTTCTGTGCATCCGTCAAATCCAATTTTTTCCAGATACCACGCTCCATACCCATTCCACACTTACCATGCATAGGAGCTTTATCACCATGACCACCCATGCCTGCTGCTAGGGCAGACACTGAACCGAATGCTAAAGGAGCGGCTAATAATACTAGGGCACTTTTTTTGATTAATGATTTCATAATGTTCTACCTTTGTTTGGAGGTTAATTGCAGCCAACTTATTATCTGCTGCGCTTCAATGATGTTATTTAGAATAGAGGATGGAATGTAAAAGGGTGTATCGAGTACGTAAAACAATGTAAATCCGTGTCAGCGATGTCGTTTTTCTCTAAAAAACAGAGATAATGTTATCCTTAGATTACTCCTATCCTCCTTATAAGGCGGTTACTTATGACACATATTCTCTTAGTCGATGACGACACTGAATTAACAGCATTACTTGAAGATATCCTCACCTTAGAAGGTTTTACCGTTTCTCAAGCCAATGATGGGCAACAAGGGTTAGATGCCATTAATGCTGATATCGACCTTATTTTATTAGATATCATGATGCCGAAAATGAACGGAATGGAGATGCTCAAGCAATTAAGACAGCACTGGCAGACTCCGGTGTTGATGTTGACCGCCAAAGGCGAAGAAGTAGATCGCGTGATCGGCTTAGAACTCGGGGCCGATGACTATCTACCCAAACCGTTTAGTGATCGAGAGTTAATGGCACGCATCCGCGCAATTTTGCGTCGGACTCAGCCGCATAAACAAGAGGACGAGGAAGGATTGAGCCCACATGGTTTAAAACTCTTTCCGGGCAAACAAGAAGCCTATTACCACGAGCAGTTACTGGATTTGACCACTACGGAGTTTTCTCTATTACAGTATTTCTTGGAACATTTAGGACAATCGATCAGTAAAGAAGATCTCAGTTTAGAAGTTTTAGGTAAACGCCTCAGTCCTTTTGATCGCGCGATTGATATGCATGTCTCTAACCTACGTAAAAAATTATCAGAACACAGCGAGCTGAATTTAATCAAAACCTTACGTGGTAAAGGCTATTTAATGATTGAGGATCAATAATGAACCTGCCGAAGTTTTCTAGCTTATATGGCCGAATCTTTGCCATTTTTTGGCTGACGATGCTTTTGGTGCTCATTACCGTTCTAGCGGCTTCTCAACTTGACCCAAGACAGCTGCATGATGTCCCTGCAAACTCGTTGAAAGACTTGCAAAATCAAGCCCAAACCATCACCAGTAACTACCAAAATAGTTCATCCATCAGAGCTAGCATCAAACAAATTGAGCGTAGTAATGTCGATAGTGGCCGCTTAAATTATTATTTTAACGATACGGAAGGTCACTGGTTAAACCCACCCTCGGGCATGAGAGCGCGCGCCTTAAACAACTTCATTACTCAATCCGATAAGTCCAACTTTCCTCAGCAACGCCTTTATGGACGCTTGATGATTGCAGGCCCCTTACCGGTCGTGATTGCTCAACATGAACTGAACATGTACTTTGCTATTCGCTGGCATCAGCCGCCGCCCTTTTTATTACAACTGCTCGATCGACCTTTACAATTATTATTGGCGGTAATGCTCGCCAGCACCCCACTCTTACTCTGGCTTGCTTGGGCATTAAGTAAACCGGCCATGCGCTTAGAAAAGGCAGCGCAAAAAGTTGCTCGTGGCATCATTGAATTGGATCCCGAATTAGAAAAAGGCCCTAGCGAATTTAAACAAGCCGGTGCCAGTTTTAATCAAATGGTGATGGCGATTAATAACAAGATTTCTGAGCAGCAACGTTTATTGTCCAATATTTCACATGAATTACGCTCTCCCTTAACCCGGTTACGCATGGCTAACGCACTCGCAATTCGTAAACAAGGAGACAGCGCCGAACTTGCTCGCATTGATATGGAAGCCGAGCGCCTTGAATTGATGATCAATGAATTATTGGAATTATCGCGTCAGCAAATCGACTCACACCAAATACAGCAAAATCTCTCGGTCGCCGAATTGTGGGCGGAAACCATTGAAGATGGCAAATTTGAAGCCGAGCAACAAAAGAAAAGCCTCATTTGTAGCGCCATTCCCAAGGCCGTGATGACTGGCAATCCAAATTTATTGATCAGCGCGGTCGAGAACGTGATCCGCAATGCCATTCGTTATTGTGAGCATTCCGTATGGGTTGACTTTAAACAGGTCACTGTGAAGCAACAATCGAGTTTAATTATTACCATTGAAGATGATGGCCCTGGAGTCGACAAAGAAGAACTAGAAGCTATTTTCCGCCCCTTTTATCGAGTTTCAACCGCCAGAGAACGGCACAGTGGAGGAGCAGGCTTAGGACTGGCGATCACTCATAGCGTGATCACCCAACATAATGGACAAATCACCGCCCTGCGCAGTCAACACGGCGGGTTAGCCGTCCAAATTACCTTGCCTTTGGATTTGTAATTCAACCTCTAGGCGGTTGCTGCTATGATACTGGCTCCATTTTTATGACTCTATTACTGACTATGCAGGCTCATCATGTTTGATATTGCTTTATATGAACCCGAAATCGCGCCTAATACAGGCAACATCATTCGCTTATGCGCAAACTGTGGCGCTAACTTACATTTGATTGAGCCGCTGGGATTTGATTTAGAAGAAAAGAAAGTACGCCGAGCTGGGTTGGATTATCATGATCTTGCGCGAGTAAAGCGCCATAAAGATTACGCCGCCTTTTTAGAATACTTACGCCAACAACGTGGTGACAATTTCCGTATTTTTGCTTGTACCACTAAAACCACAGGCCATCATGTGGATGCTCAATATCAACCAGGCGATGTGTTATTATTTGGGCCAGAAACCCGAGGCTTGCCAGCTGATTTAATCAAGGCTTTACCGATGGAACAACGCATCCGTATTCCTATGATGCCTGAAAGCCGTAGCCTAAACTTGTCCAATGCGGTTGCTATTATTGCTTTTGAAGCGTGGCGACAAATGGGATTTGAAGGGGCGGTTTAAGAGTAAAGGGAACTAGGTTGCTGGTTCCTGGTCCCTAGGAGAAGCAAAAGACAAGAGCTAAGAAAAGAAAGAAACGAGACTCGAGGACGCTTCGCTCGAGAGCCGAAAAGCGCTTTTGTTGCGGGTGACGAGTTTCGGGTTGCGCGTAAGAGCGAAAGTATCATCGCTCAGATGAAGGACTCGGAGCGAAGCGTTCACGCATCTCGTTATCATCTTCTCACTCTTTCAAGCCACGAGCAGCAGAGCGCCCGAGTCACGAAATCCGAAAACGCTCTTCCTAGAAACTAGGGACTAGAAACCCTTTATTTATCTATCCTCTTATCTTCATCGGCTTGCTTTTCGAACTCGCCTTCAAAAATATCCCCTTGCTGATCATGTTCTGAGTTTTGGAATGGGTTATCACCATACTGACTATGGAAATGAGTCGATGACGCATTAACTTTCACGCGTTGCATTGCTTGTTGAGCTAACCAAGCACGGGGCGCAGGCAATAACACAATCATCCCCAATAAGTCAGTCATGAAGCCAGGAGTCAGTAGCAGCACCCCAGCGACGGCCAGCATGACGCCTTCAATAATCTGTTGCGCGGGTAATTCACCTTGTTGTAAACGAGATTGAACCGACATTACTGTCTGAATCCCTTGAGAGCGGACTAATGAGGCTCCGAAAAATGCCGTTAATAATACAATCGCAATTGTCGGCCACAGACCAATCACTCCACCGACTTGAATAAATAGCGCGATTTCAATGATCGGAACACAAATAAATAGAATCACAAGAATAGGAAACACAAACACCTCCAATAGTTATACCTTAGTGTAGGCTTTCCTCCTTTTTACCTCAAATTTTAACCATCTCAAAACGTAACCATCTTGGAAAAACAAACAACTAAGATACATTTCATTTGCAAATAGAGGGAATCTATTATTAAGATTTCAAGCAGGGCGAAAAACTTGATCTATGATCTATTTTTCTAACTCTAAAGGGGTATGATTACCGCCATACATAAAAGCAAGCCAGTCTGCAGTGAATGGATTCTAGCAACTGACCAAAGATTTTTTTTTATTAGCATTCATGCTTATAGGATCCATCCAATGACTACAGTAACTATTGATACACCTGTCCAACAATTCCGCATTGAAGAAGACTTATTGGGTACTCGTGAAGTACCAGCTGAAGCATATTACGGTATCCACACTGTACGTGCTGTAGAGAACTTCAATATCTCAACGGCCACTATTTCTGATGTACCAGAATTCGTTCGTGGCATGGTAATGACTAAAAAAGCCGCTGCACTTGCAAACAAAGAAATCGGCGTTTTACCAGCAGACATCAGTGATTACATCATTCAAGCTTGTGACGTTATCTTAACCACTGGCAAATGCATGGACCAATTCCCTTCTGACGTATTCCAAGGTGGCGCAGGCACTTCTGTGAACATGAATGCTAACGAAGTGATTGCCAACTTAGCACTAGAGCTAATGGGTAAAGAAAAAGGTCAATATGACTTCATCAACCCAAATGATCACGTCAATAAGAGCCAATCAACTAACTGTGCTTACCCTACTGGTTTCCGTGTAGCAGTTTACAATAGCATCATGAAAACTATTGATGCCGTAGAATACCTACGTGGTTCTTTAGATCTTAAGAGCACTGAGTTCGACACCGTTATTAAAATGGGTCGTACCCAACTTCAAGACGCCGTACCAATGACAGTGGGTCAAGAATTCCACGCTTGGTCTGTTACGTTAAAAGAAGAAGTGCGTAACCTACAATACATCTCAAAACTATTGCTTGAAGTGAACTTAGGCGCAACTGCTATCGGTACTGGCTTAAACGCAGCACCTGAATACCAAGCATTAGCCGTAAAACACCTATCAGAAGTGACTGGTCTTGAGTGTGTACCTGCCGAAGACTTAATCGAAGCAACCTCTGACTGTGGTGCTTACGTTATGGCACACGGCGCGCTAAAACGTCTTGCAGTTAAACTATCTAAAATCTGTAATGACTTACGTCTATTATCTTCTGGCCCTCGTGCTGGCTTAAATGAATTGAACCTACCTGAGCTACAAGCTGGTTCTTCAATCATGCCTGCAAAAGTAAACCCAGTAATCCCAGAAGTCGTTAACCAAGTGTGCTTTAAAGTACTAGGTAACGATACTGCTCTTTCTTTTGCAGCTGAAGGCGGTCAATTACAGTTGAACGTAATGGAACCTGTGATTGCACAATGTATGTTTGAATCACTAGAAATCCTGAAGAATGCTTGTGTTAACTTACGTGATAAATGCGTTGACGGCATCACAGTGAACAAAGAAGTGTGTGAAGCATACGTATTCAACTCTATCGGTATCGTCACTTACCTAAACCCATACATTGGCCACCACCAAGGTGACATCGTGGGTAAAATCTGTGCTGAAACTGGTAAGAGTGTACGTGAAATCGTTCTTGACCGTGGCTTGCTAACTGAAGAAGAACTTGACGAGATCTTCTCACCTGAAAACCTAATGCACCCACAATACAAAGCGAAACGTTACAACTAATCGTCGCTATCATTATAAAGAGGGAACGTTAAGCGTTCCCTCTCTTTTGAACGACACAAAGATTAACGTGAGATAGAGATGCCTACCCAACATTAGACGCATCTCTATTTCAGGTTAATTTTAAGAATATAAAAAAGGCGATATAACATGCTCATACAACTTTTTATTGTACTTCTCTTTATCTATCTCGGAGCCCGGATGGGTGGCATAGGCATAGGGTTTGCTGGCGGTGCTGGCGTGGTGGTACTAACCATGATTTTTGGTTTAGACGCTGGTACGATTCCAATTGATGTTATTTTGATCATCGCATCGGTGATCACAGCCATTGCTTCCATGCAAGTTGCTGGTGGTATGGACTGGTTAGTCACGTTAGCTGAACAATTTTTACGTAAGAATCCAAAACGTATCACCTTTTATGCGCCTATCGTAACTTACTTTATGACTTTATTAGCAGGGACAGGCCATACGGCGTTTTCAACCTTACCTGTTATTGCTGAAGTAGCTAAAGAACAAGGCGTTCGTCCTTCTCGTCCGCTTTCAATTGCTGTTATCGCTTCACAAATTGCGATTACCGCTTCTCCAATCTCAGCGGCCGTTGTTTACTTTGCCGGTTTGCTTGAACCTTTTGGCGTTAGCTATTTACACCTACTTCTTATTTGTATCCCAACCACTTTCCTTGCTTGTATGGTCGGTGCCTTTGTTGCCAACTTCATGGGTTGTGAACTAAAAGATGATGCGGTTTACCAAGAGAAAATGGCAAAAGGTCAAATTCAACTGAAAAAATCAAAACAAGTTGCTGCGACTGCAAGTGCCAAACTGTCCGTTTATATCTTTGCAATTGCGATTACGGTTGTAGTGATTTACGCCACGTTAATCAGTGATTCAATTGGGGTAATCACCAACCCTCACATTGACCGTAACCAAGCAATTATGGCGATCATGCTATCCGCAGCGGCTGCGATGGTGACCTTTTGTAAGCTGGATACCAACAAAATCACAACGGCGGCAACCTTCCGTTCTGGTATGAGTGCTTGTATCTGTGTACTTGGTGTTGCATGGCTTGGTGATACCTTTGTGTCTGCTCACTTAACTGAAATCAAAGAGTTTGCTGGTGACTTGCTACAACAATACCCTTGGATGTTGGCTATTACTCTATTCTTTGCTTCTATGTTGCTTTACTCACAAGGTGCAACAACCACAGCATTAATGCCAGCGGCGTTAGCGATTGGGGTTTCACCTCTAACGGCGATTGCTTCTTTCGCAGCTGTCAGCGCATTGTTTGTTCTACCAACCTACCCAACACTATTAGCAGCGGTAGAAATGGATGACACTGGCTCAACCCGTATTGGTAAATGGGTCTTTAACCACCCATTCATGATCCCAGGTGTGATCACGATTGCGACAGCCGTTGCTTTCGGTTTTGTATTTGGTGGCTTGATTCTTTAATGTTTCAATACACTGACTGATAAAAATAAAACGAGTCTTCGGGCTCGTTTTTTCGTTTCTGCTCTTCAAACCTTCTTATAAAACTGGCTATGATATACTCGTCATGAAACCCAGCCTCATCTCCGTGGTCTGACACTCACAATCACTCTTTTTGTTGGAAGCTCGAAACCTTATGTCTTTGTTACGCTTTTCGTTTATGCTTTTATTGAGCTTAATAGCTAGCTCTGCTCAAGCGGTCAATTTTGACTCAGCAGAAAATCCGTTGGCCGATTTTGCCTCTTCCCCAATGA
Source organism: Vibrio aphrogenes (assembly GCF_002157735.2). NCBI lineage: Bacteria > Pseudomonadati > Pseudomonadota > Gammaproteobacteria > Vibrionales > Vibrionaceae > Vibrio > Vibrio aphrogenes. The sequence continues at coordinate 2,362,516 of NZ_AP018689.1, forward strand.
CCAATAATCGTTTCGTACCGGTTGACCAAGCTTTTCCTTTCAACTTTATTCAGCACGGTGCCACTATTACCTTAGATTGGCAGGTTAAGCCGGGTTACTACTTATATCGCGAACGGTTTTCATTCCAAACCAAAGATGCCCAGATCGTGAATACCCTTCTGCCCGAAGGCACCTTTCATAACGATGAATTTTTTGGTGATGTGCATATTTTTACTGAGCCAGTCTCTGTCGATATTCAACTGGATAACATTAAAGATAACGCCGAACTGATCGTACAATATCAAGGTTGTGCTACGACCGGATTTTGCTACCCACCTGAAACTCGTATTGTTCCGTTAGATACGGCTCCATTAGAGACAGTTCCACTAGAGACTGCTTCATTAAATACGACGCCAGTAAGCTCGACTGCGCAGACCCCATCAGCTGACGCTCAGACGACAACCGCAACGGCGCGTGCCACAAACTCTTCAGCTACCAAGGCCAACCCTCAAGCGGCGGGCTCACGCGATGCCAATATTGCCGATCAACTGGCACAACATTGGTGGACTCCATTACTCTTTTTGGCTTTAGGAATAGGGCTTGCCTTCACCCCGTGTGTCTTACCTATGTACCCTATTTTAACCGGAATCGTCCTAGGTGGCGGCCGCTTAGAAGCTAAGAAAGCCTTTAAGCTCTCCTTTGTTTATGTGCAAGGTATGGCACTGACGTATATGCTACTGGGGCTGGTTGTGGCCTCGCTTGGCGTACAATTTCAGGCTGCACTTCAGTCACCGGCAGTATTAATTGTGTTAAGTGTGTTGTTTGTTTTATTGTCGTTGTCGATGTTTGGTCTCTACACCATTCAATTACCCAGCCGTCTGCAAACTTGGCTTAACAACCAAAGCAATAAACAGCAAGGTGGCAACTTAACTGGGGTGTTTGTGATGGGCATTATTTCCGGTCTGGTGTGCTCACCGTGTACCACCGCCCCCTTGTCTGGCGCTTTATTGTATGTGGCACAAAGTGGCGATCTATTAACCGGTGCCATCGCTTTATACGCTTTAGCGATTGGGATGGGGATTCCTTTAATTGCGGTCGCTGTTTTTGGCAACAAATTACTGCCTCAAGCTGGCGAATGGATGAACCGAGTGAAGGTTTTCTTTGGTTTTATTTTATTGGCAGCGCCGCTATTCTTGTTAGAACGCATCTTACCTGAGCTGTGGGCACAAGCCTTGTGGGTTATACTAGGTCTCGCCGCCTTTGGTTGGCTCTATCATGTCAAAAACACCATGCAACAAGGCAATTGGAAACAAAGCTTGTTAGGCATTGTTGCGACCCTTGGATTGGTTTTTTCAGCCTACTTTGGCTTACAACTGGCGGGCATCTTACCGACTGCGACCTCCAACCATGCCACCACGCAAAATCAAGTCGCCTTTACTCGTATCAAAACCGTGAATGAGTTAGAGCAAATCTTGGCACAAGCAAAGGCAGACAATAAAGCCGTGATGTTTGATTTTTATGCCGATTGGTGTGTCGCCTGTAAGGAATTTGAGAAATACACTTTCCACGATCCTAAAGTCTCCGCTCAATTAGCTAATATTGAGCTGATCCAAGTGGATGTCACCGCCGCCACCGCCGATGATATTGCTTTGATGCAAAAAATGAACGTGCTTGGTTTACCCACCATCGAGTTTTGGGATCCCCAAGGCAACTACCTTTCACAAGCTCGTATTACTGGGTTTATGAATGCACAAGATTTCTTGCAACATCTGAGCAAAAACCAACTCATTACGGATACGTATTAGACAAAAGTCGGATATGGTTCAGACTTTTGTACTTGCTGTGTTGAGACTCAAAGTAAACCAGTCAATAATAAGTTCATTGTTACTTAAACAGTGAACTTATTGTCATGGATTCGACATACAACATTATCATCGCGGACGATCATCCTCTTTTTCGTAATGCCTTATTTCAATCGATCCACATGGCGATCAGTGGGGCTAATCTGCTGGAAGCCGACTCTCTCGATGCTCTTCTGACGTTATTAGAAAAAGTAGAGGAACCTGACTTATTACTCTTGGATTTAAAAATGCCAGGCTCAAACGGTATGTCCGGTTTAATCCAACTGAGAGCCGAATACCCCGACCTACCGATTGTGGTAATTTCCGCGAGTGAAGAATCAAGCGTGGTTAGCCAAGTCAAAAGTCATGGCGCTTTTGGTTTCATTCCTAAATCCAGTGATATGCGTGAGCTTAATAATGCGCTAAACCAAGTATTAAATGGCGATCCTTTCTTTCCTGAGACCTTATTGCAACACCATGAAGCATGCGATGCCTTGACGCAAAAACTCGCCTCTTTAACCCCACAGCAGTACAAAGTGCTCGGCATGTTATCCGATGGTTTGCTGAATAAACAAATCGCTTATGAGCTTAATGTCTCTGAAGCAACGATTAAAGCGCACATGACGGCGATCTTCCGCAAACTGGATGTCAAAAATCGCACGCAAGCGGTGATCTTATTGCAACAATTAGAAACAGATAATTAAAAAATACTTGCTGACTTACTCGGTATCTTATTAAAAACATGGTATTTTCTTAAGGTCGTCTCCATTTCTACCCAAACTCAGCAATGAGCCTCTGCGCTCATATTCGTCGTCTTTATTTTTTGCTCAAAGACCATGAGCTGAGTTGCTGTGTAGCGACAAATTTTTCTCTTCCATCTTATAACGTTAATGAAGAGTGTCGCCTATGTTTATTATTGATCAACTGATTTTATTAGCTGCCGTTTTACTGGTATTAGGGATTATTTCAAGCAAATTATCGGCACGTTTAGGCTTGCCGTTACTGGTCATGTTCTTAATTGTCGGCATGCTCGCCGGGGAAGATGGCCCGGGAGGCATTTATTTCGATAATGCGCAAATCGCCCATTCATTAGGCTCAATCGCTTTAGCCATTATTTTGTTTGATGGTGGCCTACAAACCCCTACCGCTTCGATAAAACAAGTTTGGAAACCCGCATCTATTTTGGCCACCTTTGGGGTCTTGATCACCACCATAGTGACTGGGGTTGCCGCGGCTTATATTCTAGATACCTCTTTACTGTACGGTCTATTAATCGGTGCGATTGTCGGCTCAACCGATGCCGCCGCCGTTTTCTCCTTACTGCGTACAGCCGGCATTCACATTAACTCTCGCTTAAAATCAACCCTGGAAATTGAAAGTGCCACCAACGACCCAATGGCGATTTTCCTAACCGTCGGGTTATTAGAAGTTATGACCCATAAAATCGAACCGGGTACTGGCCTTTTGATGCTGTTTTTACAACAAATGGGCGTAGGTTCTCTGGTCGGCTTAGGCTGTGGCTGGGTTGCTGTTCGTATTATTAATAACATTAACCTCACCACTTCAGGCTTATATCCAGTCATGGTTGCGGCTCTTGGTTTGTTATCTTTTGGCATCAGCGCCAACTTAGGCGGCAGTGGCTTCCTCGCCATTTTTATAACCGGTGTGGTCATTGGTAACAGCCGCTTTGTCTTTCAAAGAAGTACCTTCTTATTTCATGATGGACTGGCTTGGCTCGGTCAAATCACCATGTTCGTGATCTTAGGGCTGTTAATTAACCCATCCTCACTGTTAGATGTTTGGGTGGAAGGCTTGTTGATTGCCACTGTGTTAACCTTAGTTGCAAGGCCTTTGGCAATTTACCCTATTCTGCATTTCTTTGGCTTTAACAAGCGGGAAAGCACCTTAGTATCGTGGGTTGGCTTACGAGGCTCAGTGCCGATCATTTTAGCGATTTACCCGTTAATGTACGGTCTTCCCAATGCGGAAATTATTTTTAATGTGGTATTTTTCGTGGTCTTAATTTCAGCCACGATTCAAGGTTCAACCTTACCTTTAGCGGCCAAACAGTTAGGGCTAACCGAGCCACCACCACCGACTCCGGGTGCGACCTTAGAAATCACAACCTTAGGGGAAAGTGATACCGAAATCGTACAATATCAATTAGGCGAAGACTCACGTGCCGCCGGACGCCACTTATCAGAAATGGCGCTACCCGATGGCAGTTTAGTGGCGATGATCTCTCGTGGAAGCAAAGTGATCCCTCCTCGAGGTTCAACGCGACTGCTCGCGGGCGATCATTTATTCATAATGATGACACCGGAAGCCCACGATTTTGTTGACTTAGCCTGTGCCAGTGTTGATGAGCAACCAAGTCCCGCATTAGCAGATCGTGAGCTATTATTAAGAGGTGTTACCACAGTTGGTGATATGCGACACGCTTATGGCATTACCTTGCCACTCGAAGATCACTTATCATTGGCTGAAGTATTAATGAGGGCATTTGAAGGTCAACCCCAACAAGATGTAGGGAAAGAATTTGGCGCTGTCACCCTCTTTATTCGTGATATAGTTCATCGTCGAATTACCACTGTGGGAGTGGTATTACCTTCGCACCAAGAAGATTAACGGTTACTGACCGCGCTCGGTTTTCTCACCGCCCTCGGTCAGTCATCATCTCTTGTATCTAGGATAGCTATTTAAAAAGGAAGTCTTTTGTTAACCATCTTAATCACCCAATTTGTTGTGTTATGGGCGGTCATTGATCCTGTCGGCACCGTTCCAGTTTATCTTTCTCAAACACATGGCTTAACCAGTAAACAAAAACGACTGGTGGCATTGAAAGCAGTAGGTATTGCCACTGGCGTGTTGCTGTTCTTCTTAATCATGGGACAAATTTTGCTCGAAGCCATGCAAATCCCATTACCGGCTTTCCAAGCGGCGGGCGGTTTAGTGCTCTTACTGTTCGCCTTGAGTATGATTTTTGGAGAAGGCAAACCGGCTCAAGAAACCAAACTCAGCAAACAATTAGGTCGCTCAGAATTGGCTAATTTAGCGGTCTACCCTTTAGCTATTCCATCGATTGCCTCCCCAGGTGCCATGATGGCGATTGTGTTATTGACCGACAATCATCGTAATTCGATTATTGATCAAAGCTTAACCGCCGGAGTCATGGTGTTAGTTTTATTGGCAACCTTGGCGTTATTGCTAGGTGCGAGCAGCATTCATAAACTCATCGGTAATGTGGGCGCGGCCATTATTAGCCGAGTGATGGGGCTTATTTTGGCCGCCGTGGCAGTCAATAACTTATTAATGGGGATTCGAGACTTTTATTTTTAACCCCAATTCATCGTCTAAAATAGATTTCCCTATTAGACCTTAGCCTAACCTTATTAGACCTTAGCCTAGCCTTCATCGAAAGCTAGGCTAAATTATTACAACCGACTTCACAAAAACCCTCTTTCCTTTGAAATACCACCACTTTCTCGCCCGACTAAAGTTGCAAAGCTGCTTTGCCATAGTGCTGCTATCGTTTGATTGTTACTTTTTATTAACATAAAACACCCTTGAAATTTGAGGGATAACAATAAGTACAACAAAGGAGAAGGGCCATGGCGTTTGAATCGGATCAACATGCTCAAGCCTATTGGAAGGAAAACCTAGGTATTATGGCGACACTGCTGACCATTTGGTTTGTGGTGTCTTATTGTGCCGGCATTTTATTTGTCGATGCACTCAACACCATCCAATTTGCAGGTTTTAAATTAGGATTCTGGTTTGCCCAGCAAGGGTCAATTTATACCTTCGTTGCGCTGATCTTCGTGTATGTCGCGCGTATGAATGCGCTTGATAAAAAATACAAAGTTCAGGAAGACTAAGGGGTTTATATGGATATTCAAACTTGGACGTTTATTCTCGTCGGTATCACCTTTGCGTTGTATATCGGCATTGCAATTTGGGCGCGCGCGGGCTCAACCAGTGAATTCTATGTCGCTGGCGGTGGGGTTCACCCTGTTGCCAATGGTATGGCGACCGCTGCCGACTGGATGTCAGCAGCCTCTTTCATTTCAATGGCAGGTATCATTTCTTTTGCCGGCTACGACGGTTCGGTTTACTTAATGGGCTGGACTGGCGGTTACGTATTATTAGCCCTTTGCTTAGCCCCTTATTTACGTAAATTCGGCAAGTTCACGGTTCCTGACTTTATCGGTGACCGTTATTACTCTCGTACTGCACGCTTAGTGGCTATCTTCTGTGCCATCTTTGTGTCATTCACTTATGTGGCAGGCCAAATGCGTGGTGTTGGTGTGGTGTTTGCCCGCTTCTTAGAAGTCGACATTAACCTCGGCATCATCATTGGGATGGCGATTGTATTCTTCTATGCGGTATTAGGCGGCATGAAAGGCATTACCTATACTCAGGTTGCACAATTCTGCGTACTGATTTTTGCTTTCCTTGTGCCTGCGGTTTTCACCTCAATTATGATGACAGGACATGTGTTCCCACAAATCGGTATGGGTTCCACTATCTCTGGCTCTGATGTCTATCTCATGGATCGCTTAGAAGGGTTAACGCAAGAATTGGGCTTTAACTCCTACATTGATGGTTCAAAAAGTACCGTAGACATCTTCTTCATTACCGCGGCACTCATGGTAGGTACGGCGGGTTTACCGCACGTCATTATTCGTTTCTTCACCGTACCAAAAGTGAAAGATGCACGTATCTCAGCTGGTTGGGCACTTCTATTCATCTCACTACTTTATACCACCGCTCCAGCAGTAGCATCATTTGCTCGTGTCAACTTGATTGAAACCATTAACGGCCCAGATCAACAAGGGGTTGCGGTTGAAAATGCCCCAAGCTGGTACAACAACTGGCAAAGCACTGGTCTTGTTTCTTGGGAAGACAAGAACGGAGATGGCAAAATGTTCTACTCTGGCGATGAGCGTAATGAGATGAACATCAACCGTGACATCATCGTACTGGCTTCTCCTGAGCTTGCAAAATTACCTAACTGGGTAGTAGCACTCTTGGCGGCCGGTGGTTTAGCGGCGGCACTGTCGACAGCGGCTGGATTGCTCTTGGTGATCTCAACCTCAATTTCTCACGACTTATTGAAGAAAGAATTTAAACCCAATATGAGTGATAAACAGGAATTGATTTACGCTCGGATTGCTGCTGCCGTTGCGATTGTCGGGGCCGGCTACTTAGGTATTAACCCTCCCGGCTTTGTGGCGCAAGTGGTAGCCTTTGCCTTTGGTCTTGCGGCAGCCTCGTTCTTCCCGGCCATCATCTTAGGTATTTTCTATAAGAAGATGAACAAAGAAGGTGCGATTGCCGGTATGGTGACAGGTATTGCCTTTACTGCCGCTTACATCATCTACTTCAAATTTATTAACCCAGCGGCTAGTACGCCAGATAACTGGTTCTTCGGCATCAGCCCTGAAGGAATTGGTACGCTAGGCATGTGTTTGAACTTTGTGGTTTCGATTGTGGTCAACAAATTCACTGCAGAAGTACCCAAAGATGTACAGGACATGGTGGAATCTATCCGTTATCCAAAAGGAGCAGGCGCCGCGCACGATCACTAATCTGAATGGTGTACAGTCTTGCTAAAACGAACAAGCCCGAAGTGTCAATACTTCGGGCTTTTGAGTTCCTGGTTCCTGGAGGACAGCTTTCTGTGACAAGCATATTAAAGCGACTTAATACCTATATTGATTGCGGTAAATATTCAGCACCTACCTCTAGGGTCTAGGGTCTAGGGTCTAGGGTCTAGAGAGTATTAACCTTTCTCAACCTCAATCCCCAACACTTGCGCGACAGCTTCAAGCTCGGTTAAATCTTCCACAAACAACAAGGCATTAGAATCATCAATCGCAAGATAACTGCTGGTTTGACCGTCTGGAGTATTAATCGTGATGGCGTGCAGATTGTCCACTTTATCACTCACTACTAAACCACCCATCGCAATACGCACTTGCCCTTGGTAAATTTCGACTAATACCCCTTGCTTGGTTTGATATTCACCCATCATGTTCTACATCCTTATAAACGATTTAATATGGCTCTTAATTTCAATGGTTTGACTGGTTTAGTCAAGAACTGGAAACCACCTTGTTGAATGGCTTGATTGACATCATCGGAGCGATCAGCGCTGATCACCACTCCCACAAAGCTGTTCCCTAATTGGGCTCTTAGTTGATACAACACCTGCAAGCCGGTTTTACCTTGATCCAAATGATAATCAGAAAAAACTACCTCTGGGCACCAATCTTGCTCCAAGGCTTGTAAACTTTGCTTTAAATCGACCGCTGTACGCACCTCACATCCCCACCGGGTGAGTAAGGTTTTCATGCCCAATAAAATGTCTGGCTCATTATCAACACACAACACTTTAATATTGGCCAGCGGCGCCGGCTGCACCCAGTTCTCTTTTTTAACCGTACTCAAGGATTGATGACAACGCGGCAAAGTGACAGAAAACACCGTTCCCTGTTGCGGCCAAGAGCGCAGCTCTAATTTATGATCCAATAAGCGGGTAATCCCGCGCGCAATGGCAAGCCCTAACCCTAACCCTTGGTCGGCTCGGTTGGCATCAACTCGAGTAAACTCTTCAAAAATCTCGCCTTGTTTCTCATACGGAATGCCAATGCCATTATCCCAGATTTCAATACGCACCTGATGTTGAGTGCGCCTAACCCCTAACACCACCTTGCCAAGACGTGCTTCTTGTTGGCTATAGCGAAACGCATTGGTCAGCAAGTTCTGTAACACTCGGCGCAACAGCTTAGGATCTGAATTAACTTTAAGTTGTGTCGCCACGCGGTCAAAATGGATATTCTGCTCAGCGGCTAACACACTGAACTCCGCATCCAATTTATCCAGAACTTCTCTCAGCTCAAAACAACGCACATCGGTCGGCACCTTGCCAGACTCTAAGCGCGAGATATCCAATAAATCGCTGATCAAATCTTCCGCCGCCCCCAGCGCACTTTCAATGTGGGCAGAAAACTGTTTGGTTTGATCATCTTGCGCGGTTTCCGTCAACGAGGAGGCAAACAAACGCGCAGCATTCAAAGGTTGCATTAAATCATGGCTGACCGCAGCCAATAATCGACTTTTCGATTGTGACGCTTGTTGGGCATCGCGCGTTGCCATCACTAATTTAGTGTTTAAGTTCTCAAGCTCATGGGTTCGTTCTTGCACTCGGTCTTCCAGAGTTTCATTGGCTTCTTTTAAGGCTTGCTCAGCACGGCGAAACGCAGTGATATCAGAAAAGCTCATCACAAATCCGCCCCCGGGCATTGGGTTTCCTTGAACTTCGATCACTTGACCATCTTCACGTATCCGAGACGACGTGTGCTTAGTCCCTCGCTCTAAATGTTCTACTCGACGTCGCACATGCACTTCTGGATCTCCCGGACCACATAAACCTTGTTGCGCATTGTGACGAATAATATCGGCAATCGGTCGGCCCACTTGAATCAGCCCTGGGGGGAAATCAAATAGCTCTAAATAACGTTGGTTCCATGCCACCAGCCGCAACTGTTTATCCACCACTGCAATCCCTTGACTAACGTGCTCAATCGCCCCTTGCAGTAAACCACGACTAAAGTCATACAGTTCTGAAGCTTCATCGACAATCGCTGCCACTTCTTCCAATTGCATATTACGACCTTGCAAGGCCGAGGTCAGAACCAGCCGAGCGGAAGAGGCTCCAAATACCCCAGCCAGTACTCTTTCAGTATGACGAATCAAAGGCGCAGATGCTTGTTGTTGAGGCAATTGGGTTTCTGGTTGCTGTGACCAAAAGAGTTGAAAAGCCATGCGAGCGCGTTTTCTGCCGACAAAGCGCGAGGCCAACATTTCTAATTCCGCCACGCTAACCCGGCTTTGATATAAGCTCACATCTTCATTTTCAGGTAGCGGAGTACCAACAAACGAAGCCGCTTGTAAGCGCTCGCTCAAACTTGAACGGGTTAATAATGACACCAAGATATAAGCCATACTATTGACCACTAAACTCAGTGCCATTCCCCAATCCGACGATTGCAGCTGCAAAGATTGTAACCATAGTGGAGGCGTCATCATCCAAACTAAAAGATTGGTTTCTTCACTGCCCGCCAGCATGTTGGTTTGCAGCATTAACGTCAAAATCCACACCACAAAGCCGAGAATTAACCCCGCATACACCCCTTGTCGATTACCTTTGCGCCAATACAAGCCACCAAGTAAAGCAGGGGCGAACTGAGCAATCGCGGCAAATGACAATAATCCAATCACCGACAAAGACGGCACTTTATCCAAAATGGCATAAAATCCCCACGCGCCTAACAGCAATAAAGCAATCAAGGCACGACGAACATTCAACAAGAAGCCGCCAATTTGCCCCGGTCGAGAACTAGATAAACGCATGCGCCGCAATAACATTGGAGAAACCAAATCGTTAGAAACCATAATAGTCAGCGCAATGGTCGACACGATCACCATACCGCTGGCTGCCGAGGTTCCACCTAAATACGCCAAAAGCGCAATTTGATCGGCCCCAACCGACAAAGGCAAGCTAATCACATAAGAATCAGCACTGTTACCAACCAACAACGCCTGCCCGGCCCAAGCAATCGGTAACACAAATAACCCCATGAGTAATAAATACAGCGGGAAGACGCGCCTTGCGACATGCAAATCTTTCGCCTGATCATTTTCAACGATCGTGGTATGGAATTGACGCGGTAAACAAATGATCGCCGCCATCGTCAGCAACATGTGGATCAATAAGGTGGGAATATTCGGAGATTGATAATACTGACGACTTAGTTGCGACAAACTGATTGCAGGCGATTGATAGATAAGCACCACCACAAAAATGCCTACCACTAAAAACGCTAACAATTTGACCACAGATTCAAACGCCACCGCCATCATGATGCCACGGTGATGCTCGGTATTATCAATATGACGGGTACCAAACAGCATGGTAAAGACAGCCATCACTAACACCACAAACCAAGAAACTTGTAAATCTTGATAACCCAGTTGTGTCATTAAGTTTGGCGCGACCAATTCCAACCCCATGGTAATGCCCCGCAATTGCAAAGCGATATAAGGCAAAATTCCCACAACCGCAATCACCGTCACGGTGATCGCTAAACCTTGTGACTTACCATAACGTGCGGCAATAAAGTCAGCAATTGAGGTAATGTGTTCTCGTTTCGTGATAAGAATTAAACGCGCCAGAATACGCCAACAAAAGGTAAAAACGAGAATGGGAGCAAGATAAATAGGCAGGAAAGACCACATATCAGCACTGGCTTGTCCAACCGTGCCATAAAAGGTCCATGAGGTACAATACACAGCAATCGAAAGGCTATAAATCCAAGGACGCCAACGATATAACCAACTTTTTTGTCGATCACCATACCAGGCGATAAGAAACAACACCCCTAAATACGCCAATGATACGGGGATTACGATCCATCCTTGCATACGTCCTCAAATCATACCGCCATGTATACCAGAGATTGTGCAACGTCGTTGCCACAGGCTCAATCTCTTTGGCGTTGAAGTGTGGGCTCAGTACAAAAAATGCCCGCCCTATCAAATTACTCTTATTCTCTAAGCATAAAAGCAATCTCATTTGAGCGAGCATTCACCACATCCAGTGGTAATGATAGTCGGCATTTCACTCGGTTGGTTTAAACCGAGCGATGGGTTAATCCGTTAGCTTTTTTGTGGTTCCAATTTAATCAACATCGCAACTAGGCCCATGGCCGCCATTAACCAGAAAATGCCTGCATTACAATATTCATATCCCCAGCCACTGATCGTGGTCATCACCGCGACAAAAGCGCCTAATGGAATCGCATTATATAACGCCTGCAATGGCACGATTTGATCATCTTCTGCCAGCAAGATATAGCGAATAGTTGCAAAATGCGTCAGTGCAAAGGTCAGGCCATGTAAGGTTTGTAAAATAGCTAATAACCACACATCATTGGTTAACGCTAAACCACTCCAACGCACAACCACTGCAACAGAAGCGACTAAGAACATTTTTCTCAGCGACCAACTGGAAAATAGACGAGCACTAAAAGCAAAAATTAAGACTTCCGATACGACCGAGAAGCTCCACAAATAACCAATCGTTGCTTCAGATATACCAACGTCTTTCCAATGAATCGAGCTAAAGCTGTAATACGCAGAGTGAGAACCTTGTAATAACGCGACCAAAATTAAAAACTTCAAGACTGGCCATTGCTTCATCATCCCCCATAAACGAGGCGGCTCTTTGTCTTCAACATCCGCTTGGCTCACGGGCAATTGTGTTGGTTTACGCAAAGAAAGCATCACGGTGACGATCAAACCAGCAATCGCCGTGTAGATGATCATGTCACTACCAAAATCATTGGCCAAATAACCGACCACAGTGGAACCCACGATAAAGGCCACCGAGCCCCATAAACGGCTACGCCCATAATCGATCAGCTTTAATTTACTGTAGTAGTTCGCCACAGAGTCAGATAAAGGCATCCCCGGGCCGAAACAAGCATTAAAGCCAATAACAGCCAATGCCAACCAAATAAAGTGCCCACCACTTGCGAAATGTAAACTAGCAAAAATTAATGATCCAAAGGTAACTAGTCGTAACGCAGGTAATAAGTTTTCTACTTTATGTAAGCGTGGCGTTAAGGCTAAGTTCACAACACAACGAGTCGCAAAACCTAAGCCTAATAATATCCCGATATCTCCAGAGGAAACGCCTTGTGCGGATAACCATATCCCCCAAAAAGGTAAATACACTCCATAAACAAAGAAAAATCCAAAGAAATATTGAGAAATCCAACCAAAAGGTGATGGTGTAAGCATGTTTAAAAGCCTAAGAAACATAAATAAAGGCGCTATTATGCCTATCTTAAAAGGCGCTAACCATGATCTGAAAACACATCTTTTCCAATAAAAGGCTTAGACCAAAGTCGTCTGGCGTGACTTTTGGAAAATAGCCACACTATAACTCTGTTTTTTTGGTGTGAGTGTCGCGATGCCGGATAAATTCAATATGACCTTAGCGCCGTTTGACCGTTTAACTCCTCTTCAACAAAATGAGGTACGTTCAAACCTTGATGTCGCTTATTTTCGTCACTCCGATACCATACTCACTCCCGGCCCAAGCGATGGTTATTTATACATCATTATCAAAGGAGGGGTGGAAGAAACCAGTGATGATGGCAAGGAAGTTTTTGCCCATTACGCGCACGACGACCTGTTTGATGTCCGAGCCCTGTTAGATAAAACCGTCAAACATCGTTATACCGCACTAGAAGATACCTTAGCGTATTTACTTCCTAGTCACCTCTTCTTATCGCTGTATCACGATAATCCTGAATTTGCGGCTTATTTTGATCGCAACTTAGTCACCAGACAACAGCCTGTTGAAATCGCCCATCAACAACAAAACTTGGCTGAGTTCATGCTGACCAAAATTGATGCTGCCATTTATAGCCCAGCTCTGATCGTCGAGCCGCATACCAGCTTACGGCAAACGGTAGAACTTATGCAGCAACATGCTAGCGACGCCGCCTTAACGCGCTTAACCACCTCAAGCACAGAATTGAGCTATGGCATTGTCACACGTACTGATTTATTGCACGCCATTACCTTACAGCAACAGCCATTCGAGACCCCAATTAAGCACATCGCTCACTCACCCGTTCATCATGTTAAACAAGGTGACTATTTATTTGATGCCATGATCACCATGACTCGGCATAAATGTAAGCGTCTTGCTGTCACTCAACAAAACCAAGTAGTCGGAATGTTGCAGCTCACTCAAGTATTAAGCGCCTTTTCAACTCATTCGCACGTGTTAAGTTTACGCATTGCTAACGCTCAAAGTTTAGAAGCGCTGTATCAAACATCTCGCCCACAATATCAATTAGTACAAACGCTGCAGCGCAATGGCATTCGCACACGCTTTATCATGGAATTGATCTCGACCATTAATGAACAAATTATCGAAAAAGCATTTGCGCTCATCGTGCCTCAGCATTTGCATGACCATTGTTGTTTGGTGGCGTTAGGCTCCGAAGGTCGAGGAGAGCAAATACTCAAAACCGATCAAGATAATGCTCTGATCATTAAAGATGGCCTTCATTGGCATCAATGTGATGAACTCATGGGCAGATTGACACAAGCCTTAGTCAAATTAGGCTACCCGCTGTGTCCTGGCAAAGTGATGGTCAATAACCCTGAATGGGTCAAAAACCAGCTTGCTTGGAAAAAATCCTTGCAACATTGGGCCCAAGACCACTCACCAGAATCGGTTATGAAACTGGCCATTTTCTCAGATGCCAGAGCCATAGCAGGTAATACTGGTTTGCTCCAACCTCTCAAACAGCATCTTCAACAAGTGATGCAAAAAAATGAAATTGCCTTAATGACCTTCGCGCGCCCCGCGTTAGGTTTTGCGGTTCCCTTGACCATTTTTGGCACCGTCAAGCAAGACAAACAAGGCATTGATATTAAACAAGGCGGTATTTTCCCAATCGTGCATGGCATTCGGACTTTGGCCTTAGAACATCACATCATGAGCACCAATACCTTTGAGCGAATTGAACAGCTGCAAACCCTACATATTTTAGAACCATTGACTGCCGATAACCTGTCCGAAGCCTTAAAACTGTTTATCAAATGGCGACTTGAGCAACAATTGTCTGACTCCCATCAACATAATCGCCTTAACGTCCAACACTTGAATCGCGCGGAACGTGATTTATTGCGTCACAGCCTACACGTGGTTAAAAAATTCAAGCAATGGCTTGGTTACCATTATCAAATACGTGAGTAATCGTTATGAATAGCTTACAACGCTTATGGTGGTTCTATCGCCTCAAACATTCTCCTTACCAGCCCTTATTCGCCGCGATCCCGAAAGGCGAGTTTGTCTCTCTCGATTGTGAAACCACCAGCCTGAACCCTCAACAAGCGGAACTGGTTACAGTGGCGGCGACCAAAATCATCAATAACAAAATCATGACTAGCCAGCCTTTTCATCTTAAATTTCAAGCGCCTCAATCCCTCAGCAGTCAGTCAATAAAAATACACCAATTGCGCCACCATGATTTAGCTGAAGGGTACAGCGAGCAAGAAGGACTGAGCAAGTTACTCGATTTCATTGGTAACCGACCTTTGGTTGGCTATCACATTCGTTACGATAAAACGATTTTGGACCGCGCCTACAAAAAGCATTTTGGTTTTCCGCTGCCCAATCCTCTGATTGAAGTGAGCCACCTGTACCACGCTCAGCTCGAACGCCAACTGCCCAATGCGTATTGTGATTTAAGTTTAGAGGCGATCTGTCGTCATTTAGAGCTGCCGTTGCAAGATCGCCATGATGCGTTACAAGACGCCATTACCGCGGCCTTAATTTATGTGCGTTTAACCTATGGGCCGTTACCTAACCCGAGCTTGGCATATAAGAAACGCCACTGACCCTCACAAAAATAAGACCACAACAGACTTCAAACATCCGATCCAGTTCTCATTTTATCGCTTATTTATAGTCAAAAAGCCTTTATTTACAAACTCTAAGCCTAAAGTCTAATTGTAGTGCACCACGGTTCGGCAGAAAGTAAATACCTATACAGAGCATCAACACAATTATTAAGAACAAACACAATTATTAAGAACAAACACAACATCCCAACTTATTATGAGAGCGTTGAGTCTGACTCAGCAAGGAGAGCCCAATGAGTGATATTCATATTCATCCCGTCAAAGACAATATCTTACAACACACTCACGCCGACAATGACACTTACCTAAGCATGTACCAAGAATCGGTTACAGACCCACAAGGCTTTTGGGGGAAACATGGCAAGATTGTTGACTGGATGACGCCATTTACTCAAGTCAAAAACACCTCATTCGAACCGGGCAATATTGATATCAAATGGTTTGCAGATGGGCAGTTAAATGTCTCGGCAAACTGCATTGATCGTCACTTGGCAGAACGTGGTGATGAGGTAGCCATCATTTGGGAAGGCGATGACCCTAACGACGACGCTCAAATCACCTTCAACCAATTGCATGACCAAGTTTGTCGCTTTGCCAACGTGCTCAAAGCGCAGGGTGTAAAAAAAGGCGATGTGGTGTGTTTATACATGCCCATGGTGCCTGAAGCGGCGGTGGCCATGCTAGCTTGTACCCGGATTGGTGCCGTTCATACCGTCGTATTTGGTGGCTTCTCTCCTGACGCTTTAGCCGGTCGCATTATTGATTCAAATGCCCATGTTGTGATCACCGCTGATGAAGGGGTGCGTGGTGGCCGTGCTGTGCCACTTAAAGCCAATGTCGATCAGGCATTAAATAACCCAGAAACCCAAGTACGCAGTGTGGTGGTCTTCCAGCGTACCGGTGGCTCAGTGGACTGGAATAGCGAGCGCGATGTGTGGTGGCATGAAGCAACTGAGCAAGCCTCTTCAGAGTGTGCACCAGAGCCGATGAATGCCGAAGACCCACTCTTTATTCTTTATACTTCAGGCTCAACCGGTAAACCTAAAGGCGTTTTACACACCACTGGCGGCTATCTGGTGTATGCCACCATGACCTTTAAATATATTTTTGATTACCAACCGGGAGAGGTTTTCTGGTGTACCGCCGATGTCGGTTGGATCACCGGCCACACTTATTTAGTTTACGGGCCTCTTTCTAATGGCGCTAAAACCATTTTGTTTGAAGGGGTGCCGAATTATCCAAATACCAGTCGCATGAGTGAAGTAGTCGATAAACATCAAGTCAACATTCTTTATACCGCTCCAACGGCCATCCGAGCTCTCATGGCAAAAGGGGATGAAGCGATCCAAGGCACTTCCCGTTCAAGCTTGCGTGTTATGGGCTCGGTGGGCGAACCGATTAACCCAGAAGCATGGGAGTGGTATTACAAAACCATCGGCGATGAGCGTTGCCCGATCGTCGATACCTGGTGGCAAACCGAAACTGGGGGCATTTTGATCACGCCGCTGCCGGGTGCAACTGAACTGAAAGCAGGCTCAGCCACTCGCCCATTCTTTGGCGTGCAACCGGCATTACTGGATAACGAAGGCAATCCTCTTGAAGGGGCGAATGAAGGTAACTTAGTGATTACCGATTCATGGCCCGGCCAAATGCGCACCATTTATGGCGATCACGAACGCTTTGAACAAACCTACTTCTCCACCTTCAAAGGCGTCTACACCACCGGTGATGGTGCCCGTCGTGATGAAGATGGTTACTACTGGATCACCGGTCGTGTCGATGATGTCTTAAATGTGTCTGGTCACCGCATGGGCACTGCCGAGATTGAATCAGCATTAGTGGCCTTTGATAAGATTGCAGAAGCGGCGATTGTCGGCATCCCACATGACATTAAAGGCCAAGCGATTTACGCCTACATCACCCTTAATGATGGAGAGTTCCCATCAGCTGAATTACATAAAGAAGTGAAAGACTGGGTACGCAAAGAAATCGGCCCCATCGCCACCCCAGATGTCCTTCATTGGACGGATTCACTTCCAAAAACCCGTTCAGGCAAAATCATGCGTCGTATCTTACGTAAGATTGCCACCGGTGACACCAGTAACTTAGGTGATACCTCCACCCTCGCAGATCCAAGTGTGGTGGAAAAACTTATCGAAGAAAAAGCCAATTTGGTGTAAATAGCGATCGCGACACCTAAAGCGTAAAAATAGAGAACAAAGACCGTGGCTTAGGCTGCGGTTTTTATTTTTTGGTTCCTGGTTCCTGGTTCCTGGTTCCTGGTTCCTGGTTCCTGGTTCCTGGTTCCTGGTTCCTGGTTCCTGGTTCCTGGTTCCTGGTTCCTGGTTCCTGGTTCCTGGTTCCTGGTTCCTGGTTCCTGGTTCCTGGTTCCTGGTTCCTGGTTCCTGGTTCCTGGAGGTATTCATTGTTATTGTCCAAGCCCAGGTCAATCTTTTTTCTTTTGCTTTTCCTAGGAACTAGGAACTCGTTACCTATAAACTCGCTTTTACCTCATTAGACCAGTAATTTGCTGCGATTTGCTTTGAATTCGCTATAATCGGTGAAATTAGTGAGTGCGCGGTCAATTTTTTTGCTTTCTGACTTAGCAAAGTCTATAAATTATGACATGATGCATTTTTCATACACTTTAATGGATATTAGCCACACAATGTCAGCAAAATTACGAGTTCTAGTCTTAAATGGGCCGAATTTAAATTTGCTCGGGTTACGTGAACCGACGCATTATGGCTCAAAGACATTAGCCGATATTATGAGCGACTTAACAACGCAAGCTCAAGCGTTAGACATTCAATTATCGCACTTACAATCCAATCGAGAATTCGAACTGATTGAAGCGATTCATGCCGCTCATAATACCATCGACTTTATCATCATTAATCCGGCAGCCTTTACTCATACTAGTGTGGCACTAAGAGATGCATTGCTTGGGGTGAATATTCCTTTTATTGAAGTTCATCTCTCCAATGTTCATGCTCGGGAACCTTTTCGCCATCACTCCTATCTATCAGATAAGGCGGTAGGCGTTATTTGTGGGCTTGGCGCGCAAGGTTATCAATTTGCACTCTCGGCGGCGCATGCACAATTAAGCCAAACTCATTCCGCTTAATGGGCAACACCGACGATATTCAGCTCGATCATGACTGATCAGCTCAACCATCGGCAAGAGTTTACCTGTTGCCGTGAAATGAATAATTAAACAGATAGAGAACACATTATGGATATTCGTAAAATAAAGAAGCTAATCGAACTAGTTGAAGAGTCTGGTATCGCTGAACTTGAAATTTCTGAAGGTGAAGAATCAGTACGCATCAACCGTTATAGCAATCAAGCGGCTCCAGCAGCGCCTGTTCAATATTCTGTAGCACCGGCTCCAGCAGCGCCTGCGGCTGCACCTGCTCCAGTAGCAGCAGAAGAAACTCCGGCTCCAGCACCGGTAGAAACAGGTCACAAACTATTATCTCCAATGGTTGGTACTTTCTACCGTTCACCAAGCCCAGAAGCGAAATCTTTCATCGAAATCGGTCAAACGGTAAAAGAAGGTCAAACACTTTGCATCGTTGAAGCGATGAAAATGATGAACCAAATCGAAGCGGATAAATCTGGTGTAGTGAAAGCTATCCTAGTGGAAGACGGTCAACCGGTTGAATTTGATCAACCACTTGTTGTGATTGAGTAACTCTGTTTTTTAACAGCGCATTTCCCATTCACACAGCAACAAGAGGCAATACAATGCTAGATAAAATTGTCATCGCGAACCGAGGTGAAATCGCCCTCCGTATTCTTCGCGCATGTAAAGAGCTAGGCATTAAAACGGTCGCCATTCACTCTACGGCTGACCGCGATTTAAAACATGTATTATTAGCAGACGAAACCATTTGTATTGGTCCTGCACGTAGTACCGATAGCTACTTAAACGTTCCTCGCATTATTTCAGCAGCAGAAGTATCTGGTGCCGTTGCGATTCACCCAGGTTACGGTTTCCTATCTGAAAACGCCGATTTTGCGGAACAAGTAGAAAAATCAGGCTTTATTTTCGTTGGCCCGAAAGCAGAAACCATTCGCCTAATGGGTGATAAAGTGTCTGCCATCAATGCAATGAAAAAAGCCGGCGTTCCTTGTGTACCAGGTTCTGATGGCCCACTTGATGACGACGATGCGAAAAACCGTGCCTTTGCTAAACGCATTGGCTATCCTGTGATCATCAAAGCCTCTGGTGGCGGCGGCGGTCGTGGTATGCGTGTAGTTCGTAAAGACGAAGACCTAGTTGAAGCGATTGCGATGACTCGCTCTGAAGCAAAATCTTTCTTCAACAATGACATGGTTTACATGGAGAAATACCTAGAAAACCCTCGTCACATCGAAGTTCAAGTTCTTGCTGATGGTCAAGGCGGTGCGATTCACTTAGGTGAGCGTGACTGTTCAATGCAACGTCGCCACCAAAAAGTGGTAGAAGAAGCTCCAGCTCCAGGCATCACAGAAGAAATGCGTCAATACATTGGTGAGCGTTGTACTCGTGCTTGTATTGAAATCGGTTATCGTGGCGCAGGTACTTTCGAATTCCTATATGAAAACGGTGAGTTCTACTTCATTGAAATGAACACCCGTATTCAGGTAGAGCACCCAGTGACGGAAATGGTGACTGGTATCGACCTAATCAAAGAGCAATTACGCATTGCAGCAGGTCAGCCATTATCTTTCACGCAGAACGACATCAAAATCCGCGGCCATGCGGTTGAGTGTCGTATCAATGCGGAAGATCCAGTGCGCTTCCTACCTTGCCCAGGTAAAATCCAACACTTCCATCCACCAGGTGGCATGGGCGTTCGTTGGGAATCTCACGTGTACGCAGGCTACTCAGTACCGCCACACTACGATTCAATGATCGGCAAACTGATCACTTTCGGTGAAAACCGCGACGTGGCGATTGCTCGTATGAAGAATGCGTTAGGTGAAACCATCATCGATGGCATCAAAACCAACATTCCTCTACAGCTTGATATCATGAGCGATGAAAACTTCCAACACGGTGGTGCCAACATTCACTACCTTGAGAAGAAGCTTGGGTTACAATAAACGTTCTTAGGTGCTAGTCCCTAGTTACTAGAAAAAGATAAGAGACCGTAGTGAGAACTGCGGTCTTTTTTTCGTTTATCAGGGCTCGGGCGCTACTCGTTTCTCGAATAAAAAGATGGTGGATAGATATGAATCAATCTACTCACCCGTTTACCAATGATTAATCGGATACCTCTTGTTGTGCTTTCTGTTTCTTTTTCATCTTCATGGTTGAATAAACAGAAAAAACCGCTAATACAATGAAAGCTAAGGCAATAGGACGATCGTATAAAAATGACCAACTTCCTTCATACATCATGAGCGATTTTCGTAAATTGGTTTCCGCCATTGGCCCCAAGATAATTGCCAGTAACACCGGTGAAGACGGAATATCCAACTTAGTAAAAATAAATCCGATCAAACCAAATACGATAGCAATACCAACATCAAACATTGAATTATTAATCGCATAAGCCCCCACCACCGATAAAAAGACAATGATAGGAATCATGATAATTTTGGGAACTTCAATGATTCGACAAAAGAAACGAATCCCTAATAAACCAATACCAAGCATCACCACATTTGCTACTAACATCGAACTGAATACGCCGTAAACCACTTCAGGGTTTTGTGCGAACAACAATGGCCCAGGTGTTAACCCTTGCACAATCAAGGCTCCCAATAAAACGGCCGCCACCGCATCTCCTGGTACGCCCAAGGTCAATAACGGAACTAACGATCCACCTGTTACCCCATTATTGCCCGACTCCGCCGCCGCTAAGCCACGAATCGATCCTTTACCAAATTCATCAGGATTTTTGGAAGAACGCTTCGCTTCGTTATAGCAAACGAAAGCCGATATATCCGCTCCAGCACCAGGTACAGATCCTATAGTCGTCCCCATTAATCCACTTTTAATCGTCGTGGGTAAAATTTCTTTTAAATCTTTACCGCTCAACAATTTATGATCAAATTTGGGTGGAGTAACGTTTTTTTCTGAACGTATTTTTTCAAGCTGGCTCAACGCTTCTGAAAGCGCAAATAAGCCGATTAACACCGGTATGACATTAATACCACTATATAAATCCATGATACCAAAAGTGAATCTCGGTACGCTGCTGATGGGATCCAACCCAACTGTTGAGACTAGCAAGCCTATAGTTCCTGCTAATAACCCTTTCAAAATATTGGTTGAAGAAACACTCGCAATGATAGTTAAGCCAAAGAGTGCTAAAGCAAAATATTCAGGGGCATTAAACCTCAAGGCAAAATCCGCCAACTTAGGCGCTATCGCAATAAGGATCAATGTGCTGATCAACCCACCGACGAATGAGGCGACCGCAGAAATACTAAGCGCCCTGGCTGCTTGTCCTCTTGCGGCTAACGTATGCCCATCCAATACACTGGCTGCCGAAGCTGGGGTACCCGGTGTTTTTAATAAAATAGCCGCAATAGAACCACCATAAATGCCACCAATATAAACCCCAATCAACATCACAAGTGCTGCGGTAGGCTCCATTCCAAAGGTAAAAGGAAGTAAGATCGCCACTCCCATGGTAGCAGTTAATCCCGGTAACGCCCCAAGGATGATTCCACCTAATACCCCAAAAAAAAGTACAGGGAAAACAGTCATGCTGACAGCTGTCGTTAAGCCATCCATTAAATATTCAAACATAATGACATCCTATGACCACATCGCTTGCGGTAGTGATATATAAAAGACTTCACCAAATAAATAATTCACGGCAAAAACAAAAATGATGGCAATGAGGTAATAAATCGGCTTCTTGATTTTGAAATAAATCAAATAAAATAAAAAAGCAGCCAAGCTAGCGTATAGATAACCAATCACACCAATAAGCAAGGCATAACCAATCAGAAAGCCAATACCAAATAAGGACATTTTAGATATAAAGGCGGCTTGTCTGGTCGTGGTTCCCTGCCATTTATGCTGCACAAGCAATAACACGCAAATGACGATTTGACAGACAACAATTGCCATTGGAAAAAATTGAGCACCCACGCTAGAGTCTTGGTACCTAGGACTATCAAATTGTGCAATAACAGCAAATGCAATGGCACTCAACACAATGATAATGGACGGGAAAACGACATTTCTATTGAGCATAGAATCCATCCTTATAAACAAACTCAACATCAAGATAAGCAGCACCAAAGCATGGTGCTGCTGTGACTAATACAAGCAGTTATTTAATTAACTCGCCTAAGGTTTTAGTGTCATCTTTTACAAATTGAGTAAAAGTTGCTGCATCCATGTTATGAATGGTCATTGCTCCTTTCGCCATGAAATTTTTAAACTCTTCAGAAGCCATAGCTTGATCAAAAGCTTTACCTAAAGTATCAATGATGGCATCCGGCGTATCTTTCGGAGCACCGATACCACGCCATGTCCCCGTCACCACATCCACACCTTGCTCTTTCAGAGTCGGTACATCTGGAATATATTCAATACGTTCATTCGACATCACGCCCAATGCTTTCAACTGACCAGAACGTAGTTGAGCAATGGATTCTCCTGGGGTTACCATAGTAACATCAGCATGATGACCTAAAACCGATGGGATAGCTTCAGAAGCGCCGTTATAAGGGATAGCATTCAATTTAATGTTTTGGTCTTTCTCCAAAGCCATCAAATAAAAATTTGGGGCCGCCGTTGAAGCAAATTTAATTTTACCTGGGTTCGCTTTCGCCTCTTTAATTAGGTCATTGATGGTGTTGTAAGGGCTATCCGCGGCAACCAGTACCACCGCAGGATCTAAGTTCACCATACGAATCAATTTAAAGTCATCCGCCGTATGTTGCATTAATCCCATTTGAGGCAAGGACGCAATTTCACGGGTCACCACTGTTAAGGTATAACCATCTGGTCGTTGCTGTGCACCAAAACTCATTCCAACTGCTCCTGCACCTCCGGTTCGGTTCATTATTGAAATGTTTTGTCCAAGAACATCTTTCGCACTATTAGCCAATGTACGCCCCACCGCATCAGTACCACCACCAGCACCAAAGGGAACAATTAAGCGAATGTTTTTTGTTGGGTAATCGGCTGCCACAGCAGTCGCAGAAACAAGAATGCCGGCAGCAAGCATTAAGGATTTAAGTAATTTATTCATAATAGAGACCTTTAAATAATTAACGATATGTTTTTGTAGGGTTTTCTATTTTTTGCGTTTGGTATTCATGTATCGTAAGTTGCTCAATTGCGACGGCAATCCAACCGCTTACTAGCATGTCATACCATTGCTCGACACCACTGCAGGCAACAACAAGATTGCCATACACAAATGAGCCATAAAAAAGCAGATCATCTTTACGTAATGCCGAAGGGTGTAAATATTGAAGTTGAATATTACTGGTAGATTCTCGCCATGCCTGTTGAGCTTTTTTGCGAGCGAATTGATCAAAGGGGATGGACCAAGATTCAGGTGTGCCTAACGATTTTTCAAAAAGGATCGCCTCCTCAAAAGATGACTCCCAAGGTTTTACTTGAGGATTCATCACCACAATATGTAACTCCTTTCGATTCGTTCTCTCAAATAATTGTTCAATCGCGGGTGAAACTAACGCCACAGCATCAGCGGCAATTTCTTTAAGATCTTTCATCCATAACTCCTCATTGCGTCCTTACCAATCAGAGTATTGTATGACAAAATTACAGCAACAAAGATTCAACAATAATCCATTCTCGATCACGGCAAACACTTTACATACAAGACATAGATCACCTTTATTAGCTTGTCAGTCATTAAAAAACAAAGTAACTAACAAGCTGGTTAATAAACATTTAACAGAGTAATAACTCGAATTTGTCTTATAAAATCATAATTATTTCAACAGAACCCCATCCTCTCATCATAGAAGCCAGCCCGACTTTGCGGCTATTGTTTGTTTCCACCTCTAAGTTTTGTCAAAATACGCTTCTTTTTCTCTGTACTGCTATTTTCTTTTTACTGCTATCAGCAAGGTTCCGTATCATGAAAACGCTTAATGCACGCTATCAGCAAGCACACAAGGAAGCCAAATGGGCCATTGGATTAGCCTTAGCCTATATGCTTTGGTGGGCCGCCTCCGCTTATGGGCTCTCACCCAGCGTAAAGGATATGGCCGCAGTGCCGACTCTGTATTTTGGATTCCCATTATGGTTTTTAATGGCTTGTGTGATTGGCCCTTTAGTCTTCACGATATTATGCGCGGCAATGGTGAAGTGGATTTACCGTGATATGTCATTAGAAATCGAAGCCGACAACACATCCAAAGACACCATCAAGCACCACAACGTCGAACAAGAGCAACCTCATGAATAACCAGATTCTCATCCCACTCGTTTTATATTTGATTGCCGTCTTTGCTCTGGCTTTTTTGAGCAGTAAACACACCAACAAGAAAGGCTTTTTAAACGAATACCTCGTTGGTGGACGTAGCATGGGCGGTTTTGTGCTGGCGATGACTTTAGCTGCCACCTATGCCAGTGCCAGTTCCTTTATTGGTGGGCCGGGAGCCGCGTATAAAATGGGCTTAGGCTGGGTTTTACTGGCGATGATCCAATTACCTGCCACCTGGCTGACCTTAGGCGTGTTGGGTAAAAAGTTTGCCATTGAAGCACGTCGTCATAATGCGCTTACCTTGAATGACATTTTATATGCGCGCTATCAAAATCGGGGGGTCGTGATTTTTGCTTCGTTATCGTTACTCTTAGCTTTTTTCGGCACCATGGTGGTTCAATTTGTCGGTGGAGCGCGTTTATTGCAAACCGTTACCGGGCTGTCTTACACCCATGGTTTGATGATTTTTGCGATTACCGTTGGTCTATATACCACCATTGGCGGCTTTCGAGCGGTCGTGATGACTGATACCTTACAAGGCATAATGATGATCATCGGCACCATTGCCTTATTAATTGGCATCGTCCACGCCGGAGGCAGCATTGGTGAGCTGGTAACTGACTTACACGCCATAGATCCTGCCTTAATTACCCCTTATGGCCCCAATCACTTTCTCACCGCCCCCTTTATGATGAGCTTTTGGGTGTTAGTCTGTTTTGGGGTGATTGGCCTGCCTCATGCCGCAGTACGTTGTATGTCTTATAAAGACAGCGCTTCCTTACATAAAGGTATGGTGATCAGTACCATCATGGTGGCCTTACTCATGCTTGGAATGCATTTAGCCGGAGCCTTTGGTCGTGCTATCGTGCCGGATATTGGCAGCCCTGACCAAATCATGCCCACTTTGATGATCACCGTATTGCCGCCAGTCGTCGCGGGTATTTTCTTGGCAGGGCCAATGGCAGCGATCATGTCGACCATCGACTCGCAACTGATCCAAGCCTCAGCGACTCTGCTCAAAGATTTATACATCAACTACATCAACCCCAGCATGGCACAAGGTGAAAAAGCCGAAAAAACGCTGCCTAAATTATCATTATGGGTCACCGGAATTTTTGCCGCGTTAGTGTTTGTTGCTGCACTCAATCCACCTGATATGATCATCTGGTTAAACTTATTGGCGTTTGGTGGCATGCAAGCCGTGTTCTTATGGCCGCTAGTCTTAGGCTTATATTGGAAAAAGGCTTCGGCCACTGGAGCGTTTGCTTCAATGTTAGTCGGCTTAGTGTCTTACATTGCTTTAAGCACTTTCAAACCCGACCTCGGCGGCGTACATGCGATTGTACCGACCTTATTATTAGGGCTGATTGCCTTCATCGTGGGTAGCAAACTCAAACCAACCGCCCAGTTGCAAACCCAACCGCCACAAACAGCGTAAGCTTTCCTCCTCTGAAACCCTCACTCCAATCATGGCAAATCCAGCCCATGATTGGAGTAGATCTCTACAAGTTTGCCGTCATCTGCTACACTTCGCCTCAATTCTTATTCATGACGAGAGATCAATTCCATGCCTTGGATTCAAATTAAACTCAACGCAACCGATACTAACGCAGAAGCCATCGGCGATATGTTAATGGAAGAAACCGGAGCCTTATCGGTGACTTTTCTGGATGCCAAAGACACCCCTGTATTTGAACCACTGCCGGGTGAAACTCGTTTATGGGGCGAAACCGATATCCTAGCGCTGTATGATGCCGAAATTGATACCCAACAAGTCTTAAGCCAAATCAAAAGCAGCAATATGTTAAGTGCTGATTTTGCCTATAAAATTGAACAAATCGAAGACAAAGACTGGGAACGTGAATGGATGGATAACTTCCACCCAATGCAATTTGGTAAACGCTTATGGATTTGCCCAAGCTGGCGTGACATCCCTGATCCAAGTGCCGTCAACGTGATGCTTGACCCCGGTTTGGCATTTGGCACAGGTACCCACCCAACCACTTCAGTGTGTTTAGAATGGTTAGAAGGGTTAGATCTTGAAGGTAAAACCGTCATCGATTTTGGTTGCGGCTCGGGTATCTTAGCGATTGCGGCCATCAAACTGGGCGCGGCCAAAGTCATCGGTATTGATATCGATCCACAAGCCATTTTAGCGTCACGTGATAACGCCGAGCGCAATGGCGTTGCTGACCAATTAGAACTGTTCTTACCTCAAGACCAACCTGAAGGATTAATTGCCGACGTCGTGGTTGCCAACATTTTAGCTGGCCCATTACGCGAACTTTCAGGCGTGATCACCAGCCTCGTCAAACCCAACGGTTTACTGGCAATGTCTGGCGTCTTAGACTCACAAGCAGCCGATGTTGCCACTTATTACCAAGAAGCCTTCCAGCTTGATCCGATTATCGAGCAACAAGAATGGTGTCGAATTTCAGGTCAGAAGAAAGCCTAATCCATTCAAATAAAAGTTTTTATCGGTACATTCGGGGCTAATTGACTGAAAATTAGACGATTTACAAAACTATTTGTGAAATGGTCAAATATTAGTCTTTTCACGCCCCGAAAAAATGCGTAAAATGCGCGCCCTTGCTGAGATGAACTGTGATGCTGTTTTGAAAATCGGAAACTACACTTTACCGAACAACCTAATTGTTGCCCCAATGGCGGGTGTAACAGATAGACCCTTTCGTGAATTGTGTCTTCGATATGGGGCAGGTATGGCCGTCAGTGAAATGATGTCCTCGAACCCTAAAGTTTGGAACACATCAAAATCCCTCCAACGCATGGTACATGAAGGCGAATCGGGCATTCGTAGTGTACAAATTGCCGGAGCGGACCCTCATCTTATGGCACAAGCTGCGCAAGTCAGTGTTGAAAACGGTGCACAAATCATCGACATCAACATGGGCTGCCCAGCAAAAAAAGTGAATAAAAAACTGGCAGGCTCCGCGTTGTTGCAGCGCCCCGATATTATCGAACAGATACTAAAAGCGGTGGTGAATGCAGTTGAGGTTCCGGTAACCCTAAAAACGCGCACAGGATGGGACACAGACAATAAAAACTGTGTTGAGATTGCTAAAATGGCTGAGCAATGTGGCATTCAAGCACTGGCACTCCACGGGAGAACTCGCGCTTGCATGTACAAAGGCGAAGCAGAATACGACAGCATTAGAGCCGTAAAACAAGCTATCTCGATCCCTTTGATTGCCAATGGTGATATCGATAGCCCAGAAAAAGCGAAATTTGTTCTCGATTACACGGGAGCAGATGCTCTGATGATAGGAAGGCCTGCCCAAGGTCGTCCTTGGATTTTTCAACAAATCCAACACTATTTACAAACGGGAGAACACTTGCCCCCCCTTCCAATGGAAGAAGTGCAAGATATCCTGATTGGTCATGTTCAAGCTCTCCATCAATTTTATGGTGAGTTTTTAGGTCCTCGAATCGCACGTAAACACGTCGGTTGGTATCTAAAAGAACATGATAATGAAGGTGAGTTCCGCCGTGTTTTCAACGCCATTGAAGATGCTCACCAGCAAATCGATGTGCTGAGAAATTATTTTTTTACTCAGAGTATGTAAAAGCACGCGTGCAACAACGCTGCAGCTTCAAAACAAAAGGTAGACCCGAGTAGTTGAAGTTGTAGCTAGGCGACAAGCGAATGAGACCCTCTGAGCATAGCTCGTCTATGTGATTAGGGCGAGTGAGTGCCGTCAACAACGCTGCAGCTTCAAAACAAAAGGTAGACCCGAGTAGTTGAAGTTGCAGCTAGGCGACAAGCGAATGAGACCCTATGAGCATAGCTCGTCTATGTGATTAGGGCGAGTGAGTGCCGTCAACAACGCTGCAGCTTCAAATACGAAGAGTATACGTTGCATTATAATTACCAGAAGAAGAGCTAAGACTAATTATGTTCGAACAAAATCTGACTTCAGAACCATTCACAGTTACTACTGTTACATCACAAGACCAGATCACACAGAAGCCACTACGTGACTCTGTAAAAGCATCTTTAAAGAATTACCTTGCTCAATTAAATGGTCAAGACGTTAACGATCTTTACGAATTAGTATTAGCAGAAGTTGAGCAACCAATGCTTGATATGGTTATGCAGTACACTCGCGGTAACCAAACTCGCGCTGCAAACATGATGGGTATCAACCGTGGCACTCTTCGCAAGAAGTTGAAAAAATACGGCATGAACTAAGATTAAATTAGTTTGAATAAGAAAGGCTTATGATAATTCGTAAGCCTTTTTTTTATCCTTATCAAAATCCCATTGCTTTCTTCGCCTTATACCAATCACACTAATTAAATGGTCAGAAATTGCGTAGAAAAAAGGCTTGAGAACAAGGAAGAAATTTTCGATAAGTAGTTATTCTACAATCAAAATTTATAACGCAGTTATCGGGCCTTTTAACAAGCAAGGATGATTAGATAATTAGTACGATTGGTATTACCTTCAATAACTTTGTTATCATGCTTGCCATCGTTTTTTCTCTCTTTATGGACTCATCATGGTCGAGCAACATCAACAAGAACTCAAAAAACAACTTTGGAATATTGCCAATACCTTACGTGGCAACATGTCTGCCGATGATTTTCGTGATTACATTTTAGGCTTAATCTTCTACAAGTACCTATCTGACAAGCTAAATACCTACGCCGATGAACTGCTGGCCGAAGATGGCATCACTTTTACTGGTATTGATGCCAGTAGCGAAGAAGGCCAAGAGATCCTAGAAGCCGTACAAGAAGAAGCTATCGACAAACTGGGGTACTTCTTTAAGCCTAGTTCACTGTTTCACGTTTTGGCGCAAGATGCCGAAAATGGCGAGTTCATTCTTGATGATGTGCGAGATGTTTTAAACGACATTGAACAAAGCACCATGGGCTCAGACAGTGCCGACGACTTCAACGGCTTGTTTGATGAGTTAGATCTCACCTCCAACAAGTTAGGTAAAACCCCTGATGCACGTAACAAACTGGTGGGGCAAATTCTTGGCCATTTAAACAACATCGACTTCCACTTAGAAAGCAGCGAAATCGACATTCTCGGTGATGCGTACGAATACTTAATTGGCATGTTCGCCAGCGGCGCAGGCAAGAAAGCCGGTGAGTTCTATACCCCACAAATGGTCTCCAAACTGTTAGCCAAACTGGTGACCACCAACAACACGGTCAAATCGGTGTACGACCCTACCTGTGGTTCTGGCTCTTTATTATTGCGTGTCGCAAAAGAGTCTAATAATCAGGACATAAAATACGTCGGCCAAGAGCGCAACCCGAGTACCTACAACCTTGCGCGCATGAACATGATCATGCACGGGGTTCACTACAAACGTTTTGATATTGAAAACGACGACACCCTAGAGACGCCGCTGCATTTTGATCAGCGTTTTGATGCAGTGGTCGCTAACCCGCCGTTTTCTGCCCAATGGTCAGCCAACCCTTTGCATTTGAATAATGATCGCTTTGCAGACTACGGCAAGCTGGCGCCGAAATCGAAAGCCGACTTTGCTTTTGTGCAACACATGATCCACCAGCTTAATGACACAGGTCGTATGGCGGTGGTGCTGCCACATGGCGTGTTATTCCGTGGCGCAGCCGAAGGCCATATTCGTCAGCACTTAATCAAAGAGAAAAACTATTTAGACATGGTGATCGGCCTGCCTGCCAATATCTTCTTTGGTACCTCGATTCCAACCTGTGTGATGGTGTTTAGCAAGCAGCGCCAAGCCGATGACAACATTTTGTTTATTGATGCCAGTAAGCATTTTGAAAAAGGCACTAATACCAATGTGATGCGTGAAGAAGATTTACAACGCATTTTAGATGCCGTCACCAAGCGAGAGAACATTGATAAGTTTGCTTATGTCGCCAGCCCGCAAGACATCGCGGATAACGACTACAACCTCAACATTCCTCGTTATGTCGATACCTTTGAAGAAGAAGCCTTAGTTGATTTGGCCGAGATTGCCAAACAGCTTAAAGCCAATGATGAGGCTATGCTGGAAACCGATAAAACCATTGCCGATTTTTGTGCTGAGTTGGGCATTGAAGCACCATTTGAGGTGAGCAAATGAGTGAGCTAGTGCCGAAGTTGAGGTTTGGTGGGTTTGTTTCTGACTGGAAAGAAAGCTGTTTGGATACCTTATGTGCAAACTTTAAGAGTGGCTCCACTATTACTTCTGCAACTATAACTTCTAATGGAGATTATCCTGTTTATGGTGGAAATGGTTTAAGAGGTTTTACTAGTACCTATACTCATGATGGCGATTATGTTCTGATTGGTCGTCAAGGAGCATTATGTGGAAATATCAATGAATGTTCTGGTAAATCATTTATTTCAGAGCATGCAATTGTAATTGGTGAAAATGATTATTCAGATATTAAATGGTTAAAGTACAAACTAGATTACATGGAGCTAAATAGATACTCTGAATCATCAGCACAACCTGGTTTATCTGTAGGACGTTTAAAGCGTCTAAAGGTTTTCCATCCTAGCAAACAAGAACAACAAAAAATCGCTGACTTCCTTACTTCTGTCGACACCAAAATCAGCCAACTAACAGAAAAGCATCGCCTACTCAAAGAGTACAAGAAAGGTGTGATGCAGCAGATTTTTAGCCAAAAGATTCGTTTTAAAGATGAGAATGGGGAAGCGTTTCCTGAGTGGGAAGTTTCGACATTTGGTCAATTATTTAATTGGATTAGAACGAACAATCTATCGAGAGAAAAACTAACAAGTACAGAGACAAAGATTCAGAATATTCATTATGGTGATATTCACATGCGTTTTCCGGCTTTGTTTGCTCAAGATAAAGAGTTAGTGCCTTATGTCGTAGAAGAGGAACAAGATAAACTGATTTCACAAGCTGATTTTTGCCAAGTTGGAGATCTTGTCATTGCGGACGCTTCTGAAGATTATGCTGATATTGGTAAAGCTATTGAAATCATAAGTGTGAAAAACAACACATTAGTGGCAGGGCTTCATACTTACATAGCTCGACCTATTAAAGAGTTTGCTTCTGGTTATATAGGATATCTTTTTCAATTTAACGATACACGTAATCAAATTAAAAAATTGGCTCAAGGTGTTTCAGTTCTTGGTCTATCAAAAACAAATTTAGAAACTGTTGAGCTTCCAATTCCATGTATAACTGAACAACAAAAAATCGCTCTATACCTACAAGCCATTGATGCCAAAATTAATGCAGTGAATCAACAAATTGAAGATACTAAGCTGTTTAAAAAAGGCTTATTGCAGCAGATGTTTGTGTAGGCGGCGGGGCTCGGTACTCGGGCGCTGCGCTGCTCGTGGCTAGGAAGAAAAAGCGAACACGGCTTTAAAATAGCCCGTCGTTCCGTACAAGGAGCGAAGCGACTGGAGATACGGAATCTCCCACAGCGTGTTGATACTGAATTAAGTGAATAACATGCGGTAGGCAATCCTGAACAGCACTCCTTCGTCGCTTTCAGGATGACAGGCTTAATAAAGCCCGTCATTCCGTGCAAGGAGCGAAGCGACTGGAGGTACGGAATCTCCCACAGCGTGTTGAGACTGAATTAAGTGAGTAACATGCAGTAGGCGCTCCTGAACAACGCTCCTTCGTCGCTTTTCAGGATGACGGGTTCAATAAAGCCCGTCATTCCGTGTAAGGAGCGGAGCGACTGGAGGTACGGAATCTCCCACAGCGTGTTGAGACTGAATTAAGTGAGTAACATGCGGTAGGAGATCCTGAACTGCACTCCTTCGTCGCTTTTCAGGATGACGGTTTCATAGTATTTTTCAGGTAACCTTTTGCTGCGTATTGAGACAAGAATGGAATTAAGGAAATAACACTCATGACAGATAATATCTTTACCACATTGGCCGACATTCAAGCACTGCAAGAAAGTGCCGAAGTTGAGTGCAAGCTCGCGGGTGGCCGTGATGGTAAAGGTGCGGTTCCAAATGACATGTGGGAAACCTACAGCGCATTTGCGAACACTCGTGGTGGAATCATTCTACTGGGTATTCAAGAGAAGAAAGGCCATTTCACGCTGGAAGGCATTACGAACCCAACCCCACTGGTTAAAAATATTTGGGATACCGTCAATAACCCAAACAAAGTCAGTATTAACTTGCTTAGCGAAGCCGATGTGAGCGTTGAAACCATCGACGGAAAAAACATCATTGTGGTTCATGTGCCACGAGCACCGCGTAAAATTCGCCCGGTATTCATCAACAATAATCCTCACACTGGCACGTATATTCGTCGCTATGAAGCCGATCAAAAGTGCTTACCCTCAGCCATTAACCAAATGATGGCTGAACAAGAAGAAGTTCGTGATAACCGCTTAATGGAAGGTTTCACCATTGACGATATTGAGCCCGAAAGTTTACGTGTTTACCGCCAGTTGTTTGTGGATGCTAAACCAGACCATGCTTTTTCTGAGCTTTCTGACCATGAGTTTTTACGCTCAATTCGCTGTATTGGTAAAGATCGCTCAACAGGCAAAGAGTGGCTAACACTAGCAGGGCTAGTGATGTTTGGCCGCGGTAATTCGATTCTTGATGCCCTTCCTGCATTTGCTTTGGATTATCAAGAAAAGAGCCCAACTCTCGAGCGCTGGATTGACCGCATTTATACCGATGGATCTTGGTCTGGCAACCTGTTTGATTTTTATCGCAAGGTGTATCGCAAGCTCACGGCAGATTTAAAAGTGCCATTTAACCTTGTCGGTGATAAACGAATCGACCGAACGCCTGCCCATGAAGCGATTCGTGAAGCCTTAGTCAACACTATCGCTCATGCGGATTTTAATGCGGAAGGTAATATATTGATTGAAAAGCACCCGGACTTTATTGGCTTTCGCAATCCGGGTTTAATGCGTGTACCCGTTAAAGAAGCCATTGCGGGTGGCAATAGCCAATGCCGTAATCCAGCCATTCATCAAATGTTCTTAAATATTGGTTTAAGCGAAAAGGCAGGTTCAGGGATTCCAAATATCTACCGCAATAGTAAAAGACAAAACTGGCAACAACCTAACCTATATGAAAATGACGAACTTGGGCAAACCATACTTGAATTACGTATGGTCGATATCATTTCTGAGGAAATGCAGCAAAAGCTCATCGCTCGATTTGGTGAACGTTTTAATCAGCTTAGTGACCTGAAACGCACCATTTTGATCACAGCCATGACCGAATCTTGGTTTAATCATGAACGTATCTGCGCGATCACCTCTGAATATACAAGAGAAGTCACCTTGGCCTTAAGTCAGCTGGTGGCAAGTGGGTACTTAGACTCATCCGGCAAGCAAAAAGGCAAAACTTATCACCTAAAAGGTATTGAAGTTCCAACGCCAGACAACGATGCAGGCAAAAGTATCAAGTTTGTCACCACGCCAACCGAAGAACAGTTATCACTTTTCACAGGTAATGTGCCGGAGTTCAATCAAGAAGTGCCGGACCTCGATAACCAAAGTCCGGAGTTAAACCGAAAAGTGCCGGAGCTCGATAACCAAAGTCCGGACCTCGATAACCAAAGTCCGGACCTCGATAACCAAAGTCCGGACCTCGACAACCAAAGTCCGGACCTCGACAAACAGAACCAATTATTATGGCAACAACTTCAGTCTGTCGTATCCCCAATTATTCAGTCTCAGGGAAGAAAACCAAAGGCGGAGATTGAACAAGCGATTATCACCCTTTGCAAAATAGCAGAACCAAGCTGCTTGAAGCTCGCGGACATCGCCACATTGTTAATGATGAAACCCGATACTTTAAGACGTAACTATTTAAGTAAAATGATAAAAGCTCAAAAGCTCTATCTGGCTTATCCAACCATTCCGAATCACCCAGAACAAGGCTACACAACACAACAACATGTTGGCAGTAAGGAAGACTAAAACATGGCATATCAAAGCGAACAACAATTAGAAAATGACTTTATTGCTCAATTAGTCAAACAAGACTTTGAGCGTGTTGTGTTGCCTGATAATGCAGCCCTTGAAGCCAACTTGAAAAGCCAGTTAGAGCAAGTGAATGATTGCCAGTTAACTGACAGCGAATTTCGTCAAGTACTGGGTAAGCTTGAAAAAGGCAACATTTTTACTAAAGCCAAGATTTTGCGTGATCGCCTTGATGTCACCCTCGATAACGGTGAATCCAAGCATTTGCGTTTATTGTTTAGCGAGCACGCTAAAAACCGTTTTCAAGTCGCCAATCAAATCACGGTTAAAGGCATTTATACCAATCGTTATGATGTGACCATTTTAGTGAACGGCTTACCTTTAATCCAAATTGAGCTTAAACGCCGAGGAATTGAATTAAAAGAAGCGTTCAATCAAATTCAACGCTACAAGAAGGACTCATTTAACGCCAATCATGGCTTATTTAATTACATTCAGTTGTTTGTCATTTCGAACGGTGTGAACACTCAGTATTTCTCGAACAATGCTAAGATGTCCGCCAAACAAACCTTTGACTGGACTGATAACCAAAACAATCGCCTGAGTAAATTGCATGACTTTGCCCGTAGCTTCTTAACCCCAGAACATCTAACAAAGATGCTGAGCCAATACATCGTATTAAATGAAACGGGTAAGTTTTTAATGGTGCTGCGCCCGTATCAGTTTTATGCGGTAGAGGCGATCATCAACCAAGTGAAAACCTCCCGTAAAAATGGCTATATTTGGCACACGACCGGCTCAGGTAAAACGCTCACCTCGTTTAAAGCAGCGCAAATTATGACTTCATTAGATGAGGTCGACAAAGTGGTTTTTGTGGTCGATAGAAAAGACCTCGATTATCAAACCGCATTAGAATTTAATGCTTTTAGCAAAGGCTGTGTTGATTCCACCGATAACACCAATATGCTCTTCCATCAGCTTCTTGATAAGCCGATAAAAGGCCGCAAGCAAAACGAGAATCGTAATACCAAGTTGGTGGTGACTACGCTACAAAAACTCAATAATGTCGTCACTAAGCAACGCTACTTGAAAGACATGAGCTCACTACAAGATAAGCGCATCGTGTTTATTTTTGATGAATGTCATCGTAGCCAGTTCGGGGATACTCATCAAAATATTGTGAGCTTCTTTAAAGGAGCGCAACTATTTGGCTTTACCGGAACACCTATTTTTGCGGAAAATGCGGTCGCGAAAAACTCCGTCAAAAAACTCACCAAAGATTTATTTGATGAAAGGCTGCACGCTTATGTGATTGTCGATGCGATTCGTGATCAGAACGTGCTCAAGTTTGCCATTGAATACGTGGGGCGCTACCAATACAAAGATGGTTCAAACAACAATCTTGATATTGAAGTGGAAGACATCGACACTAAAGAGTTATTGGCTTCTCCTGAACGCTTAGAAAAGATTGTGGATTACATTCTTGCTAATCATAAGCGCAAAACTCACAGCCGCGATTACAATGCGATGTTTTGTGTCTCCGGTGTTCCAGAGCTT
This sequence comes from Vibrio aphrogenes, assembly GCF_002157735.2. Classification (NCBI taxonomy): domain Bacteria; kingdom Pseudomonadati; phylum Pseudomonadota; class Gammaproteobacteria; order Vibrionales; family Vibrionaceae; genus Vibrio; species Vibrio aphrogenes. The sequence continues at coordinate 2,398,730 of NZ_AP018689.1, forward strand.
ATCCAGTATTATGAGCTGTTTGCTAAAAAGAAAGCCGAAGGCAAGCACAACCTCAAGATTGCGACCATATTCAGCTATAAGGCGAATGAAGAGGGAGAATATGAGCTTAACGGTGAAGCGGATGATGCTCATACTATCGAACTCAAAGAAGCCTCTGCCAAATACTTAAATCAAGGCCAAGCGGTCAAGCTACACAGCCGAGATAAGCTTGAATCCTTTATGGCAGACTATAACGCCATGTTTGGTAGCAGTTATACCACCAAAGACAGCGATTCTTTCTATGATTACTACAAGAACATTGCCAAGCGTGTCAGAGATAAGGAAATTGATATCTTACTCGTGGTCAATATGTTCTTAACTGGCTTTGACGCGCCTAAGCTCAATACTTTGTATGTGGATAAAAACCTCAAACATCATGGGTTAATCCAAGCCTTTTCACGCACTAACCGTTTATTAGATGAAGCGAAGTCTCACGGGAATATTGTCGCCTTCCGCAACTTGAAAAAAGCGGCCGATGAAGCGTTTAGCCTATTCTCAAATAAGCAGCCAAAAGAGTTCATTGAAACACCACCGTTTGATGACTTAATGGCCGATTTTAACGACGCTTATCAAGCGCTATTAGCCATTACGCCTACGGTTGATTCTGTCGATAGTTTGCCAGATGAAGAAGCACAAAAGTTGTTTGTGTTACAGTTCCGTCGTCTAATGCAGCTCAAGAACATGCTGAGTAACTTTGCTGATTTTGATATGGCCTCCACCGCGATGGATGAACAAGAGTTTCAAGACTTCACCAGTAAATATGCAGACTTAAACCGCCAGATACGCGAAACCTCCAGCAAAGAAAAGGTGTCTGTTCTGGATGATGTCGATTTTGAATTAGAGCTACTGCACCGTGATGAAGTCAATGTGGCGTATATTCTGCACTTACTCCGTGATTTAAATGACGAAGACAGTACAGAGGCCAAAGCCACCAAACGTAGTGCGATCGTGAATCTCATCAGCTCAGACCCAACACTACTCAGTAAGAAAGCCCTAATCGAGAAGTTTATGGATGAGCACCTAAACGGTATTCCGGCCAATAGCAGCGTAGAAGAAGAATTTGAGTTTTTCTGGGAAAAAGAAAAACGCCTAGCCATCGAAAAATTGGCGGCAGAAGAAAACCTCAATAAAGACAAGCTGCAAAGCTTGGTTAACCGTTATGAGTTAAGTGAAGAATTGCCTTTGCGTGATGATTTTGCCGATACTCTAGAAACCAAGCCAACGATTTTACAGCGCAAGAAAATCGTCAGCCGCCTCACCGAGAAATTCAAAGGCTTTGTTGAAACGTTTGTGGGCGGGATATAGAATAAATAAATTAAATCAAAAACTTAATTAAAATCATGATCAAATTAACGCTTCAACAATTTACTCAAAAATATGGAACAGATTGGTTAAAAAAAGCCCAGAACTTTGACTTTTCAATAGATAAAAACACGACCTTCACGAAAGAAGATTTAGACAAAATACACACCGATGATGGTCGTGATTTTCTATGAATGACAACCTTAAAATCTACGCAAGAAAGCCGGCGAAATGCCCGCAGTGTAAGCACTCCCCTGTAGCCTCTATTTTATATGGGCATCCTGCTTTTGATGACGATTTCGCTTTAAAAATGGAACAAGGCCGTATTGCTCTCGGAGGCTGCTGCATTGCCGTCAATCCTGGAGCGGCTTTACCTCGTTGGCAATGCAGCCAGTGTAAATTAGAAATGTATCGTCGGCAGGATGTAGAGCAAGCCCAACAAGAACAAGAAACACGCTAAATATCGGTAGGGTGTTATTTCACCCTACCAGTTTAACGCAATTCCTGAATAGCCGCGATTAAGGCGCTTACTCCTGCTTCCACTTTACTGCGTGGACAACCTACATTAAGGCGCAAGTAACCCTGTCCTTCTGGTCCATAAGTATCACCCGGCATGATCGCCACTTTATGTTCTTCAATCAGAAGGCGTTGCAGCGCTTCCATGTTGATGTTGAGTGGCTTCAAGTCAATCCAAGCTAAATATGTGCCTTGCGGAACCCGATAATTCAGCTCAGGGAAGGCGTTATTCAACTGCTGTGCGACATAAGCTAAGTTGTCATGCAAGTAGTCTTTCAATGCATCTAGCCAAGCACCACCTTGCTGATAGGCCGCGATATGGGCGATAACCCCTAGAATCGATGGTGACGATAATCCATGAGCCGCTTTAAGTTGAGTTAAGTAGGCTTCTCGATGCTCTTGATTGACAATGAATCCATAAGCCCCAGTCAGTGCTGGAATGTTAAAGGATTTAGAGCCTGAGCTGATTAAAGCCCACTGATCATTTAAGGCAACTTGTGACCAAGGAAGATAACGCTCAAAAGCCATATCCATATGAATATCATCGGAAATCACTTTAACATTATGGCGGTGGCATATCTCCGCCATGCGTTGTAATTCTGTTTGTGTCCACACCCGGCCTGTTGGGTTGTGTGGGCTGCATAATAAAAGAATTTTGCATTGTGGCAGCGCGGCTTGGGCTTCAAACTGCGGCCAATCAATCTCATAACTGCTGTCGGTTTTGATTAAAGGACTGGTGAGCATCTGACGATAGTTGGCCGATAACATATTACCGAAAGCGTCATAAGCTGGAGTATGCACTAGCACCCCATCACCAGGCTTGCTCCACAGTTGAACCAATTGGGAAACAAGGTAAATCACAGAAGGGCCATAGACTAACGACTCTGCGGGTAGATGAGCGGCATAACGCTTGGCAAACCATTGTGTCACTGCAGTTTTAAATTCATCATGATTCCAACGGCTATACCCCAGCACGCCATGTTCAAGGCGCTGCTTCAGTGCTGATAACACACACGGGGCGGTTGCAAAATCCATATCAGAAATAGTAAATGGCAACAAATCAGCATGACCGAAGCGGTCTTGTACGTAATCCCACTGAGTACAAAATGTGCCATGGCGATCAACGGTTTGAGAAAAATCGAACATCAAACATTACCTTAAGACTTAAAATAAGATGGGTATGAAAAGGGATAAGCGTCACCACTTACCCCACTCCATCCGTTAAGCATGAGCTTTCATTAAGCTTTGCATTTCATTTTTAACCATGTGTACTTGTGGGCCAATCACGACTTGTAAGTTATGTTCATCCAGCTTCACCACACCTAATGCGCCATTAGCTTTAAGCACGGCATCATTGACCAGAGACATATCTTCCACCGACATACGTAAACGGGTAATGCAGTTGTCTAATGAGGTGATGTTTTGTGCTCCACCTAGCGCCTCTAAAATGATGTCACCTTTGTAACCTAATTGGCTGTCTTTCACTTCGGCAGCAAAAGCCAATTCATCATTGGTTTCGGCTTCACGTCCTGGTGTTTTTAAGTTGAAACGAGTAATCGCAAAACGGAACACCCCGTAGTACACCACAAACCAAACAGCAGCAACTAGCGGAACCAAATACCATTCGGTCTTAGTGCCTTGCAACACGCCAAAGATAAGGAAATCAATGATGTTACCGTCGGTATTACCAATGGTCACACCAAGTAGCCCCATTACCATGAAACCAAGGCCCGTTAAGATCGCGTGCACAAAGTACAACACAGGGGCAACGAACAAGAATAAAAACTCTAGCGGTTCAGTGATGCCACCTACGACACAGGCCACCACACCGGACAGTAATAGCGCTTTTACTTTGCCGCGATTTTCAGGACGTGCACAGTGATACATAGCTAAAGCCGCGCCCGGTAAGCCACCTAAGAAAGTTGGCATTTTACCTTGCGATAAAAAGGCCGTGGCATGCGGGTCAAAACTGGTCACGCTTGAACAAGACAATTGCGCATAGAAAATATTCAATGCCCCGCTCACGTCATTACCACACACCGCTAATGTGCCACCGGCTTCTGTAAAGCGAATTAAGGCCACCAAAATATGATGTAAACCAAATGGCAATAACATGCGTTCGCCCGTGCCAAATAAGAATGGGCCAAACGGACCTGCATGAGAAATCACCGAACCGATGCCGTTAATGCCCATCGCAAAGTAAGGCCAAACGAGCGGCACAATCAAACCCACCAAGCCAAGTACTACGGCGGTGATAATTGGCACAAAACGCGCACCACCGAAGAAAGCTAAAGAATCTGGCATTTTGTAGGTATAAAAACGGGCGTGTAACTTGGCGACGATAATCCCCACGATCACCGCACCTAAAATACCAGTATCAATGGAATCAATCCCAATGATCGATTTAACCCCGTATGCCGCTTCTAAATCCGCTTGGCCAATCACACCTGCCACACTTAAATAGAAATTGACCGATAAGTTCATAGCCGCAAAGCCAACAAAACCGGCAAATGCGGCCACGCCTTTTTCTTCACGCGCTAATCCAAGAGGAATAGCGACCGCGAACATCACCGGCAAATAAATAAACGCCACCAAACCGATTTTAGTCATCCACATGAAGATCAGCTGTAGGATGAAGTTATCTAAAAATGGCAGACTTTCTTTTACCGCGGTACTCGATAATGAACTTCCGACCCCAAGCAAGATCCCAGAAAAAGCCAGTAAGGCCACTGGCAACATGAAGGTTTTACCTAAACTTTGGAAAAACTCCCAAATTGTGGTTTTTTTCTTGGTGTTTGACATAGCGTGTCACTCCACAGCATCAAAAAAATTAGCGGTCCAATTCAGTCGTCGCCATTGATAAAACGTTTTACCGAATTGAGTATAAAAAATGCTGACGCCTTATCAAGGTAGTAATGGTCAGCATCGTCTTTATATTGGAGCGGAGGATAAAACGTTTTACCTATATGTTTTGCTGGCTTGATCACGGTTATTAGTGATAAAAAACGCCATTGTTTGATTTTGTGATCCGGATACCTAAAGTCTTTTTAACTCATTTTTTGATATCGTAGAGCGCTATGAAAACCCCTAAACCTAAAATTACCGATGTTGCTAAACAAGCGGGCGTTTCCGTTTCTACCGTATCGTTAGCGTTAAGTGGTAAAGGCCGAATCTCTGAAGCCACCATTTTAAAAGTCAATCAAGCCATCGAACGCTTAGGCTATGTCCGCAACCACGCTGCCGCTAATTTACGTGCCCATACTTCCAATTTAATTGGGCTGATTGTCAAAGACATTACCGACCCTTTTTATATGCAGATCACCGCAGGCCTCAGTGAGCAACTAGATAAGCTAGGCTATATGCTATTTTTGACCCAATCAGGTCATCGTCAAGACCAACAAATACGCTGCTTGCAATCGCTGCTTCAACAAGGTGTCGCAGGGATTGTGCTGTGTCCGATACGTGAAAACACCCAGTCGATTATAGATCTTGCCCAACAGGCTCAAGTCCCGATCACCAGTATTGCGCGTGCAGAAATCAATACCGCACTCGATTATGTCGGCCCAGATAATACTCAAGCGGCGATGTTAGCGACCACTCATTTAGTGCAACAAGGGCATCGGCATATTGCTTACTTAGGTGGTCGTGGGGATTCATTAACTCGCGCTGAACGTATCGGGGGTTATTGCTCCACCTTAATGCAATACGGCTTACCATTTAAAAATGAGTGGATCATTGAATGCGATAAAAGTCAGCAAGCAGCGAGTGAAGCAACCCAAGCACTCTTAAATAAACACCCTAAAATCACCGCTATCTTATGCCACCATGCCAGCACCACCATTGGGGCACTTTATGGCGCACAAGCCGCCGGAAAAACGGTCGGTAAAGATAACTACATCGGTCAAGAAGTCGCTTTACTTGGTTTTGATGATGTAGCAGAAGCCTCATTGACGACACCGACGCTGAGCGTTGTCAGTACTTCGCCGGAGCAAATCGGACAACAAGCTGCGTTACAAATCGTGCGCAACATCCAGCAGCCACAACCATCACCGCAACGCATCATCATACCCGCCACGATTATTGGTCGTGAGTCAGCTTAACAAGCTAGCGATGACAGGTTATGATTTATACGGTTTTTCTTATATTTACGGTTTTTTTATATTTCCGATTTTTATTACATAAGGTACTAAGATGATATCTCTACGCCATTCCTTCGCCACACTGGCCATTTTCATGATGCTTGCCGGTTGTGCGCATCAAGATAAGCAAGAATTTAAAACCAATGCCCGTGAAGCGGCGCAAGCCACCAAAGACGCTGGGCGCACAATTGGTCATACGACTCGAGATGCCGCCAAAGAAACTGGTCACTTTTTCCGTGACATATTTAAAGACTAATCAACTGATTTTAAAGCAAAACATAAAAAGCCAAACGATTGCGCGAGCTTTTTGTAATGAAGTTAGTTAGAATACGCTGCAACAAAGTTTGGAGAACCATAACAGCCACTCACAGGGATGTTGAGTTGATCATTAGGTTACTAGTTGGGTTAATAGCACAGCATTAGAAAGGTTTTTACCAAAGCGTGGTACTCGCTTTTCGTAGCGTCAGATACCGCTTTGGCAAACATCTTTATACCCAAGTGACTTCAAGGTGCAGAATTCAGAGCTATCATCCAAGTCTTTAAACAAGGAAGATTCGCGTAGGAATGTAAGCACCTTTCAAACGAATCTGACGCCGAGTAAAGGCTTGGATGAAGCTCCCGAAGGGCAAGTTAAAACAAGCTTTATGCTGCGTTAAATTGAACAGAGATAGAATCACTATGAACATATTCAATTTGCCTTGCCTAAAACTTGTTTTAATCTTGCTGAAACTCGCACCTTGAAGTGACTTGGGTATATTTGTTTTTAACTCCGTGATTTAAGGAATATGGAAGCCATGGAAAACGCTCGCCCAATTCGTCGCGCTCTAATCAGCGTATCTGACAAAACTGGTATTGTTGAATTTGCCCAAGCACTGACTCAACGTGGTGTGGAAATTCTTTCAACAGGTGGTACATTCAAACTACTGCAAGACAATGCCATCACCGCCACAGAAGTGTCTGATTACACCGGTTTCCCTGAAATGATGGACGGTCGTGTAAAAACCCTTCACCCGAAAGTACATGGTGGCGTATTAGGTCGTCGTGGTACGGATGAAGCTGTCATGGAACAACACGGCATCCAACCCATCGATATGGTCGTCGTCAACCTTTACCCATTCGCTGAAACCGTTGCTAAAGCGGGTTGTACCCTTGAAGATGCGGTAGAAAATATCGATATCGGTGGGCCAACTATGGTTCGTTCTGCAGCCAAAAACCACAAAGATGTCACTATTGTCGTCAACGCATCAGACTACCAGCGCGTTATCGCTGAAATGGACGCTAACGACAAATCACTCACTCTAGAAACTCGTTTCGACTTAGCGATTGCTGCCTTTGAACACACGGCTGCTTACGATGGCATGATCGCCAACTACTTCGGCACTATGGTTCCTAGCTACGGCGAGAACAAAGAAGGTGATGAAGCCCCTTCTCCTAAAAACAAAGCTAAGTTCCCACGCACTTTCAATCAACAGTTCGAGAAAAAGCAAGACATGCGCTACGGTGAAAATAGCCACCAAGCCGCCGCTTTCTATGTTGAAGCAAACCCTCAAGAAGCCTCGGTTTCTACTGCACGTCAAATCCAAGGTAAGGCCCTGTCTTATAACAACATCGCCGATACCGACGCAGCACTTGAGTGCGTAAAAGAATTCAACGAACCCGCTTGTGTGATCGTAAAACACGCCAACCCTTGTGGTGTGGCACTAGGCTCTGACCTTTTAGAAGCTTACAACCGCGCTTATCAAACTGACCCAACCTCAGCCTTCGGTGGCATTATTGCCTTCAACCGTGAGCTCGATGCGGCAACCGCACAAGCGATTGTTGAGCGTCAATTTGTAGAAGTGATTATTGCGCCAAGCGTTTCTGAAGAAGCAATTAAAGTGGTCGAAGCGAAGAAAAACGTGCGTCTGCTTGAGTGTGGTGAGTGGACAACTAAGACGACTGGTTTTGATGTTAAGCGTGTCAACGGTGGCCTGTTAGTGCAAGACCGTGACCAAGGCATGGTGACGCTGGATGACTTAAAAGTGGTATCAAAACGTCAACCAACCGAAGAAGAGCTCAAAGATGCGCTATTCTGTTGGAAAGTCGCCAAATACGTGAAATCAAACGCCATTGTGTATTCAAAAGGCGACATGACTATCGGTGTCGGCGCAGGCCAAATGAGCCGCGTGTACTCTGCGAAAATCGCCGGTATTAAAGCCGCTGATGAAGGTTTGCAAGTTGAAGGCTGTGTGATGGCATCAGATGCCTTCTTCCCATTCCGTGATGGCATCGACGCCGCTGCAGAAGCGGGAATTAAGTGCGTGATTCAACCAGGCGGTTCCATGCGTGATGATGAAGTGATTGCCGCTGCCGATGAACACGGCATGGCGATGATCTTTACCGGCATGCGTCATTTCCGTCATTAATATTTTCGTTTCTCGTATTACGTTTCTCGTTGCTCGATGTATCGCTTTTGATTTTCCGAGCAACGAGACACGAGCATTCGAGATACGCTTTTAACAAGAGATACCATATATGAACATACTTATCATCGGCTCTGGCGGCCGCGAACACGCACTAGGCTGGAAAGCTGCGCAAAACCCAAATGTTGAGACCGTTTATGTAGCGCCGGGTAATGCGGGCACTGCACTTGAGCCTAAGCTTAAAAATGTCGATATTGGCGTTGAAGATATTGATGGCTTGGTTGAATTTGCACAAAACAACAGCATTGAATTGACGATTGTTGGCCCTGAAGCCCCGCTTGTTATTGGTGTGGTTGACGCTTTCCGTGCGGCTAAACTGCCGATCTTTGGCCCGACTAAAGATGCCGCTCAACTAGAAGGCTCGAAAGCCTTCACTAAAGACTTTTTAGCACGTCATAAAATCCCAACTGCTGATTACGCTAACTTTACCGAAATCGAACCTGCGTTAGCTTATGTGCGCGAAAAAGGCGCACCGATAGTGGTGAAAGCTGATGGCCTCGCGGCTGGTAAAGGCGTGATCGTGGCGATGACACTGCAAGAAGCCGAAGATGCTATTCAAGATATGCTAGCCGGTAATGCCTTTGGTGAGGCGGGTAGTCGTGTGGTGATTGAAGAGTTTCTGGATGGCGAAGAAGCGAGCTTTATCGTGATGGTTGATGGCTCAAGCGTACTGCCAATGGCCACCAGTCAAGACCACAAACGTGTCGGCGATAAAGATACTGGGCCAAATACTGGCGGGATGGGAGCCTATTCTCCAGCCCCCGTGGTGACCCCTGAAATCCACCAGCGCGTACTTGATGAAGTCATCTACCCAACGGTGCGTGGCATGGACGCCGAAGGTTACCCTTACACTGGCTTCCTTTATGCTGGCCTGATGATCATGGCCGACGGGACACCAAAAGTCATCGAATACAACTGCCGCTTTGGTGACCCAGAAACCCAGCCTATCATGATGCGCATGCAATCTGATTTAGTTGAGCTGTGCTTAATGGCGATTGATGAAAAGTTAGATGAAGCCGAATCTCATTGGGACCCGCGCGCATCAATTGGCATTGTATTAGCGGCGGGCGGTTACCCCGGTGATTACGCTAAAGGCGATGTGATCAGCTTGCCAAGCGGTGATGAGGTCGAAGGTGAGAAAATCTTCCACGCTGGCACCAGTAATAACGCCAATGGCGAGGTTGTAACCGCTGGCGGTCGTGTGTTGTGTGCGACCGCATTAGGTCATAGCGTATCAGAAGCGCAACAACGTGCTTATGCGCTTGCCAAACAAGTCAGTTGGAATGGTATGTTCCATCGTAATGACATTGGCTATCGCGCGATTGCTCGTGAGAAATAAGCGCACTCATACTCATTAGCCGCGCTTATCGAGCCTTTTAACACACAAAGGCGCTCATAATGAGCGCCTTTGTTTTATTTTTTAGGAATAGATAAAAAGGTTATTGCATAATGAGGTGCGCACGTTGCACACAACCGTGATCGGCTTTTTCTAAACTGAGTAATTGGCTTATCGTAACAGTTTTGCTTTTCTTATCTGTTTCACCGATAAAAGCGGCATAGCTGGATAAATTACTTAAACGTTGCTTCATCATCTCGGGCATATTCAATTCATGCTCAAATTTCAAGTGATTGTATTGACCACCATCGCATGACTCAAATGTCGCGCCATTCCAGATCCCTTGAATCAATTCATAACCTTGACCATGGATATTATCCACTTTACTCACCAAGGCTTTCGCTTGCTGCGCATAATAATCCAAGTCCGCTTGATTTAAAGGCAAAATTTGATTGTCTACTCGATAACGTTGATAGATGGCTTCGCCTTCTGTGCTAAAACGAATATGTACTAGGAAGGGTTCAAGGTCTCTGCCGTTTTGGTGCATTTCACCTTCACGTACAATTTCTTTTATGGTGCCATCTTGCCACTGATAACTGCTTTTATACCAAGCCTGACCGGGCAGCATCACATAGTCAGAGCCAGTCGTTGGCTTAGCTAAGGCTCGGGTATACCAATAGAAGGCTTTTGATTGGCCGTTGAGTTCGCCACCGGATAAATCAACCGGTTCGACGGAGCCGCTAAACTTGCTACTAATATGCTCAGTCCAAGAGCCTGGAGAGCTACAGCCGGCAAGCAAAGAAAGTAAAAGAATGGAAAATATTGGACGTTTCATAAAAAAACTACGCTGGTGAAATACTCAGCGTAGTATATACACAAACTAGCACGGTATGCGAGTTGCAATCAGCCAGAAGATGGCTGAGCTAGAATTATTTAACCGCGTCTTTAAGTGCTTTACCTGCTGTGAAAGCTGGTACGTTTGCTGCAGAAATTTGGATTTCAGCACCAGTTTTAGGGTTACGACCTGTGCGAGCTGCACGATGGTTAATTTTAAAAGTACCAAAACCAATTAGTTGTACTTGATCGCCATCTTTTAGCGCTTCAGTTACACCGCCAAGCGTAGCTTCAAGAGCTGCTTTTGCTTGAGCTTTAGATAGGTCTGCTTTTTCTGCAATGGCATCGATTAATTGAGTCTTGTTCATTCTAGGTTTCCCTTCTCATTATTTTGAAGATCGATTCTTTTTGAAGATCGGTTGTTTTAAAGTCTGAATCCACTCTAAATCATAAAGGCCCCGTCTGGCAAAGGTTTGTGGCCATTCTTGTGCTTTATTGACGTAATTTTAACCGGAATTTGAGCCTTGACTCACATTTTGTCTTTTTAAAGCAATCTCTATGAAAAATTTGTGAATTTTCAACTATTAGCTAAACGAGCTCGCTCAAAAATGATTATTCAGCGAAATAATATTTTTGGTTGAAAAATCAAGCACTCAATAGTCAACACTGATGCCAATATTACTGATGTTTTCTTCCCGCAATTCACTGCGTAATTCTTTGATCAGTTCAATATCTCGAGTTTCGGTTTCACGCAAAGGACGGAATAATGCCCATTGCACATCCCACTCCTGACATACGGCTTCATTTTCTTTTTGGTTTGCGTTGGTGATCTCTTCACTGCCTTGAGCTTCTTCCAACTGGGCAACGGTTTTAACGGAAAGCTGGCTCAAATCGATCATAGCTTCAAACATTTCTTCACGATCCAAAAGCGCATGCAATAAAATGGATAAACCAATACACGCATCAATTGCAGGGTAAACCGCGTAAAACTGATAATCTTCAGAACTTGGAATCAACTCTTCTAATTTCTCAAGCTGACGTTCAAAGTTTACTTTGGCGGTTTTTACCGTTAATACTTCCCAAACACTGTCTAAAATTTCGCGATATTTGCGGGCATCTGCAAACTCAGTGTTTTGACAAAATAAAGCATAATTGGGGTACATGCGTTCACACAGACAAGCCATAAAGGTCATTTGTTGCCAAGGAACGAATTTTTCTAAGCGGACTTGAAGCGGATTCTGTAGCATAATTACTCAAACTTTTTCAATGAATACTAAACAAGGGAAGTGTACTTGATAACCGCTTCGTTTACTTATAAAAGAATACAATTAACTCAAAGGAACTTTGTTATTTTATGATTTTAGACACAACCGAGCGCACACCGACATGGGTTTATATTCTTTCTAAACAAGCCGATATCTATCAAAAGATGTGGGCAAGTGGTCATTTTCCGGGCATGAAGCGCACTCAAGACAAATCACAAGCGACCGTAGTCTTGGCCGATCCGCCGCTCTTAGCGCAGCATATCGATGAGTTTCCGCACCTCCAATGGGCGCAATCCACTTTTGCTGGAGTAGAAACCTTAACCCAACCTCATTGCCCCACACATTATCAACTGACAAATGTGAAAGGTATTTTCGGGCAGTTAATCAGTGAATACGTACTGGCTTACAGCTTAGGTTATTATCGACATTTCCCTCAATATCAACAGCAACAACAGCAACGACAATGGCAGCCCCACCATTATCAATCAGTATTAGGTAAAACCGTCGTGATCTTAGGTACTGGCTCAATTGGCAATAAATTGGCGACCACAGTCACAGCTCTTGGTTTTCAGGCTATTGGGGTAAACCGTCGTGGGCAACTTCCGGCGCACAGCGATTTCAAACATGTCTATGCCATTGAGCAGATTGATCAAGCCTTAGCACAAGCGGATATCATCGTTAATGCCCTACCGAGCACCGAACAAACACGCAATATTTTAAATGCCAATCATTTATCTCATTGTCAGCAAGCGTTACTATTTAATATTGGCCGGGGCGATGCACTCGATGAAAGCGGCTTACTGTTAGCGCTAGAAAAGCATTGGATCGCTCATGCTTATTTAGATGTTTTCCCAGTGGAGCCATTACCCAATGAAAGCCCATATTGGGAACATCCGAATATCACCTTAACGCCACACATTGCAGCCACCAGCTTTCCTGAGCAGGTTTTTGCTATTTTTGAGCAAAATTGCCAACGTTGGTCAGCAAAGCAACCTTTAATTAATCTCGTTGATTTTGAGCGAGGGTATTAATGAGCCATTTTACTGAGCTTACCCAGCAGATTGCGCAGTGTCAGATTTGTGCACCATCACTGAGCGAAGGATGTCGTCCTGTGATTCAAGTGCACCCAGAGGCCAAAATCTTGATCATAGGCCAAGCACCTGGCCGCAAAGTGCATCAAACTGGGGTCGCTTTTAATGACGCTAGTGGCGATCGCCTCAGAGCGTGGTTAGGAATGGAACGCCATCAGTTTTATGATCCCACCTTATTGGCGATTATGCCGATGGGGTTTTGTTACCCCGGAAAAGGGAAAAGTGGTGATTTACCGCCAAGAAAAGAATGCGCTCCGACCTGGCATCAACCCCTGTTACAGCATTTACCCAATATTGAGTTAATCTTATTAATTGGCCAATATGCTCAACAGTATTATTTAGCCGATAAGCCAAAAACACTCACCGAAACAGTACAAGCTTGGCAGCAATTTGCCCCCCGCATGCTTCCACTGCCTCACCCTTCACCTCGTAATAATATTTGGTTGAAGAACAACCCTTGGTTTGAGCAGCAAGTCATCCCCTATTTACAACAAAGCGTATCGGCATTAATTCACCGCAACTGAGGTAAATTAGCCAGAATGATTAATCCGTTTGCGTTGCATTAACCATAAAGCCAACCCGCCGTAAATTGCACTCTGTAGCCATAATTGCCACGCATAAGGCAACACTTGCTCAAGACTCGCGCCCATTTGATTTAAACGTAAAAAACCATTAATTGCCGGTGTAGAAGGTGCCAATTGTGCCAAAATTTGTAATGCGAAAGGCAGCTCTGCGGTTGGCCATACAAAGCCTGCACAGAACACCAAAGGCAGTGAACTCAACACTACAATCAAGGTGGCTAACTCTTTACGTGGGATCAATTCTCCCATGATCATCCCCAAGGCAATAACCGCCAACAAAAAGGGAATGATCAACACAAACAGATTTGAAATTGACGCTAAACGACTGACACCATAAAAATCAAAGCTGAAACCAAAATAGTACATTACTAACGGAATATAAATCAGCAACAGTAGCAACCCTCGCGCTGACCACATATCGAACGGTTGGCAGTGTTGCCAATAACCACCTTGTTGAGCATGTCGTTGCTCATTGATACTTCCCCCTAATAGCCCTGCGGCAATCAACAAGGTTTGATGCAAAATCAGCACAAACACCGCTGGAACTATATAGTTGATATAGCCATTAGTGGGATTAAAAACAGGCTGCATTGATAACTTAATCGGCGCATATTGTTGAGCCGCTAAGACTAAATTCTCTCCCGACATCACCATGCGTGATACTTTCGCTTGCGCCGATAACGTTCCACCGGCTGTAGCTAACCCTTCGACAACAGTGCCATAAATTAAAAAATAGGCCGCATCACCAGCGTACGCTAATGTCGGACTACGACCGAGTAAAAGGTCACGGCTGAAATGACGAGGGATCAATAAAATGCCATGCACTTTACCTTGATTAAATAGCTGTTTCGCAGCGTCTAAACTGTAGGCATGTTCAGTGATGTTGACCTGTGGTGTCGCCTCCACCATTCTTTCTAATTGGCGACTTTTGGCGGTGTTATCCAGATTCACCACCACGATAGATTGCTCACGTGGTAGCTGCTGACTATAAGGCAGTGGGTATAAAAATGAATACATGACCACCCCACCAAATACCGTGAGTAAGAGTGCAGGGTTGGTCAAGATCCCTTTTATCTCACAACGAAAGACTTGCCACCAATTCATGAGCGGCCTCCTGATGGCATCGCTAATGCTTTAGCGCGCAGCCCCACCACCAGCAGTAACAACAAAAACAGGCTAAGCGCGAACAAAGGCTGTGAGACTGGCATTAAACCGACCCCATTGTTAACTTGCATCACTTGCACATCGATATAATGACTCACTGGCAACATGCTCCGCCAAACCTGCCCTAACCAAGGCATATCGGATGCGGGAAAGGTAATACCCATAAAGGCAAAAGCTGGTGCGGTAAAAGCGGCGACAAAACTCATCGAGCGAGTCACATCTAAAGTCAGCATAAAAAATAATGCTCCTAGACTTTGACAAGCCAATACCATGAGCAATTGTGCGAGTAATAAAATGCCCCAATGCCCATGCATAGGCCAATCTAGCCAAAGATATAGCATGGATAAAAACGCCATTCCCTGCACAAGATAAAGCGGGGTGTAGGCCAAAATTTTTGCAACCACCATAGGAATAGGGTTACGCCCTAACCATTGAGATAGCCCTTGTTTTCGCTGCTCTAGAGAGAAACTTAATACCGTGGTTGCCACAATAAAAATTTGCCATAATGCTGGGATCGCCGCAGACACCAAAAATTGCCCATAATGACTATTACTGTTAAATAATGCCGTCACTTGGGTTTGAATCGGTACCGCCTGCGCTAAAGCCTGTTGAGGTAGAGTGTCCCCTTTGCTCATACTTTTTACTGCATCAATTTGGGCATTAAAGGTACCTTGTGCCTGCTGCATAGCGGCGTTCACCAGCTTCCCAATTAATAGAAACTGGCTATTATAAAAGGTCGTAATAGTGGGAGGATGTCCAAGGAGTACTTCTTGGGTTAACTGATCGGGTATCACAACCAAGGCATAAATCTTACCGCTTTGTAAATCCTGTTTTCCTTGTGATACCGAGGTATAAGCTTGGCTAACCTGTAAGGTCGGGCTGGCATCATAATAACGAATCACGGCACGCGATAAGCTGCTGTGCTCAAAATCTACCACACCTATCGGTAAATCTCTGGCACTCCCAGCCGAGAAAATCCACCATAATGACAAAAACAACAATAATGGTAGCCACCACAGCATCGCCTTTAACCACGGCTGTTGAGTGATTTGCAACCATTCTCGTTGTAACATTTGACCTTGAATCATCACCATTAAGCCAACATTATTGATCGTCAAGCAACACGCTCATGCCTACTCGTAATCCCTCGATAGGATGAGTAGGACGAGCTTCGACTTCAAAGGTACGCATATCAAAGCCTTGATTGGCATCTGTGGTACGCCACGTAGCAAAATCACCCATCACCGCAACATGTGACACGACAAAGGTATATTGCTCTTCTCCCAGAGCGGGAATTCGAACCTGCAATTTTGCACCTTGTTTAAACTGTTGTAGCTTATCTTCACGCACATGGAACACGGCCCAGGCATCATTCATATCTAAAATCGTCACCACAGGGAACCCTTGTGGAGCCAGCTCTCCGGAACGCAATAAGATATCGCTGACTTCACCCGCATGCCAACTGGCGATTTGTGTATCGGCCACATAAGCTTCAACTTCCGCTACCGCACCTGCCGCTTGTTTTTCTTGTTGCTGAGCAGCACGTTTGGTTTCATCACGAGCACCTTCTTGCGCCATTTGGTACATTTGATACGCCGCTCGTTCTGTATATTTTGAAGCCTGCCATTGAGTATAAGCTTCATCGCGTTTTTGCTCGGCAACCACCCCGTCTTGATACAGGTTTTGTACTCGTTGATAGGTTTTTTCCATTAAGCTTGCGGCGGCTTTTGCTTTACGCCACTGATCTTGTGCTGCCGCAATCTCTTGGTTTCGAGCGCCTTTTTCAGCTTGCTCGGCTATGGCTCCCGCCGCCCCTTGCGCCGCTTTGGCTTGAGCGAGTTTTGCTTCTATTTCAGGACTTAATAAGGTGAAAATTTTCTGACCGGCAACCACTTGATCACCTTTTTTCACTAACACTTGATCAATCCGGCCTGGAACTTTAGATGAAATCAAATATTGCTGCGCTTCAATTTGACCTTGAAAACGTTCCGCTTGAGGTTGGTAAGCACGCCAAAACGTATAGCTGAGCCAAATCACTACAAATGCGACAATAATGGCGAATATAATGGATTTACGAGAACGCATCATTGAACCTCTAGCCCTTGATATTGTTGGTATTGATTAAAACTATCTACTTCACTGCTCACCGCTAATAAACGCGATAAAGACAACACATATTGATAAGCGGCGGCCGAACGTTGCGTTTTAATGCTGTTTAAATACAACTCCGCATCGACCACATCTAACGAGGTCGCAATGCCTTGGCTAAACGCCTTTTTCTGTAATTGGATATTCTCTTGCGCCATTGAAATACTTGAGGCTAAACCTTGGTATTCCTCTAAAGCTTGATTAGCTTCTCGGTAGGTTTTTTCGACTAATAAAGAGAGATCTTGTTTTGCTTGGGCTCGCAAATAGCCAACTTTTTTAATCGCGGTATGCGCCGCCCCAACTTTTTCAGAGCGCCCCGAATTATCCAAAAGTGGAATGCTCACGCCCACGCCCACTAACCAATCTGGGGTAGTTTTGCCCACCAGCGTATCATCTTGGTAAACGTTATAATTACCGTAAACATACACTTCTGGGTAGTATTTCCCTTTCTCAACCTCCACCAATCCATTGGCTTGTTTTTCTTTGGCCGCGAGGATATTTAATCCCGGGTAATCTTGTAGTGTTTTATCGAGAAAAGCCTGCATCGGCGGCAAACTTTTATTGATGAATAAGTGGGTTGAAGGCTCCACCAGTGTTGGTGATTTAATCAAATGAGTCAGTGCCATTTGGGCAATTTCCACATCGCGTTGTGCCTTTTTGGTATCGACTTTGGCTTTATCATACGCGGTTTCAGCTTGTAGTCGCTGAACTCTGGCTATCTGCCCTTGTTGCTCCATTTTTATAGCGTGATCAAGATGTTCTTTTAAGCCTTGCTCTACTTCTTGGCGAGTCGTTAACACTTGCTGAGCTAATACCACCCCAAAATAGTATTTCGATAAATCTTCAAATTTACCTTGTTGCTTCATGGCTAATAAATACTGAGCTTCTTCTGATTTTGCCTTGGCGATATCTTGCGCCGCAGAAATTCGCCCTCCAGTAAAGATAGGCCAAATCGCCCGAATAGAACTAGTAAAGACATCCTTTTCCATTAACGTTGAGGTCAGCATGCCATCAAAAGCTTGAGTTAATGCACTGGCTCCGAGAGAGGTACTGTCTGCAAGATCGGAAGGAGAAACCGTCACATCATCATCTAATCGTGTGTAATTAGCACTTAGCGTAAGGCTCGGAAAATTGAGCGCCCCTGTTGCATCTTGCTTATATTGTGCTTGTTCGACACTGGCACGCTCTGCAGCTAAACCATCATTATTGGTCAGGAGGGATTGCCAAGCTTGATAAAAAGTGACGTCTTGGGCAGAGCTCGAAAAGGAAAATAGCAATAAAACCAAACTGGTACTTGTGGTCAACTTCAACTTAATCATAATGTTAATCTTATTCCCGAACCCTGTAGCGCAATGGTGTATAGCTTAGGGCTTGTCTGGATAAACTGCAATAGACTGCTCCGATCTGTAGAGCCAGAAAAACCTTTTGTGGTTATAAAATCTGATTTACAAAAAGCCGATTTATAAAAACGTATATTAAAGACGCATATAAAAACCATAAAAAAAGCGCAGGCCACGCTGCGCTTTTAAGATGAGAATTGTTTGCTACCACTTAGCGATGATAAGGCTTAGACAATTCATGGACGGCCTCTACAAATACTCCAGCATTTTCTGGTGGCACATCTAAGTGAATACCGTGGCCTAAATTGAACACATGACCAGTACCCGCATCACCAAAGCCTTCTAATATTGAGGCAACTTCTTGACGAATACGCTCCGGTTGCGCATATAAAATAGAAGGGTCCATGTTGCCTTGTAGCGCCACTTTATCCCCAACACGAGCAACAGCATCTTGAATGTTAATGGTCCAATCCAGACCCACTGCATCACACCCAGTCGCAGCGATTTTCTCAAGCCACATGCCACCGTTTTTGGTAAATAGTGTCACCGGTACACGGCGGCCGTCATTTTCACGAATTAAGCCATCGACAATTTTATGCATGTATTGCAAAGAAAAGTCATGGTAATCGCGCGGAGTTAATACGCCACCCCAAGTATCAAACACCATCACAGACTGAGCGCCGGCTTTGATTTGGGCATTTAAGTATTCAATGACGCTGTCGGCTAGTTTATCTAATAAAGCGTGTAGAATTGCTGGCTCAGCGTACATCATTTTTTTGATTTTAGTGAAGGCTTTTGAGCTGCCTCCTTCGACCATGTAAGTCGCTAATGTCCAAGGGCTGCCAGAAAAACCAATCAGTGGCACTTCACCTTGTAAGTCTTTACGAATCTGACGCACCGCATTCATCACGTATTGCAGTTCGCCTTCTGGATCTGGCAGACCGATTTTATCAACATCGGCTTTACAGGTGATCGGACGTTCAAATTTCGGCCCTTCGCCAGCTTCAAAATACAACCCTAAGCCCATGGCATCAGGAATGGTCAAAATATCAGAAAACAGAATCGCCGCATCTAAAGGAAAACGTTTTAATGGCTGTAAAGTGACTTCTGAGGCTAACTCGGCATTTTTACACAACGACATAAAGTCACCCGCAATACTGCGTGTTTGACGATATTCTGGTAAGTAACGACCTGCTTGCCGCATCATCCAGACTGGCGTGTAATCTACGGGTTGCTTAAGTAAGGCACGTAGATAGCGATCATTTTTCAATTCGGTCATTTTTCTATCCTAAAATTTGAGCTCTTTGCTGGCCATTCTACCATTGCACAGCGCACATTTTGCTAATGGTTTGTAATACAGATCATGTTCTTGAACATTTAAATCTGTCGATATTTGCGTCAATCACGCTATTTGTTAATACTTTGCTCGCTAGCACAATTATAACGAGCTTGAACACCTGAGGTTCAGCATCTCATAACGACATCTTACTTACCCCTCCGGCTAACCCGGAGGTTTTTTTTATCTCTCATCATCACAGATTTCACACTGTAAAGTATGTTCAATTAAAGCGCGAGCAATGGTTCCTTTTGGTGCGATCGCTGGCACTTCATCGGCACTAAACCAACCCGCTGAAGATAACTCACAATCATCAACACGTATTGAACCACTGTCATATTCAGCCACAAATGCCATCATCATACTCGAAGGAAAAGCCCAAGGCTGACTCCCAAAGTAATGGATATTCTTCACCTTAATTCCGGTTTCTTCTTGAACCTCACGGGCAACGCACTGCTCAAGTGTTTCCCCTGCCTCAACAAACCCAGCTATCACGGTGTGCATGCCACTTTTATGCCGCGCATGTTGTGCTAACAAGATGGTATTGTCTCGACGAATGGCCACGATAATACACGGAAAAATACGTGGATAATGTAAGGTTCGACAATCATTACACTGCATTGCCAACTGATTATGATTTAAATGATTGCGCCCACCGCAATGAGAACAAAAGCGTTGCGAGCTCGTCATATAGCCATATTGTACTGCACGACTAGCGATCAAAAAGATCGCTTCTGGCATCGAAAGCATGTCTCGTAACGATGTCATCTCTAGCGGCGCTTCTATCTCAGACGCATTGACCCAGACACAAGCGATCCCATCCACTTGACCGATCACCACCGCATGATCAACCGGAAATCCTAACTCTTGAGCCGATCCATAAGGCAAGCTTTTGTCGTGTAAATGTAACGCACTGCCATCAACGATACACCAGTTTACTTTTTGATCTTTTTTTAACATAGGATCATCTCATTGCTTGAAGTTGCACCATTTTACTGGCAATCTAATTTCATACCAGTGCTTATCGATTTGCTGTCTATAATCACTCATATCACTACATGATATATACCCAAGTGACTTCAAGATGCAGAATTCAGAGCTATCATCCAGACCTTTAGACAAGGAAGATTGGAGAAGGAATGTAGGCACCTTTCAAACCAATCTAACGCAGAATAAAGGTTTGGATGAAGCTCCCAAAGGGCAAGTTAAAACAAGCGTTATGCTGCGTTAAATTGAACAGAGATAGAAGCCTATGATCATATTCAATTTGCCTTGCCTAAAGCTTGTTTTATTCTTGCTGAAACTCGCATCTTGAAGTTACTTGGGTATAAACTATCAAAAGGACCCTCTATTAAAAAATAGAGTGGCTAAACGCTAAAAAATGCGTTAGCTATTATGAGGATACAGCCATGCTAAATAAACTGAAACAGACTCAAGCACAATTTGGTGGCTCCAGTGAGGTGATTGATCATTGGTTAGATACCCGACAACATCTTATTGTGGAATATTGGAAATTAGCGGCACTCAAACCAACAGCACATAAAAAAGCCGCCCTAACCAAGCTTCCATCACCACAAGAATTACAAACCTTTTGCCAACAGGTAGTCGACTACATTTCTGAAGGCCACTTTAAAATCTATGACATGGTGATGAGCTCATGGCAATCAACTGGCTTTTCTCCAACTGAAGAAATCAATCAGACTTACTTTAAAATCGTTGATACCACCGAACCGCTGCTCAATTACACTGATAAATATGCGGATGTGGATGCAGAAGACGAACTGGAAGATTTTGATATCGATTTATCGCAAATAGGAGAAGTGCTTGAAGAGCGTTTTGAATTGGAAGATGAATTGATCCAAATGATCGCAGAAAGCTTGGCGATCCCACCGGGCGCATAAACGAGATCCATTCAGCGCCTCGGTTAATGACATTCATTCGGCAACCTAGCTCATCGTTGCCGAACCGCTTATTTTTGTGGCACCTTTGCCATCATCACTTTTACTTTATGGCTTCGTTGTGCCATCACCACCCCACCAATAATCATCACCATCCCAATATAATGGAAGACCGTCAGTTGTTCATTCAACAAAACGCTAGCGAGAATCGCGGTAACCGCAGGCATTAAATTCATAAAGATGGCCGATTTGTCTGCCCCTAAATGCTCGATTCCCATCATCCAACACCAAGGAGCAATAATTGAAGCTAATAAGCCGGCATACATAATTAAGGGAATCGTTTGTGCATTGATCGCTGATTGTTCACTGAAGGCAAACAATGGAAACAGAATAACCACCGCGCAGCACACTTGTACATAAACCGATTGCCAGTTGGATATAGGCATACGCCAACGTTTAATTAATACCACATACAGGGCATAGGCTAGAGTCCCAAATAGCACCAGCACATCACCTCGATTCAAACCATGTGAAAATAAAACGGCCATATCGCCATGACTTAACATGATCAATAAACCGACAAATGACACTACCGCGCCAACAAAAGCAAAAAGAGTCAGTTTTTGATGCAACAGTGGAATGCTGAGAAATAAGCCCATTAACGGCACTAAAGAGGTAATTAACGATAAATTGAGGGCAGTGGTACTTAAGCCGGCGTAATAACCTAAAGACTGATTGAGCACCATGCCAAGTAAGGATAAAAAGGCCAGTTTAGGTAAATAAGGAATAATCAGCTTACGCCTTTTCCAGGTGGGAATAGCTAAAAATGGCGTTAAGACAATAAATGCCACCAGCCAGCGATAAAAAGAAATCGCTCCCGGGTCAATGTGAAGTGACCCCTTAAAGTTGGACATTTCTGTTATGCGGCTTCTAAGGCCTGATTTCGGTATTCTACCGGAGTTAGGCCTTTTAATTTCACCTTAATCCGATCGTTATTGTAATAATCAATATATTCATCAATGCATGCCATAAGTTGCTCAGCACTGTCAAAGTGGTAACCATGGTACATTTCTGTTTTTAAAAGTGCGAAGAAGTTTTCAGCCACAGCATTATCAAGACAGTTTCCTTTTCTCGACATACTCTGATTTATTCTTTTCTCTTTTAGCTTGTTACGATAATCACGGTGTTGGTATTGCCACCCTTGGTCACTATGTAAAGTTAACGAGGACGCTTGACTTAACTTACTCGTCGCTTTTTCTAGCATCTCGGTCACGAGATGTAATTTAGGTGAGCTCGCTACAGTATGACTAACGACTTCTTGATTAAATAAATCGATGATAGGAGATAAATAGACTTTTTCACCTGCCACTTTAAATTCCGTCACATCGGTCACCCATTTTTCATTTGGTTTCGTCGATTTAAAGTCTCGCTTCAGAATATTCGGGGCAATACGCCCAATCGCACCTTTATAAGAACGATATTTCTTCGGTCTTACGGTCGATTTTAGCCCTAGTTTTGCCATTAAGCGCTGAACCGTTTTATGATTTAAGTAGATGCCTTCTCTACGTAAAGCATAATGAATGCGTCGATAACCATATCGACCTTTATGCTTATGAAATATTCTTTCAATACTCGCTATCTCATTCGCGTAAGGCTCGGGAGTGCTCAACACTTGGCATTGGTAGTAATACACACTCTTGGGCAATCCAATGGATTGCAATAAATGCTGGATTTTGTGTTGGTGTTTTAGAGCTTGAACAGTCAACGCTTTTTCTTTGCTGCTTGACGTTTTAACTTGTCCAGCTCCTCTAACTTTTTTAGAACAGCATTCTCCGCTCTCAAATAAGCCAGTTCCTCTCTGAGTTCATCAAGTGACATGTCTTCATCAGGTTTAGTCGGACGCTTATTTGATTGAGTTTTCATAGATGGTCTGCCTTTAGGTCGGGAATGTAAGCCTTGGAATCCCGACTGATTATAAAGCTTTAACCAAACAGAAATAGTCCCGTTAGAAGAAAAATTGAATTCAGCACTCGCTTGGCTTATAGACCAGTTATTTTCCCACATTGATTTTAATACCGAGAATTTAAAATCTGCGGAGTTTTCATAATCAAGAGGTAAAAATGAAGATGAACCATGGATCCTGTAAACAGAAGTCCAATAACGAATTTGGTTCGCAGGAATAGATAACTCTTTTGCAAGAGATGTCGATGATTCGCCATCAAGGCAACGCTGAGCAATGCACAGCTTTAATTCTCTGATGTACTTAGACATAAAATAACCCCCAATGTTGGTGTCCAACTATTGGGGGTCAGTTCAAATGACGGTCGAAGCCATTTTATTAATGATGGCATTTCCTGCCCAAATAAATACCGTAATCAGAGGAAAAAAATAAAGCATAGCAAAAACTTAGCAACAACTCGTGGATAATGCGCAGCAGTATACGCTTTCTATAAGCAATGGCTATGCTTGCTCAACCTGAATCAACAATTAAAAAAGGCACCCGAAGGTGCCTTTTGTCTATTCTAGTGAATCTCGTGAGAATTACTCTTCAGAGAAACCAGCGTTAAGTAGCGCTGCTAGGTTGTCAGTAGCTTGCTCAGCTGATGGGCCTTGCTCTTCACCTTCGCGTTGTTTTTGACGCTCTTGGTGGTAAGCATAACCTGTACCTGCTGGGATCAAGCGACCCACGATTACGTTCTCTTTCAAGCCACGTAGATCATCACGTTTACCAGAAACTGCTGCTTCTGTTAATACGCGCGTCGTTTCTTGGAACGATGCAGCCGAGATGAACGATTCAGTAGCTAGAGACGCTTTAGTGATACCTAGTAGATCTCGCTCGTAACGCACAAGCTCTTTACCTTCCGCTTCTAATTGACGGTTAGCAATTTTAACTTGTGAGTACTCAACTTGCTCACCTTCTAAGAAGTCTGAATCACCCGCGTGAGTGATTGTACACTTACGTAGCATTTGACGAACGATAGTTTCGATGTGCTTATCGTTAATCTTAACGCCTTGTAAGCGGTAAACTTCTTGTACTTCGTTAGCAATGTATTGAGTAACAGCGTGAATACCACGTAAACGTAGAATGTCATGCGGTGTTTCTGGACCATCAGAGATCACATCACCACGTTCCACTTTTTCACCTTCAAACACGTTCAACTGGCGATGCTTAGGAATCATTTCTTCATAAGTCTCACCACCCTCACGAGTGATAATTAGGCGACGTTTACCTTTGGTTTCTTTACCAAACGATACTGTACCTGTGTGTTCTGCAAGGATCGCAGGCTCTTTAGGCTTACGAGCTTCGAACAAGTCCGCTACGCGAGGTAGACCACCGGTGATATCTTTGTTACCGCCAGATTTCTGAGGGATACGAGCTAGAGTATCACCGATACCCACTTCTGCACCGTCTTCAATGTTAACGATAGCTTTACCAGGTAGGAAGTAAGCTGCTGGCATATCAGTACCAGGAATCATTACATCATTACCTTGAGCATCAACCAATTTGATCACTGGGCGCATATCTTTACCCGCTGATGGACGTTGTGCTGGGTCTACAACTTCACTTGAAGATAGGCCAGTTAGGTCATCAGTTTGGCGAGAGATAGTCACACCATCAATCATGTCTACGAACTGGATACGACCTGCCACTTCAGTGATGATTGGCATGGTGTGCGCTTCCCAGTTAGCCACAACTTCACCAGCAGTTACTGCTTCGTTGTCGCCTTTGCTTAGCATAGAACCGTATGGCAGTTTGTGTTTCTCTTTAGTACGACCGAACTCATCAATGATAGTCATTTCTGAAGCACGAGACGTAATAACAAGCTTGCCATCTTTATTGGTTACATACTTAGCATTGTGCAGGATAACGGTACCCGTTGTTTTCGCTTGAATGCTGTTTTCTGCTGCTGCTGTCGATGCCGCACCACCGATGTGGAACGTACGCATGGTTAACTGTGTACCCGGTTCACCGATAGATTGTGCTGCAATAACACCTACCGCTTCACCTTGGTTCACTTTATGACCACGAGCTAGGTCACGACCGTAACAGTTTGCACAACAACCGAAGTCAGAATCACACGTTACTACTGAACGTACTTTGATCTTATCAACCGAGTTTTCTTCAAGAATTTGACACCACTTCTCATCAAGTAGAGTGTTACGTGGAATCAATACTTGTTCTGTACCTGGTTTCACCACGTCGTCAGCAACAACACGGCCAAGAGCAAGTTCAGATAGTGCAACTTTAACGTCACCACCTTCGATATGAGGCATCATATCTAGGCCTTCTAACGTGCCACAATCGTGTTCTGTTACCACAACATCTTGCGCAACGTCTACAAGACGACGAGTCAAGTAACCGGAGTTCGCTGTCTTAAGTGCCGTATCGGCAAGACCCTTACGAGCACCGTGGGTTGAGATAAAGTACTGAAGTACGTTTAGACCTTCTTTAAAGTTCGCTGTGATCGGCGTTTCGATGATTGAACCATCTGGACGCGCCATCAGACCACGCATACCCGCCAACTGACGAATCTGAGCGGCAGAACCACGAGCACCGGAGTCAGCCATCATGTAGATGCTGTTAAACGATTCTTGTTGTTCTTCTTCACCATCACGGTTGATCACAGTTTCAGAAGAAAGGTTATCCATCATCGCTTTCGCAACGCGGTCGTTGGTAGACGCCCAGATATCGATAACTTTGTTGTAGCGCTCACCCGCAGTTACAAGACCAGATTGGAATTGCTCTTGGATTTCGCGTACTTCTTCTTCTGCTTCAGAAATTTCAGTGTATTTCGCTGCCGGTACAACCATATCGTCGATACCAACTGACACACCAGAAAGTGCTGCGTATGCAAAACCTGTGTACATGATTTGGTCAGCAAAGATAACCGTATCTTTCAGACCAAGCTTACGGTATGCCTCGTTCAGTAGGTTAGAAATTTGCTTCTTACCTAACTTTTGGTTCACGATGCTGAAAGGCAGACCTTTCGGCACGATTTGCCAAAGCATGGCACGACCAACAGTGGTATCTACCATACCCGTTGAAGTTGTGCTGTTACCGTCTTCATCAACCACAGTTTCAGTGATACGTACTTTAACGCGAGCGTGTAGCTCAGCAGTCTTAGTACGGTACGCCTTCTCAGCCTCTGCAGGGCCAGCAAGGTACATACCTTCACCTTTCACATTGATCTTGTCACGAGTCATGTAGTAAAGACCCAATACCACGTCCTGAGAAGGTACGATGATCGGATCACCAGATGCTGGTGAAAGGATGTTGTTGGTTGACATCATTAATGTACGTGCTTCAAGCTGTGCTTCTAGAGTTAGAGGCACGTGAACCGCCATTTGGTCACCATCGAAGTCGGCGTTATATGCCGCACACACAAGTGGGTGAAGCTGAATCGCTTTACCTTCGATAAGTACAGGTTCGAATGCTTGGATACCAAGACGGTGCAGTGTTGGTGCACGGTTTAGTAGCACTGGGTGTTCACGAATCACTTCG
Organism: Vibrio aphrogenes; assembly: GCF_002157735.2. Classification (NCBI taxonomy): domain Bacteria; kingdom Pseudomonadati; phylum Pseudomonadota; class Gammaproteobacteria; order Vibrionales; family Vibrionaceae; genus Vibrio; species Vibrio aphrogenes. The sequence goes on from NZ_AP018689.1 coordinate 2,425,684, forward strand.
TCTAGGATATCCCAAACAACCGCTTCTTCGCGCTCTACCATTTTCTTCGCTGCTTTAATCGTTGTAGCCATGCCACGAGATTCTAGCTTGCTGTAGATGAATGGTTTAAATAGCTCAAGTGCCATCTTCTTAGGAAGACCACACTGATGTAGACGCAAGTATGGACCTACTGTGATTACAGAACGGCCAGAGTAGTCTACACGTTTACCAAGCAAGTTCTGACGGAAACGACCTTGTTTACCTTTGATCATATCAGCCAAAGATTTTAGAGGACGCTTGTTAGAACCTGTGATCGCACGACCACGACGACCGTTATCCAATAGCGCATCAACAGATTCTTGCAGCATACGTTTTTCGTTACGTACGATGATATCTGGAGCCGCTAGGTCTAGAAGACGCTTCAAACGGTTGTTACGGTTGATCACACGACGGTATAAATCGTTCAGATCTGAAGTCGCAAAACGACCGCCATCTAGTGGTACTAGAGGACGTAGATCTGGCGGAAGAACAGGAAGAACCGTTAAGATCATCCACTCAGGGTTGTTCCCTGATGCGATGAAGGCTTCAACCAATTTCAAACGCTTAGTGATTTTTTTACGCTTAGTTTCAGAGTTAGTCGTTTCTAGCTCTTCGCGCATTTGCTCAGCTTCCGCTGCCATGTCCATGGTGTGTAGCAGATCTTTGATCGCTTCAGCGCCCATTTTCGCAACGAATTCATCGCCCCACTCTTCCAAGCGGTCTAAGTATTCTTCTTCCGTTAGCATTTGACCTTTTTCAAGATCAGTCATGCCAGGTTCAGTCACTACATACATTTCGAAGTAAAGAACACGTTCGATATCACGTAGCGGAATATCCATTAATAGACCGATACGAGATGGTAGTGATTTTAGGAACCAGATGTGTGCCACTGGAGAAGCAAGTTCGATGTGGCCCATACGGTCACGACGCACTTTAGTTTGTGTAACTTCTACGCCACACTTCTCACAGATAACACCACGGTGTTTCAAGCGCTTGTATTTACCACAAAGACATTCGTAGTCTTTTACTGGACCAAAAATACGCGCACAGAACAGACCGTCACGCTCAGGTTTGAACGTACGGTAGTTAATAGTTTCTGGCTTTTTAACTTCACCGAAAGACCATGAGCGAATCATGTCTGGAGAAGCTAGACCGATTTTGATTGCATCAAATTCTTCGGTCTTATGCTGTGCTTTTAGAAAGTTCAGTAAATCTTTCACAATCAGCTCCTGTAAGGAGTTAAGAGACGCCCAAACATTGAACGCCTCTTTTCTACCGGGTTAATCCGAGCCCACTTACTAATGTTCGTAGTTACTCTTCGTCTTCTAGCTCGATGTTAATACCTAGCGAGCGGATCTCTTTCAACAATACGTTGAACGATTCTGGCATGCCAGGTTCCATGCTGTGATCGCCATCTACGATGTTCTTATACATCTTAGTACGGCCGTTCACGTCATCGGACTTAACAGTTAGCATTTCTTGTAGCGTGTAAGCAGCACCGTATGCTTCTAGTGCCCATACTTCCATCTCACCGAAACGCTGGCCACCGAACTGAGCTTTACCACCAAGTGGTTGCTGAGTTACTAGGCTGTACGAGCCAGTAGAACGTGCGTGCATCTTGTCATCGACTAAGTGGTTCAGTTTCAGCATGTACATGTAACCAACCGTTACAGGACGCTCAAACTTATCACCAGTACGACCATCATAAAGGTCTAATTGACCTGAAGTTGGAAGGTCGGCAAGAGCAAGCAATTCTTTAATTGCTGGTTCGTTTGCACCATCGAATACTGGCGTTGCGATTGGTAGACCGCCACGTAAGTTTCCGATAAGAGTACGTACTTCATCATCAGACAGTTCAGCGATGTTTACTTCTTGGCGAGTATCACCTAAGTCATAAACTTTCTGTAAGAACTCACGGAATTTAGCCAGTTCTTGCTGTTCTTTCACCATCTGGTTGATCTTGTCGCCAATACCTTTCGCAGCAAGACCTAAGTGTACTTCTAAGATCTGACCGATGTTCATACGTGATGGTACACCCAGTGGGTTCAACACGATATCAACAGGTTGACCTTTTTCATCGTAAGGCATGTCTTCAACAGGGTTAATCTTAGAGATAACACCCTTGTTACCGTGACGACCCGCCATCTTATCACCCGGCTGAATGCGACGTTTAACGGCTAAGTAAACCTTAACAATCTTCAGTACGCCCGGTGCAAGATCATCACCTTGAGTGATCTTACGACGTTTAGTTTCAAACTTCTTATCAAAGTCAGCTTTTAGCTCATCCCACTGTTCAGCAAGTTGCTCAAGCTGAGATTGCAATGCGTCATCTTCTAAGGTTTGCTCTAACCATTGTTTACGATCGATAGCGTCTAGTTTCGCTTCAGAGAAGCCACCAGAAATTAGCAGAGAACGAACACGTGCTAATAGACCACCTTCAAGAATTTGGAACTCTTCAGTTAAGTCTTTCTTCGCGTCTTTCAACTGCATTTGTTCAATTTCAAGCGCACGCTTGTCTTTTTCTACGCCATCGCGAGTAAAGACTTGAACATCAATGATCGTACCTGAAATAGAGTTAGGCACACGTAGTGATGTATCTTTCACGTCAGATGCTTTTTCACCGAAGATCGCACGTAGTAGCTTCTCTTCTGGTGTCAGTTGCGTTTCACCCTTAGGCGTCACTTTACCAACTAGGATGTCGCCACCCTTCACTTCAGCACCAATGTAAACGATACCTGACTCGTCTAGTTTAGACAGAGCAGATTCACCCACGTTTGGAATATCCGCAGTAATTTCTTCACTACCAAGCTTGGTATCACGAGCCACACAAGAAAGTTCTTGAATGTGAATCGTCGTGAAACGGTCTTCTTGTACAACGCGCTCAGAGACTAAGATGGAGTCTTCGAAGTTGTAACCATTCCAAGGCATGAATGCGATACGCATGTTTTGGCCAAGCGCCAGCTCACCAAGGTCAGTTGAAGGACCATCAGCAAGAACGTCACCGCGTGCTACTGGTTCACCAGGCAATACGGTTGGGCGTTGGTTAATACATGTGTTTTGGTTTGAACGTGTGTACTTAGTTAGGTTGTAGATGTCGATACCTGCTTCACCAGGTACAAGCTCATCTTCATTTACCTTAATAACGATACGAGATGCGTCAACAGATTGAACTGTACCGCCACGTTTCGCTACTGCAGTTACACCTGAGTCAACGGCTACATTACGTTCAATACCTGTACCTACTAATGGCTTATCCGCTTTTAGTGTTGGTACTGCTTGACGTTGCATGTTCGCACCCATCAATGCACGGTTCGCATCATCGTGTTCTAGGAACGGGATAAGCGAGGCAGCGATCGATACGACTTGGTTTGTTGCCACGTCCATGTAGTTAACATGTTCACGTGGGTGAAGACCTGATTCACCTTTTTGACGAGCGGTAATAAGTTCATCAGCAAAGCGGCTATCGTCAGTCAAGTGTGCGTTCGCCTGAGCGATAACAAACTGACCTTCTTCAATAGCAGATAGGTAATCCACTTCTTCCGTTACCACACCATCAACAACACGACGGTAAGGAGTTTCTAGGAAGCCGTATTCATTACAACGCGCAAACGCTGATAATGAGTTGATCAAACCGATGTTTGGACCTTCAGGCGTTTCGATCGGACATAGACGACCGTAGTGAGTTACGTGAACGTCACGTACTTCAAAGCCAGCACGCTCACGTGTCAAACCGCCAGGACCTAATGCAGAAATACGACGTTTGTGCGTTACTTCTGACAACGGGTTGTTCTGATCCATAAATTGAGAAAGCTGTGATGAGCCAAAGAACTCTTTCACTGCTGCCGAAATCGGCTTAGCATTGATAAGGTCTTGAGGCATGATCGCATCTAAATCACCAAGACTTAGGCGCTCTTTCACTGCACGTTCAACACGGACTAGACCAACACGGAATTGGTTTTCAGCCATTTCACCAACAGAACGGATACGACGGTTGCCAAGGTGGTCGATATCATCCACTTCACCAATACCGTTACGAATACCGATCAGTTTCTTCATTACTGCCACGATATCCGCTTCGTCTAGGATACCTTGGTCTTGCGCATCTTCACGTTCAATTGAGCTGTTAAACTTCATACGACCTACAGTCGATAAGTCATAACGCTCTTCAGAGAAGAATAAGCTTTGGAATAATGATTCTGCTGCTTCTTTTGTTGGTGGCTCGCCAGGGCGCATCATACGGTAGATTTCTACAAGTGCAGAAATACGGTCCGTGGTGCTGTCAACACGTAATGTGTCAGACATGAATGGGCCATGGTCTAAATCATTAGTAAACAGAACTTCAAGCTTCTTGTAACCCGCTTGAGAAAGGTTTGCTAACGCTTCTAATGAAATTTCTTGGTTCGCCGCAACGATAAGTTCGCCAGTAGATTCATCAACGTAATCTTTAGACGCAACTTTACCTACGATGTACTCAACTGGTACTTCGATGAATTCTACGCCATCTTTTTCAAGATTACGGATATGACGAGCCGTTACGCGACGACCAGCTTCTACGTAAACTGTACCATTCGCTTCAATATCAAATGAGGCAGTTTCACCACGTAGACGATCTGGAACCAACTCCATAAGTAGAGTTTGGTCTTTCACTTCGAAACGTACTTTTTCAAAGAAAATATCTAAGATTTCTTCGGTTGTCTTGCCAAGTGCACGCAAAATAATTGATGCCGGAAGCTTACGACGACGGTCGATACGTACGTATAAGTTATCCTTAGGATCGAACTCAAAGTCTAACCATGAGCCACGGTAAGGGATCACACGTGCGTTATAAAGAACTTTACCTGAAGAGTGGGTTTTACCCTTATCGCTGTCGAAGAACACGCCTGGGCTTCGGTGCAGCTGGGATACGATAACCCTCTCAGTACCATTAATTACGAAGGTACCATTGTCTGTCATCAGCGGAATTTCGCCCATGTAGACTTCTTGTTCTTTAATGTCTTTTACGGTACCTGCTGGTGCGTCTTTATCAAAAACGACTAAGCGCAGTTTAACGCGTAGCGGCTTCGAATAAGTGACACCACGAATTTGACATTCTTTAACATCAAATACAGGCTCACCAAGACGGTAGCTAACGTATTGCAGCTCAGAATTGCCGTTGTAGCTCTGAATTGGAAAAACAGAACGGAAGGCAGCTTCAAGACCATATTGACCTTCAGGATCTTGTTCAATGAACTTGTCGAATGAATCGAGCTGGATCGATAGCAAATATGGGACGTCCAAAACTTGTGGACGCTTACCAAAATCCTTACGGATGCGCTTTTTCTCGGTATAAGAGTAAACCATGGGGTTCCTCAGCTAGCTGATAAGTGACCCAAACTGCCCAAGACACGTTGATATCAACCTATTGATATAACGGGGACAGTGACTAACAACACTGTTTTGTGTGGCGACACCCTAACCTCACCTGAACGTTTGTATTTCAGCAGAGCTTTAGGAGTGTTTTTTGCTTGGATATAGACGCCTAAACAGCGGGAAAATTAATCTATACCCTACAGCGCAAAAAGGCCGGTGGTTATTTAACCACCAGCCATTAGCCTTTCGGCTAAGAAATTAAGTATAAATTACTTAACTTCAACAGAAGCACCAGCTTCTTCTAGTTGTGCTTTAAGAGCGTCAGCTTCTTCTTTAGAAACGCCTTCTTTAAGCGGAGCTGGAGCACCGTCAACTAGACCTTTAGCTTCTTTAAGACCTAGGCCAGTTGCGCCACGTACTGCTTTGATTACAGCAACTTTGTTACCGCCAGCAGCAGTTAGGATTACGTCAAATTCAGTTTGCTCTTCAGCAGCATCACCTGCAGCTGCGCCGCCAGCAACAACAGCTGCTGCAGCAGAAACGCCGAATTTTTCTTCCATAGCTTCGATAAGCTCAACAACTTGCATTACAGACATTTCTGCAACTGCGTCTAGGATTTGCTCGTTAGTAATAGACATAACAATTCTCTTTTAAGTTAACAATAAGTTTATTTAGCAACCAATAAAATGCAAGGCTTAAGCCGCAGCATCTTGTTTTTGGTCGCGAACAGCAGCGATAGTACGTACCAACTTGCCTGCAGAAGCTTCTTTCATGCACATCATTAGTTTTGCAATCGCTTCGTCGTAAGTAGGTAGAGTCGCTAGTACATCAGCGTCAGTTAAAGCGCCTTCAAATGCAGCCGCTTTGATCTCGAATTTTTTGTTCTCTTTAGCGAAGTCTTTGAAAAGACGCGCTGCAGCACCTGGGTGCTCATTAGAGAAACCGATCAAAGTAGGACCAACGAATACGTCTGTTAGACATTCGTAGTCTGTACCAACAACTGCACGACGAGCTAGTGTGTTACGAACAACTTTCAAGTAAACGCCAGCTTCACGAGCTTGTTTACGTAGAGAAGTCATCGCGCCAACAGCAACGCCACGAGAGTCAGCAACAACTGCAGAAAGTGCACCACTGGCTGCTTCGTTAACTTCAGCAACAATTGCTTGTTTGTCTTGAAGGTTTAAAGCCATTTGGATTTACTCCTGGTTGTAGTTACACCACTCATTAAAATAATGAGTGTTCTTTCGGTGCATTCCCAAATGAATATTTCTTATGAAATACGACCATCAGTTCGGGCACCATCTACGTAGGTATTATTAAGTTAATGAAAATCAATTAACGCCTACGGTCTTGGATGGAAGCATCATTTGCTCTGCCATTTTCTAAAAAGAATCAGGCAAAATAAGCAACACTCCAACCATAATTAGGCGCAAAATTATACACAAATTTCGCGCCTAAGCAAATTAATTAAGCAACAGTTGTATTAAGAGTCGCTTGATCAACAGCAACACCAGCACCCATAGTAGTAGAGATGCTTACTTTCTTCAGGAAAGTACCTTTCGCTGAAGATGGTTTCGCTTTCTTAAGTGCTACTAGAAGAGCTTCTAAGTTCTCTTGTAGTTGGTTAGCTTCAAAAGATGCTTTACCAATAGTGGTGTGAATGATGCCGTTTTTGTCGTTACGGTAACGAACCTGACCAGCTTTAGCATTTTTAACTGCTTCAGCAACGTTAGGAGTTACAGTACCAACTTTAGGGTTTGGCATTAGGCCACGTGGACCTAAGATAGTACCTAGTTGACCAACTACGCGCATTGCATCAGGAGAAGCAACAACAACGTCGAAGTTCATTTCACCTTTTTTCACTTGCTCAGCAAGATCTTCCATACCAACGATATCTGCGCCAGCTTCTTTAGCTGCTTCAGCGTTTGCACCTTGAGTGAACACTGCTACGCGGATTTCACGGCCAGTACCATGTGGAAGTACTGTTGCGCCACGAACGTTTTGGTCAGATTTACGAGCATCGATGCCTAGGTTAACAGCAACGTCTACGCTTTCTACGAATTTAGCAGTTGCTAATTCTTTAAGAAGAGCGATAGCTTCGTTGATTTCGTATTCTTTAGTCACATCCACTTTTTCGCGGATTGTTTTCATACGCTTAGTAAGTTTTGCCATGATCTTATCCCTCTACCACTAGGCCCATTGAACGAGCAGTACCCGCGATAGAACGCTTCATCGCTTCGATGTCAGCACCAGTCATATCTGCAGCTTTAGTTTCAGCAATCTCTTGCACTTGAGCGTCAGTGATAGTACCCACTTTCTCAGTGTTTGGACGACCAGAACCAGACTTAAGGCCAGCCGCTTTCTTAAGAAGAACTGCAGCAGGTGGAGTCTTAGTTACAAATGTGAAAGAACGGTCGTTGTATACAGAGATAACAACTGGGATTGGAAGACCTTTCTCAATTGATTCTGTTTTTGCGTTGAACGCTTTACAGAATTCCATGATGTTTACACCGTGTTGACCTAGTGCAGGACCAACCGGTGGACTTGGGTTTGCCATACCAGCTGCAACTTGCAGTTTGATATAAGCTTCTACTTTCTTAGCCATTTTAATTCCTAAATTTTGGGTACAATCGCTAGTGACTCTTCACCAGCTCCCCGTTGCTTTACATTAATACCTGTAAAAAGGCGCGAAATTGTAGTCAAAGTTCACGCTAAAAACAAGTCTTTTGGTGCTTTATTAAGCAAATTTATTAGTTCGATTTTTCAACTTGACTGAATTCAAGCTCAACCGGTGTTGCACGACCAAAGATCGATACCGACACTTTTAAGCGGCTCTTCTCATAATCAACTTGTTCAACCGTACCATTGAAGTCAGCAAATGGGCCTTCTGTAACACGAACCACTTCACCTGCTTCAAATAATGTTTTCGGTCTTGGAGCTTCACTCGCCTGCTCAAGACGGTTCAAGATAGCATCCGCTTCTTTATCCGTAATAGGGGCAGGACGATCAGAGGTGCCACCAATAAAGCCCATAACACGCGGAATGCTGCGTACTAAGTGCCATGATTCGTCATTCATTACCATTTGGACTAATACATAGCCTGGGAAGAATTTGCGCTCACTTTTACGACGTTGACCTGCGCGCATTTCAACAACTTCTTCAGTTGGGACCAATACATCGCCGAAGTGATCTTCCATTGCGTGCATTTTGATATGTTCACGAAGAGATTGTGCAACACGGCCTTCAAAGCCAGAAAAGGCTTGAACGACATACCAGCGTTTTTTTGGTGCTTCACTCATGTTTAAACCCCTTACACTCCAGTTGCTAGAGCAATTAGACGAACCATGATGCCGTCAATTCCCCAAAGCAATAGAGCCATTACAATACTTACAGCTAATACGATAAATGTTGTTTGCATAGTTTCTTGACGCGTCGGCCAAATCACTTTGCGAACTTCAAGTTTTGCTTCACGAGCAAATGCTATCGCAGCTTTACCTTTCGTTGTTAGGGCGGCAACGCCAAGCGCTGCTGCAATCAATATAACAACGGCTGCTGCACGAATCGCAACAGACATTTCACCATACAGGTAATTACCCACAACGGCAGCAGCTAACAGTGCAAAAGTGATCAACCACTTAAAGGTATCGGCCGCTTTTGAGCTCTCGTGAGTTTCAGCTTTGGCTTTCATATACAAACCTGTGATAAGTTTTACTAAAAACGACAATAACCCCGCATTTGGCAGGGCTAACTCATTAGTTCAGGACAAGCCATCAACTAAATAAATTAGATAAAGATCTAATACATTTCTTTGCTGATTTGCTTACAAAATGGCTATATTTCGCCGTCATTTTGTTCAGCGCAGAAAAAGGGCATCAAATGATGCCCTTTTTAGTAGTCGTTAGTCAAATACAATTCGTATTTAAACTGTAAAGTCTGCCTATTAAGCGATAACTTTTGCTACAACACCAGCACCAACTGTACGGCCACCTTCACGGATAGCGAAACGTAGACCTTCGTCCATCGCGATTGGTGCGATTAGAGTAACAGTCATTTGTACGTTATCACCAGGCATTACCATTTCAACACCTTCTGGTAGTTGAATGTCGCCAGTTACGTCAGTTGTACGGAAGTAGAACTGTGGACGGTAACCTTTGAAGAATGGAGTGTGACGACCACCTTCATCTTTCGAAAGTACGTATACTTCTGATTCGAAAGTTGTGTGTGGGTTGATTGATTTAGGAGCTGCTAGTACTTGACCGCGCTCTACGTCATCACGTTTAGTACCACGTAGAAGTGCACCAACGTTCTCACCTGCACGACCTTCGTCAAGCAGTTTACGGAACATTTCAACACCAGTACATGTAGTTACTGTAGTATCTTTGATACCAACGATTTCTACTTCGTCACCTACGCGTAGGATACCACGCTCGATACGACCAGTTACAACCGTACCACGACCTTGGATTGAGAACACGTCTTCAATTGGTAGTAGGAATGGTTGGTCTACTGCACGCTCTGGCTCAGGAATGTAAGAATCTAGTGCTTCTGCAAGCTCAATGATTTTCGCTTCCCATTGCTCTTCGCCGTTTAGTGCGCCTAGAGCTGAACCTTGGATTACTGGTAGATCATCACCTGGGAAGTCGTACTCAGATAGAAGTTCACGAACTTCCATTTCAACTAGCTCTAGAAGCTCTTCATCATCAACCATGTCACATTTGTTCATGAATACGATGATGTAAGGGATACCAACTTGGCGACCAAGTAGGATGTGCTCACGAGTTTGAGGCATAGGACCATCAGTTGCAGCAACAACTAGGATACCACCATCCATTTGCGCAGCACCAGTGATCATGTTTTTAACGTAATCGGCGTGTCCTGGGCAGTCAACGTGTGCGTAGTGACGAGTTGGAGTATCGTACTCTACGTGAGAAGTAGCGATTGTGATACCGCGCTCACGCTCTTCAGGAGCGTTATCGATTGAAGCGAAGTCACGAGCTGAACCGCCGTACACTTTAGAAAGTGTCGTACAGATAGCTGCAGTTAGAGTAGTTTTACCGTGGTCAACGTGGCCGATAGTACCAACGTTTACGTGCGGTTTCGTACGTTCAAATTTTTCTTTAGACATGGATAGTCCCTCTAGGTACGGATTTAGGTGGCTTTGATGACCACGCAACCAAAAAAATGGTAATTAAGTATATATCAAAAGGAAAATATTGCTTAAAGCTGGTGCTGATAGGCGGATTTGAACCGCCGACCTCACCCTTACCAAGGGTGCGCTCTACCAACTGAGCTATATCAGCAACACAAGTACGGCTGGAGCGGGCAGCGGGAATCGAACCCGCATCATCAGCTTGGAAGGCTGAGGTAATAGCCATTATACGATGCCCGCACACGTGTAACTCTGAGCGCTATTTTCGCAATTTTTTGCATTCATAACATGAACGCGAATATGGTGGAGGGGGACGGATTCGAACCATCGAAGGCGGAGCCGGCAGATTTACAGTCTGCTCCCTTTGGCCACTCGGGAACCCCTCCAAAATTTTTTATTGCTTGCCACTCTGTTATAAAAATTGCTTATTAAACAGAAAATGGTGCCGACTACCGGAATCGAACTGGTGACCTACTGATTACAAGTCAGTTGCTCTACCTACTGAGCTAAGTCGGCGCAAGTGGTGCGAATTCTATTGAATGTTCGAAAAGCTTGCAAGAGTAAAATGCAAAAAAGCATTATTTTCCTTAATAGAATCGTAAATTGTGCATAAATACAGCAAAAATTCATTAATTTATCACTAAAGTCCATCAACAGTTATTTGAAAACGTGTCGGGTTGGTGTATCTTCGCTCATCCTTTTGGGTTATTTAGAGTCCTTTTATGAGTCCTTATCTTTCTTACAACAGAAGTCAGTGGTCAGAATTACGTAATTCCGTCCCGATGACCCTAACTCCTGACGATTTAAAAGAGCTGCAAGGGATTAATGAAAATCTCTCAATGGATGAAGTCACCCAAATCTATTTACCGCTCTCTCGCTTGCTGAATCTTTATGTTGAAGCGCGACAAAGCCGTAATCAAGTTCTGCATCAATTTTTTAATAAACAAGAGAAGTCTCCACCGTTTATTATTGGTATTGCAGGCAGTGTGGCTGTCGGCAAAAGTACGACCGCTCGCTTATTGACCGCCTTGTTATCACGTTGGGAAAATCACCCCAAGGTAGAGCTAATCACAACGGATGGCTTTCTTCATCCCAATCAAAAACTTCTTGACCATAATTTGATGACCAAAAAAGGCTTTCCTGAGTCGTACGATACTAAGTCATTGGTGGAGTTTTTAAGTGATGTGAAGGCTTGTAAGCGACAAATTCAAGTCCCTGTTTACTCACACATTACTTACGATATTACCGATGAAGTAAAAATTGTTGATCAACCGGATGTCTTGATTATTGAAGGATTAAACGTTCTGCAAAGTGGTAACGACTATCCACATAATCCATTTAAAGTGTTTATTTCGGATTTTTTAGATTTTTCTATCTATGTGGACGCCGATACCCATCAAATTGAAGACTGGTATGTCTCTCGCTTTATGAAGCTGCGCAAAGGGGCCTTCACTAAGCCAGGATCCTATTTTAGCCATTACACTCAACTCACAGAGCAGCAGTCAATCGATAAAGCGAAGAGTATCTGGCAGACGATCAACGGGGTTAACCTCAAGCAAAACATCTTACCGACTCGAGATCGTGCTCAGTTGATCTTACGTAAAGGTCAAAACCACATGGTGGAAGAAGTGCTGCTAAGAAAGTAGCACTTCTGCTTATCAGGCTTTTCTCAGAGAAATCTCACCACCAACATAAGTTTCTAGGCCCTGCTCAGTTTGTAACACAATACCGCCCTGTGCGTTGATACCCTTACCAATACCGTGAACTTCTTTGTCACCCATGATTAATTTGATCGGCTTATCTTTAAAGTTATCTAACGCATTCCATCGCTCTACAAAGCCTTGCATGCCTTGAACTTCGTATTGCTCTAGTACGGTATGCCAAGCTTGAATCAGCGCAATCACAATCTCATTACGTGAAGGCAAAGCCCCTTGAAAAACTTGATTTAAGTTGGCCCATGGTTGCTCGATAACTTCTTGATCGATTTGCATATCAATATTGAGCCCCATTCCTATCACCAAGTGAGCCTCACCACCGGTTTGCGCCGACATTTCAACTAAAATCCCCGCTAGCTTTTTATCTTGATAATATAAGTCATTCGGCCATTTTAATTTAATATCTTGAGCGCCCAATCCTTGTAAGGCATCCACAATAGCGACACCAATTGCCAAGCTTAACCCCATGGCAGCGGCGACCCCTGATTCAAGTTTCCAATACATTGAAAAATATAAATTCGAGCCATAAGGGGACTGCCATTGACGGCCTCGGCGACCTCGGCCTTGAGATTGATATTCAGCAATACATACCGAGCCACTCGGCTTGTCACCCATCGTATTTAATAGATATTGGTTGGTTGAGTCGATGATCGGAATTAACTCAATAGGAACACTAGAGGCTTGCTGAATGACCTCAGCATTTAATAAATCTAACGGCTGTGATAATTGATAACCCTTTCCTTGAACTCGATGGATGGTGATGCCCCATTGTTGAATACCCTTAATATGCTTACTGATCGCCGCTCTTGATATCCCAAATTGTTCACCTAACTCTTCACCAGAATGGAATTGCCCATCAGACAATTGCTTAATAATCTCTAATTTAAGCGTATGTTGTTTGTATTTATTTTCAGACATGAATAGCAACCTTAGTGAGAAAATGGCTGGCTCTGAGCAAAAATGGCTTCTAAGCGTGTTTCTTGTTGGCTATCAAAAAAGCGCACTTCATGCTCCAACTCGACGCCATACTTATCCTTCACGGCTAATTTGATAAACCAAGCCAATTCCAAGATATCCGTGGCGGTTGCTTCACCTACATTAACAATAACCAGCGCTTGTTGAGGGTGAACTTGTGCCCCTCCAATTTGATGTCCTTTCAATCCACAGCGGTCAATCAACCAACCAGCCGCAATTTTGACACCATCCGTCACCGGATAACCTGTTAATTCTGGATACAAAGCTTGTAATGTCTGAAAGCTTTCTGAGGAGATAATAGGGTTTTTGAAAAAACTGCCCGCGTTGCCAGTGACTTGAGGGTCCGGTAATTTTGTACCTCGAATATCACAAACTAAATCAAAGACTTCACGTGGGGTCGTCAATAAATCTTTATCCGCTTTTAGTGGGCCATAGGTTAAAGTAGGAGCCCAAGTGGTTGGAAGCTTCAACCCCACTTCAACAATCATCACACGACCTAATAATTCATGCTTAAAAATAGAATCACGATAATCAAAACGACACTCTTCTGCGGATAATCTTACTCGTTTAAAAGTCGTTAAATCCACATAGTCGACATAACTACAAACATCTTTAAATTCAACGCCATAGGCACCAATATTTTGTATAGGGGCACTGCCTGCACAGCCGGGAATCATGGCCAGGTTTTCCAATCCAGATAAGCCTTGCTCTAAAGACCATTCAACCAAACTTGGCCAATCTTCACCACCGGAGACGGTTAACAAAATGCCATCTTCTTCCACAGTAATGGATTTCCCCAATAGCTGATTGATGATCACAACACCATGAAAGGGTTCCGTAAACAACACATTACTGCCCTTTCCTAAGATCAATTTAGGTAATGATTCCCACTCGGGGTTACGATAAACCGCCATAATATCTTCTATCGTTGTCGCTTCAACTAAGACATCACACGGCATATCAATACCAAAGGTATGGAATGGTTTTAGATTTACGTTGTTATTTACATTCATAGATTTCATTACCTAAACTTGTGTCGTAATATTCTACCTTATACACCCAATAAACACAGTCTCTGTATGATTGAAGTTAACTTTCAGCAACTTGACCCTATGAAGTTGCCTCTTATTAAGCCGATATATAAGCACTTCTACCCTTCGGCTAAACCCAAAAAGTCAGAAGTCATTGTTGTGGGTTATGTGCAGCAACAAATTATTTCCGTGGTACGCTTTCGCCCTATCGAACACTATTCTTTATTAACGGGGCTTTTGGTTATTCCAGAGTATCGTCAGCAAGGTATTGCCCATCAATTGCTCAATTTTTGCCACAAAGATCATGTGAATTCAGATACCTTCTGCTTTGCTTATGATCATCTTGAATGCCTGTATCAATCTTGCGGTTTTATCACCATCACTCCTGAAACCTTGCCTCCTTCATTGCAGCAGCTATTCCAACGTTACACGGCAAACGGTAAAAAACTGTTACCAATGCAATATAAAGCAACAGTTCTGACATAACTTCGCTGCGATATATAGGAATATTTATCCGTTATTTGATAAAATGTCGTCTCTTAGACATTAGCAGCATGTAAGGTTTATTAAATATGATAGCTAGTAAGAATTTACTGGAACAGCTACCTACCATAGCGCAAGATCCAACAAAATTTGAAGTGCTCTTCTCTGCACACCAATTTCGTGATCGGCTTTTGTCTAAAATAAAACAAGCAAAATCTCGCATTTACCTAGTCGCTTTATATTTAGAAAATGATGAAGCCGGTAGAGAAGTCCTCACTGAATTATACGAAGCTAAGCAGCGCAATCCACAACTAGACATTACTGTTTGTGTCGATTGGCACCGCGCACAACGAGGATTAATTGGCGCACAACACAGTGAAGGAAATGCGGCGTTATATAAAGAGTTTGCACAAAAATACCAACACCCTATCTCTATTTTAGGGGTACCGGTACGTGGTAAAGAAGTGTTTGGTGTTTTACACCTTAAAGGTTTTATTATTGATGATACTGTGATTTACAGCGGTGCTAGCCTCAACAATATTTATTTACACCAGAATGATAAATATCGATTTGATCGCTACCATGTAATGACAAACCCAACGCTCGCCAATACCATGGTGCAATATATCCAACACTATATTAGCAATAACAGTGCCGTAAACTGTTTATCTCAACCAGAGCGACCAAGCACTAAATCATTAAAAACAGCGATTAAACAATTCCGAACCTCTCTCACTCAATCGCATTATCAATTTACACCAGAAACACGTTCTGACGATGAAGTGGGAATCACTCCTTTGGTTGGTGTCGGTAAGCGTCGCAATAAACTGAACTTGCACATCAATAATCTTATTGCCTGTGCCGAAAAAGAGATTACCATTCTAACGCCTTACTTTAACTTCCCTAAAAGCATTGCAAAAGAAGTCAAACGCGCCATTCGACGAGGTGTTAAAGTCACGATTATTGTTGGTGATAAGACCGCAAATGACTTCTATATTCCGCCAGAAGAAGAATTCAAAACCATTGCAGGGTTACCTTATCTATACGAAATCAACCTGCGTCATTTCGCTCGTATCAATGAAGCACATATTGCCAGTCGCCAACTTTCTATTCATTTATGGAAACACGACAACAATAGTTTTCATTTAAAAGGTATGTGGGTCGATAAAGAATACATGTTATTGACGGGTAATAACCTTAACCCACGAGCTTGGAAGCTTGACTTAGAAAATGGACTCTTGATCCAAGACCCTGCACAAAAACTAACTGCACAGTTTGAGCTTGAGTTATCTTCAATCTTAGAACACACCACTCTGATTGGAAGCTTTAAACAGTTAGATACCATCGACAGTTACCCTGAAGAAGTCCAAAAGCTTATTCGCAAGATAAAAAGAGTTAAAGTTGATCGTATTTTAAAACAGATTTTATAATCGCGATCACGATGAATAATCCCACTGAAGCCTAACCTATCCCGTTAGGCTTTTTTATCCTTCACGCCCTTGAACCACATTTAGCTATCCAATAACAACCAACCTCACAAAGCTATTTCAGCATTATCCAGCTCCTAACCTATTCACCAAAGCTAAAGTCGATAAAATAAGTATGAAAATAACCAATCACACCAATTGGAGAGTCAGACATTACGTAGGAAAAAGGCTTGAGAACAAGGCTGAAATTTTCAATAAATAGAGGCTCTATAATCAACGTTTTTATAAACAAAAGTATAAAGTCGTTATCAAGCCTTTTAACCAACAAGGAGGCGCAGTTATTTTGTACCCTTGGTATAAAACTACCAGAATATTATCGAAAAGGTGTGTCATGCATGGAATCGTTTCTTGGAGAGCACCGGCAGGGTAACAAAAATATGCACTAGAAACGGGAGTAATCTAGACAATTAATTTTTTAGGTTAGCATAAACGAAAAAATCCTGACTCTTTCGAATCAGGATTTTAAAATAAGTGGCGGAGTGGACGGGACTCGAACCCGCGACCCCCGGCGTGACAGGCCGGTATTCTAACCAACTGAACTACCACTCCGCAGTGTCTATTCAGTATTTCAAACTTTTGCCTTTAGATTTTTCTAAAATCTAAAAACGGAAAGTAAGCCTGGCGATGTCCTACTCTCACATGGGGAGACCCCACACTACCATCGGCGCTACTTCGTTTCACTTCTGAGTTCGGCATGGAATCAGGTGGGTCCAAAGCGCTATGGTCGCCAAGCAAATTCTTTTGTTAAAACATCATTTATGATGCTTTAACTTAATTCGGAAAGCTGCTTTGTTATCTCTAACTCGTTCTCACACTCATTCAAGCATGTCTTATATCTATTAAGTCCATCAAAACCCTTTAGGTGTTGTATGGTTAAGCCTCACGGGCAATTAGTATTGGTTAGCTCAACGCCTCGCAGCGCTTACACACCCAACCTATCAACGTTCTAGTCTCGAACAACCCTTTAGGACACTTAAAGTGCCAGGGAAGACTCATCTCAGGGCTCGCTTCGTGCTTAGATGCTTTCAGCACTTATCGATTCCGAACTTAGCTACCGGGCAATGCCATTGGCATGACAACCCGAACACCAGAGGTTCGTCCACTCCGGTCCTCTCGTACTAGGAGCAGCCCCCTTCAATCTTCCAACGCCCACGGCAGATAGGGACCGAACTGTCTCACGACGTTCTAAACCCAGCTCGCGTACCACTTTAAATGGCGAACAGCCATACCCTTGGGACCGACTTCAGCCCCAGGATGTGATGAGCCGACATCGAGGTGCCAAACACCGCCGTCGATATGAACTCTTGGGCGGTATCAGCCTGTTATCCCCGGAGTACCTTTTATCCGTTGAGCGATGGCCCTTCCATTCAGAACCACCGGATCACTATGACCTGCTTTCGCACCTGCTCGAATTGTCATTCTCGCAGTCAAGCGGGCTTATGCCATTGCACTAACCACACGATGTCCAACCGTGTTTAGCCCACCTTCGTGCTCCTCCGTTACTCTTTGGGAGGAGACCGCCCCAGTCAAACTACCCACCAGGCACTGTCCTCACCCCAGATAATGGGGCTAAGTTAGAACATCAACACTACAAGGGTGGTATTTCAAGGTTGACTCCACATCCACTGGCGTGAATGCTTCAAAGTCTCCCACCTATCCTACACATGTAGGGTCAATGTTCAGTGCCAAGCTGTAGTAAAGGTTCACGGGGTCTTTCCGTCTAGCCGCGGGTACACTGCATCTTCACAGCGATTTCAATTTCACTGAGTCTCGGGTGGAGACAGCGTGGCCATCATTACGCCATTCGTGCAGGTCGGAACTTACCCGACAAGGAATTTCGCTACCTTAGGACCGTTATAGTTACGGCCGCCGTTTACCGGGGCTTCGATCAAGAGCTTCTCCGAAGATAACCCCATCAATTAACCTTCCGGCACCGGGCAGGCGTCACACCGTATACGTCATCTTACGATTTTGCACAGTGCTGTGTTTTTAATAAACAGTTGCAGCCACCTGGTATCTGCGACTCCCGGCAGCTTAGAGAGCAAGTCTCATCACCGCTAGGAGCGTACCTTCTCCCGAAGTTACGGTACCATTTTGCCTAGTTCCTTCACCCGAGTTCTCTCAAGCGCCTTGGTATTCTCTACCCGACCACCTGTGTCGGTTTGGGGTACGATTTCTTACAAACTGAAGCTTAGAGGCTTTTCCTGGAAGCATGGCATCAATGACTTCACTACCGTAGTAGCTCGACGTCGTGTCTCGGCCTTAAGATTTCCCGGATTTACCTAAGAAATCAGCCTACGCACTTGAACCTGGACAACCATCGCCAGGCCCACCTAGCCTTCTCCGTCCCCCCATCGCATTTGTAAGAAGTACGGGAATATTAACCCGTTTCCCATCGACTACGCTTTTCAGCCTCGCCTTAGGGGTCGACTTACCCTGCCCCGATTAACGTTGGACAGGAACCCTTGGTCTTCCGGCGAGGGAGTTTTTCACTCCCTTTATCGTTACTCATGTCAGCATTCGCACTTCTGATACCTCCAGCAAACTTCTCAGTTCACCTTCAACGGCTTACAGAACGCTCCCCTACCCAGCACAGTAAACTGTACTGCCGCAGCTTCGGTGTATAGCTTAGCCCCGTTACATCTTCCGCGCAGGCCGACTCGACCAGTGAGCTATTACGCTTTCTTTAAATGATGGCTGCTTCTAAGCCAACATCCTGGCTGTCTGAGCCTTCCCACATCGTTTCCCACTTAGCTATACTTTGGGACCTTAGCTGGCGGTCTGGGTTGTTTCCCTCTCCACGACGGACGTTAGCACCCGCCGTGTGTCTCCCGGATAGTACTTACTGGTATTCGGAGTTTGCAAAGGGTTGGTAAGTCGGGATGACCCCCTAGCCTTAACAGTGCTCTACCCCCAGTAGTATTCGTCCGAGGCGCTACCTAAATAGCTTTCGGGGAGAACCAGCTATCTCCAGGTTTGATTGGCCTTTCACCCCTAGCCACAAGTCATCCGCTAATTTTTCAACATTAGTCGGTTCGGTCCTCCAATTGATGTTACTCAATCTTCAACCTGCCCATGGCTAGATCACCTGGTTTCGGGTCTATACCTAGCAACTCGACGCCCAGTTAAGACTCGGTTTCCCTACGGCTCCCCTATACGGTTAACCTTGCTACTAAATATAAGTCGCTGACCCATTATACAAAAGGTACGCAGTCACACCACGAAGGTGCTCCTACTGCTTGTACGTACACGGTTTCAGGTTCTATTTCACTCCCCTCACAGGGGTTCTTTTCGCCTTTCCCTCACGGTACTGGTTCACTATCGGTCAGTCAGGAGTATTTAGCCTTGGAGGATGGTCCCCCCATATTCAGACAGGATAACACGTGTCCCGCCTTACTCGATTTCACTGATTATGATGTGTCGGTTACGGGGCTATCACCCTGTATCGCCAAGCTTTCCAGCTTGTTCACCTGCATCATTAAAAGCTTAAGGGCTAATCCAATTTCGCTCGCCGCTACTTTCGGAATCTCGGTTGATTTCTCTTCCTTCGGGTACTTAGATGTTTCAGTTCCCCGAGTTCGCCTCATTAACCTATGTATTCAGTTAATGATAGTTGCTTATGCAACTGGGTTTCCCCATTCGGAAATCGTAGACTCAAGTGGCTTTTACTGCCTAATCTACGCTTATCGCAAGTTAATACGTCCTTCATCGCCTCTGACTGCCTAGGCATCCACCGTGTACGCTTATTCACTTAACCATACAACCCAAAAGGGTCTTATGTATGTTCAACTAAATAAGGTTTTAGTTTGTTGATATTTAAGAGGGTAATCTTAAATATCGTTGCCGGACTCAATAGATGTTTTTGCCTACTTTTATGAAAAAGTAGATAAAAACTAGAATACAAGACACTTGAATGTGTGTTGTGTGTTTATCTTTAAGATAAACATTGAGAACTTTTATTTGATAACAACATAAAGTCGTTATCAGTCAGCTTTCCAAATTGTTAAAGAGCAAAGAGTTTCTTACGAAACCATTTTTAAAAGCATTCGTAAATGCGCTTAAAGATGGTGGAGCTATGCGGGATCGAACCGCAGACCTCCTGCGTGCAAGGCAGGCGCTCTCCCAGCTGAGCTATAGCCCCATCGAAATCATGTTGACCAATCTTTTAGGAAAGATTGGTGGGTCTGAGTGGACTTGAACCACCGACCTCCCGCTTATCAGGCGAGCGCTCTAACCAGCTGAGCTACAGACCCAACATGAAACTCTTTTCTATATAAACCTAATCAATCTGTGTGGGTACTCATCAAAAATAATCTTCGTATAAGGAGGTGATCCAGCCCCAGGTTCCCCTAGGGCTACCTTGTTACGACTTCACCCCAGTCATGAACCACAAAGTGGTAAGCGTCCTCCCGAAGGTTAAACTACCTACTTCTTTTGCAGCCCACTCCCATGGTGTGACGGGCGGTGTGTACAAGGCCCGGGAACGTATTCACCGTGGCATTCTGATCCACGATTACTAGCGATTCCGACTTCATGGAGTCGAGTTGCAGACTCCAATCCGGACTACGACGCACTTTTTGGGATTCGCTTACTTTCGCAAGTTCGCTGCCCTCTGTATGCGCCATTGTAGCACGTGTGTAGCCCTACTCG
Organism: Vibrio aphrogenes; assembly: GCF_002157735.2. Classification (NCBI taxonomy): domain Bacteria; kingdom Pseudomonadati; phylum Pseudomonadota; class Gammaproteobacteria; order Vibrionales; family Vibrionaceae; genus Vibrio; species Vibrio aphrogenes. The sequence continues at coordinate 2,446,541 of NZ_AP018689.1, forward strand.
TAAGGGCCATGATGACTTGACGTCGTCCCCACCTTCCTCCGGTTTATCACCGGCAGTCTCCCTGGAGTTCCCGACATTACTCGCTGGCAAACAAGGATAAGGGTTGCGCTCGTTGCGGGACTTAACCCAACATTTCACAACACGAGCTGACGACAGCCATGCAGCACCTGTCTCAGAGCTCCCGAAGGCACACCTGTATCTCTACTGGCTTCTCTGGATGTCAAGAGTAGGTAAGGTTCTTCGCGTTGCATCGAATTAAACCACATGCTCCACCGCTTGTGCGGGCCCCCGTCAATTCATTTGAGTTTTAATCTTGCGACCGTACTCCCCAGGCGGTCTACTTAACGCGTTAGCTCCGAAAGCCACGGCTCAAGGCCACAACCTCCAAGTAGACATCGTTTACGGCGTGGACTACCAGGGTATCTAATCCTGTTTGCTCCCCACGCTTTCGCATCTGAGTGTCAGTATCTGTCCAGGGGGCCGCCTTCGCCACTGGTATTCCTTCAGATCTCTACGCATTTCACCGCTACACCTGAAATTCTACCCCCCTCTACAGTACTCTAGTTTGCCAGTTTCAAATGACCTTCCGAGGTTGAGCCCCGGGCTTTCACATCTGACTTAACAAACCACCTGCATGCGCTTTACGCCCAGTAATTCCGATTAACGCTCGCACCCTCCGTATTACCGCGGCTGCTGGCACGGAGTTAGCCGGTGCTTCTTCTGTTGCTAACGTCAAGCAACGCAGTTATTAACTACGAAACCTTCCTCACAACTGAAAGTACTTTACAACCCGAAGGCCTTCTTCATACACGCGGCATGGCTGCATCAGGCTTTCGCCCATTGTGCAATATTCCCCACTGCTGCCTCCCGTAGGAGTCTGGGCCGTGTCTCAGTCCCAGTGTGGCTGATCATCCTCTCAGACCAGCTAGGGATCGTTGCCTTGGTGAGCCATTACCTCACCAACTAGCTAATCCCACATAGGCGTATCCAATAGCGCAAGGCCCGAAGGTCCCCTGCTTTGCTCCGAAGAGGTTATGCGGTATTAGCCATCGTTTCCAATGGTTATCCCCCTCTACTGGGCAACTTCCTATGCATTACTCACCCGTCCGCCGCTCGTCAGCGAAATAGCAAGCTATTTCCTGTTACCGCTCGACTTGCATGTGTTAGGCCTGCCGCCAGCGTTCAATCTGAGCCATGATCAAACTCTTCAATTAAAGTTTTTGTGGTCTTGCGACCGGCTCAACGAATACTGACTTCAAAACTATTCTTCTTAAAAAAGAAGAAGTAACTTTAAAGCTATTATCTATCCAACAGATAGATAATGAATTGACTGTGCCGCTATTATTTATTTCCACTTTAAAAAGTGAAATCAAACCAGCTCAAGGCTGACTCTTTTAATAGCCGTTTGGTCACTCAGTTCATTGATAAATCTTTTTGATTATCATCAACGAGTGCCCACACAGATTGATAGGTTTAAATTGTTAAAGAGCGTTGTTCTTATCGATAATGCTTAGCGCATCTCGTTGAACAGGGCGGCCATTTTAGCGATTTAAAAGCTCGTGTCAAACACTTTTTTAAAACTTTTATTTCTTTCACTTTCGAAAGTGAAATCAAACTAGCCGAAGCTGTTTTCGCTAACCTTTTTGAGAAGGTTTTGACCTCTAACCCGTGCTGCAGCTTGGCTGCGTGCTCCGTGTCAGTGAGGGCGCATTATAGAGAGCTGATGAATATTGGCAAGCCCTTTTTCCGACTTTTTTTGTTTTTTTTGATCATTTGGTTACTTTTGCGCCAAGAGAGGGTGTTTTCACTAGTTTCGAACTTATATTTCGTCATAATCAGTCTAAATAAGGAGTAAAAATGAACAATATTCGTCGCTATAAAGGCATTAGTCCACAATTAGGTCATCAGGTTTACATTGATGAATCTTCCGTTCTCGTTGGTGATATAAAAATTGGTGATGATTCTAGTATTTGGCCTCTCGTTGCGGCTCGTGGAGATGTTAATCATATTCACATCGGCGAGCGAACGAATATTCAAGATGGTAGTGTCTTACATGTGACTCATAAAAATGCAGATCATCCCGAAGGGTTTCCATTGCTCATTGGTCACGATGTGACGGTTGGCCATAAAGTCATGTTACATGGCTGCACGATTCATGACCGAGTCTTGGTTGGGATGGGAGCTATTGTTTTAGATGGTGCTGTCATTGAGTCGGATGTAATGATTGGTGCTGGTAGCTTGGTTCCGCCCAATAAACGTTTAGAAAGTGGCTATCTTTATATTGGGAGCCCTGTAAAACAAGCCCGTCCTTTAACTGAGACTGAAAAAGCCTTTTTATTAAAGTCTGCAAATAATTATGTCGACAATAAAAATGACTATCTTCACCAAGTCAGCTAGTCATTGTCTTCTTTATATTTATAACCTAAATCTTCTTTTAGCCTAAGTCTATTTCACCGCTTGGGCTAAAGGCTTCGTCTTCAATGGCCTGCTCGGCTAATTCTTCTAAATCAAATTGCACACGCTGAAAAGCTTCCAACGCCTGCTTTTCAGAAGATAGCGTTTGATGGTCTAATTGCGATAATAAAGATAAAGAAGCGCTGCAAGCGATCAGCTGTCCAGATTGCTGGGCAAAAAAGACCACACATTGACGTGAATCATCCCAGTGTTTTTGATCGGTAAACAAAATATTTTGATTCATGCTTTAACTCTCTAAGTTTTTTCTCAGTTCTCGCAATACCTGACGAAGACTCGGACGTAACCCTCGCCACAACATAAAACTTTCCGCCGCTTGTCCGACTAACATACCTAAACCATCATAAGCATGTACGACACCATTTTCTTTGGCCCACTGAGTAAATAAGGTTTTATCGCCACCATAACTCATATCGTAACTTATCGTTTGAGGAGAAAATATACTCGCACTGATATCCGGTAATCCGCCAGTTAGTCCGGCAGATGTAGAATTAATCACAATATCAAATGAGCCCTCAATGCTGTCCATGGCTTGTGCGCTCACCGGACCATAAGGCAAAAATCCCTCCACCAGCGCTTGTGCTTTAGTTAGTGTACGATTGGCTATCACTAATTGCTGAGGCTGCTGATCCAATAGTGGCTTAATCACCCCCCGTGCTGCCCCACCCGCACCAAGTAACAAGATACGACTACCTTGAATAGGAGCCTGATTTAACAGTAGGTCTTGAACTAAACCTTCGCCATCAGTGTTATCTCCAATAATCTGCCCGTCATCTAACTTCTTAAGCGTATTTACCGCCTGAGCCAATTGTGCTCTTTCAGTTAAGCGGTCAGCAAATTGATAAGCATCCAATTTAAAAGGGGCGGTGACATTACAGCCTTTTCCCCCTTCAGCAAAAAAGCGTTGCGCAGAAAGCGTAAACTCATCCAGCGGCGCTTCAATAATACCGTATTGCATCGCTTGATTAGTTTGACGAGCGAATAAGGTATGAATAAAAGGAGACTTACTGTGTGAGATTGGGTTTCCAAATACTACATATTGATCAAGATTGTTCATATTGTTGGCCTTTCCTTGCCCGATTAGCGTCATACTTACCAGTCGCGAGGCTGTAAATAATGTTGATACAAGTTCGCTTCTGCTGATTCATGGTGAGGAGAATAATCATATTCCCAGCGCGCTAAAGGTGGCATCGACATTAAAATCGACTCGGTACGCCCGCCACTTTGTAGACCAAATAAAGTACCTCGGTCATACACGAGATTAAATTCAACATAGCGGCCACGACGGTACAACTGGAATTGTCGCTCACGTTCCCCATAAGCGTGATCACGACGCTTTTGCACAATAGGTAAATAAGCTTGAGTGAAGCCTTCGCCAACCGCTTTAAGGTAATCAAAGCACACCGCAAAGTCCCATTGATTCAAATCATCAAAGAATAAACCACCCACGCCTCGAGTTTCATTGCGGTGTGGCAAGAAGAAATATCGGTCACACCACGCTTTATGTTGTGCATAAACCGACTCGCCAAAAGGTGCACAAATGGATTTCGCGGTATCATGCCAGTGCTGGCAATCTTCCTCAAAAGGATAAAATGGGGTTAAGTCAAAACCCCCACCAAACCACCAAATCGGATCGTGCCCTTCTTTTTCAGCAATAAAGAAACGAACATTAGCATGCGAAGTGGGAATATAAGGATTGTGTGGATGCAAAACTAAAGAGACGCCCATCGCTTCAAAACGACGACCCGCTAATTCAGGACGATGGGCCGTGGCTGAAGCGGGCATTTTATCCCCAAACACATGAGAAAAATTCACGCCACCTTGTTCAAAAATCTCACCTTGGCGGATCACGCGACTCCGGCCACCACCACCTTGCTCTCTCTGCCAGGCATCTTCAATAAATTGACCGCCATCTACTGCCTCTAATTGCTCACAAATAGAATCTTGTAGCGACATCAGAAACGCTTTTACTGCGTCTTTATCCACTTGTTGATTTTGAGTCGTCATCCCGGAGGTTATCCTTGTCTTAATACTGCGCCCGTTTTGGCGTCACGAATTTCAGTAGGCTGGGTTCGCCCCCCTACTTGGCCTTGTAAAATAGCCACTAATTTATCACCCAACTGTTGCTCAACTTCTTGCGTAGTTCGGCAAGGTTCTAATCCGGTCAAATTAGCACTGGTCGAGGTGAGCGGCTTACCCAATGCCAGACACAGTTGTTGAACTAATGGATGGTCGGTCACACGTACCGCAATCGAATCAAATTGACCGGTAAGATGAGAAGACACTTGTGGCTTTACTGGCATCACCCAAGTCACAGGTCCTGGCCAAGTATGGTGTACCGCCTCTAATTGCGCTGCCGTTAATTGGCTTTCATCAATATAAGGGAGAATTTGCTCATAATTAGCGGCGATTAATATCAGCCCTTTTTCAATCGGTCGTTGCTTCAAGGTCAACAGTTTTTCAATGGCAGATTGATTATCAGGATCACAACCAACGCCAAATACTCCTTCGGTAGGATAAGCAATCACCTCACCTTGTTGTAGCGCTTGTAGCACCGATTCAAAATTATTCACGTTTTCTCTTCCCTGTATTACTTTGTCATAGATCAATACGGTCAGTGTATAAAACCTCACGCCCGATGACTAAACGTTTTTTTTATGTAACAACAGGAATTTATACTGACATCGAAAAACAACCTGACGCAAACGTTTTCCTTGGATGTTTTTCTCAGTATAATGCGGGCAATATCGTGAATATCACTAGTTCATTACAACTAGTCCACCAATAACTGATTCGTTAAGGAGTGATCGATGACTGTTGGAATCATCATGGGTTCAAAATCTGATTGGCCAACTATGAAACTGGCTGCTGAAATGCTTGACCGTTTTAATGTGCCATACGAGACCAAAGTGGTTTCAGCTCACCGAACACCACATCTTTTAGCTGAATATGCTGAAAGTGCCAAACAACGAGGCATTAAAGTCATTATTGCAGGAGCCGGTGGCGCAGCCCATTTACCCGGTATGACCGCGGCCTATACCAGCTTGCCAGTATTAGGGGTTCCAGTGCAATCTCGCGCTTTATCAGGTGTTGATTCTCTTTACTCCATTGTACAAATGCCTAAAGGGATTGCGGTAGGAACATTAGCGATTGGTGAAGCAGGAGCCGCTAACGCCGGTATTCTTGCCGCACAAATCATTGGTACATTTGATGAGACCGTCATGGCGAAAGTTGAAGCCTTCCGTAAAGAACAAACGGATACCGTCCTAGCCAATCCCAACCCAGCAGAGGATTAAGATTGATGGCCAAGCAACAAGTATTAGTGCTCGGTGCCGGTCAATTGGCACGAATGATGTCTTTAGCCGGAGCACCGTTGAATATCAATATTTCTGCCTTTGATGTAGGCAGTGAGCAAATTGTTCATCCCCTTACAGGTAACGTCATTGGTCATGGTTTAAATAATGCCATTGCCGCCGCCGATGTCATTACCGCAGAGTTTGAACATATTCCCCATTCCATTCTGGATATCTGTGAACAAAGCGGCAAATTTTTACCCACCACTCAAGCTATTAAAGCTGGCGGTGATCGCCGCATTGAAAAACAACTGTTAGATGATGCCAATGTTGCTAACGCTAAGTATGCCATTATCAATACTCGCGATGACTTTAATCAGGCGATTCAAACCGTAGGTATTCCAATGGTGCTCAAAACCGCACTGGGTGGATATGATGGAAAAGGACAGTGGCGTTTAACCGAACCACAACAGGCCGATTCTATCTGGAATAAAATTAGCGCAAGTTTAGAAGTTAACCCACAGCAAGCTATTGTTGCTGAACAATTTGTCAGTTTTCAACGTGAAGTCTCACTCGTCGGCGCTCGCAATGCGAAAGGAGAACTGGCCATTTATCCGCTCGCAGAAAATGTTCATGTCAATGGCGTCTTAAGCCTCTCTGTTGCTATTGATGAGCCAGAACTGCAAGCTCAAGCTGAGCAGATGTTTACCGCGGTAGCAGAGCAACTCAATTATGTGGGATTGTTAGCCATTGAATTCTTTGATGTTCAAGGTCAGCTATTAGTGAATGAAATCGCCCCTCGTGTGCATAACTCCGGCCACTGGACTCAACAAGGTGCTGAAGTCTGCCAGTTTGAAAACCATTTACGTGCGGTGTGTCATTTACCTTTAGGTTGTACTAAAACCATTCGTCCTACCGCCATGGTCAATATTTTAGGGCAAGATAGCTTACCAGACGCCGTGATGAACATGCCGCAATGTCATGTCCATTGGTACGGTAAAGAAAAACGTCCAGGACGCAAAATGGGACACATTAATGTGTGCGCTCATAGTCGTGAGGAGTTAACACTCAATCTACGCCAATTAGCAAGCGTACTCGATCCGGCCGCTTTTCCAGAATTGCAGCACCATATAGAACAATTATAGCGCTGTAACATATTCTAGAATCGGCGACCTAATCTGGGGTCGACCACGAGCTCGGGTATAAGAAAGAATACGACAAATAAAAAAACCGCCGAACATGATGTGAGCCCATCCTGTTCAGCGGTTTTTATTATCGATACGTTTTTTAATCAAATTAAGATAGCGATGACTCTTTTGCATCCCCGCTTTGAGTATGCTGACATTTTCTATCGGCACACAACACTTTACGGCCACTGGATAAATGCTTTTCCACCAAGAGCGGATACCCACATTGTTCGCATTGCCCTTCCAATGGCGGCAAATTAATAGAGAATTTACATTTAGGGTAAGCATCACAAGCATAGAAACTTTTACCAAATCGAGATTGGCGCTCAATCAAATGACCTGAAGCGCATTCCGGACAAGCTACAGAGGTTAAGTTATCTTGTTTAGGTGACGCGGTCGGTGATTCAAGATGGTGGCACTCAGGAAAGCGACTGCAACCAATAAACATCCCAAATCGCCCTTGGCGTAATACCAACTCACCTTGTGATGTCTCGCCACATTCCGGGCAGGCAACTCCGAGCGCTTTAATGATATGACCATCATTTTGATGAAGTGGTTTAATGTAGTCACATTGTGGATAGCGATGACAGCCTAAAAAAGGCCCACGCTTGCCATGACGCAATTGCAGCTCACCATGATGTTCAACGCCACATTTGGGGCAGGCTTCATGTTGCAAAGCCTGCTCATGGGCAGAAAATAAAGTCTGGTCAATTTTGTTGTTCATAACACCGGTTCACACATCAGGCTTCAATTTAGCCATCACACTTAATGCACAATGCCTTGCTCAGTAGAATACAGCAGCTCTTCCATCTGGGTATAAGCACTTTCATTACCAGGTACATTAAACAACACCATCAAGATAACCCATTTAAGATCATCTAAAATGAATTCATTGGTTTCTAAACCCATCACACGATCGATGACCATTTCACGCGTTTCTGCGGTCAACACCTGAACTTGTTCAAGGAATAATAAAAAGCCACGACAGGTAACGTCTAAACGTAGCATTTCTTCTTGAGTAAAAATTCGAGTAGAAGTCGCTGAGCCGGTTGCCATATCAAGGCGATCACCACCTTGTTGTAAAGCGGCTAAACCTTCTAACCAATGCAAAGCTTTATAAATTTCTTGTTGATGAAAACCCGCTCGCAGCAATTCATCTTCAAGCTCATCTTGATCGATCATGAGGTCTGCATCGCTATGGATATAGGTTTCAAACAGGTACATAAGGATGTCCATCATAGCTTTACCCTCCACGGCAACACTTTACTTTGGTTTACTCCCATGATTGAGAATATACCCACCTGGCACAGAACTAACATAACCGGCTAATTCCAGCTCTAATATTTGCATCATAACTTCATGTACCGGTATATGGGTACGTTCCGCTAAAATATCAACGGGGGTTGGTTCATTTCCTACGTTAGCGAACAGTTGTGGAAATGGCAATGATTGACTGTGATTTTCTACAGGAGGCGGTGATGCCTCTGGTATTAAGTTTAGCTGACTTTGTGAAGACCTAGGAAGAGAAAAGGGGCGAGTCAGTGAGGGATTTAATTCATCAATAATATCTTGTGGGCTTAACGCTAAATACGCTCCTTGCTGCAATAATCGATTACTACCTGCAAACCCAGCTTGATAAATTGAACCTGGCAAAGCAAAAACATCGCGATTTTGTTCAATGGCGTAACGGGCCGTGATCAGAGAACCGCTGCGCTCTGCCGCCTCTACTACTAACACACCTTGAGATAAGCCACTGATAATACGATTGCGCCGAGGGAAATGTTCCGCACGTGGTTTGGTATCGGGCCTCAGTTCCGACACTAACGCCCCCCCTTGTTGCACAATACGTTCCGCTAACCCTTTATGGCGAGCAGGGTAAATTTGCTCAACCCCTGAACCTAAGACCGCCACCGTTGTTCCTTGCGCCAATAAAGCGCCATCATGAGCATGACCATCAATCCCTAACGCCAAACCACTGGTAATAGTGAGGCCTTGTTCTGCTAATTGATAGGCAAACTCCTTGGCCGCTTTTAATCCTTCCAAGCTGGCATGGCGGCTACCGACGATTGCCACTTGTTGACGATGTAAAACAGAAGCATCACCTTTAACAAAAAGCACCGGAGGGTGAGAAGACATTTGATTGAGTAAATAAGGATAGTCATCTTCTAATGGCGACACAATATGATGCCAATCAGACTCAGCTTGCCATTGTAAACATTGCTCTACTTCAGGGTGCGACGGCTGTTGAAGATAACGGATTTGCGCGGCTTTTAATCCCAAATGCTGTAATTGTTGGCTGGAATAACGCACGATATTTTCTGCAGAATCGACACTGATTAAACGCGCGAGCCCAACCCCACCGAGCTGAGGAGTAAAGCTTAATGTTAACCAAGCGGTTAATTGTGCTTCCGTCATCCGGCAGTATCACCTTGTCGTGGTGGGGCCATCGGTGAAATCGCTAATGAATCTACTCGAATCGGCTCTAAACTTTGCGTAATTAACGCTAAGCTAAACTTGGCATAAGGTCGAATAACCACCATTTGACCAATCGCCACAGGAGGCAACGCCGCAGATTGAAAGCCATTTACGCCTAACGGTTTTTTATAATGGTACTCACCTTTCTCGCCATAAACTTCTGCACCAGGTTTCGCCAAATTAAAACTACTGCCTTGAATTACCCCATCATCTAAACCACGATCAATGATCACCACTTGATTGACCGCCATAAAATTCAAGCTTTCCATTGAGCCTTTAATATTGGCGACTAATCCGGCAGGAGCTGGAGTCGGTTGAAAGACTGTAGACAAAGTGAGTGTCTCTTGATTGATGGGTAATGCAATATCATTTTGCTGCACTTCTTGGTACTGCTTAACCACTTGCAAGGCGCTGACGTTCTCATTGGATTCTTTTAATTGCGTGCGCGCCACTAAACGCAAGGAATAAGCACTAGCCTGCACATCATCGCCACTGCGCTGATATTTTTCGACCAGTCGATAAATCGCCCAATCATGATGACTGACTTGGCCATCAATATAAATGCGCTCATTGGCACTTAAAAACTTCCGACCTTCACTCGTGCCTAGCACTCTTAACGCTTGCTGTGTCTGTTGTTCAGCTAACAGGTGATCTGAACGTAAGTAAGGTAATAACAAGCCATCATCCAATGTTGAGATGGCCTCTTTCGCCATTTTACGCACATGAGGGCTCACTTTTTTCATTGGCTTTAAACTCAGCAACGGTTGCCCATTTTGCCAAGTTAATATCAGCTTATCGCCAGGGTAAATTAAATGAGGGTTTGTAATATTGGCATTCACTTGCCATAAGCGCGGCCATAACCATGGACTGTCCAAAAATAAGGCCGAAATATCCCACAAGGTATCGCCTTTTTTTACAACGTAAGTGTTTGGTGCGCCCTCTTTTAATGCCAGAGGTGAGGTAGAAGATGTCGCCGCGACAACCGCGCAACTTCCTCCTAAAAAGAGCAAGAAATAAAAAAAAGATTGTGTAATTTTGCGCATGACCTTAGATTCCTTGGTCGACATTTTGTCCCTTAATGTGATCCGATGCTGTCATTTGGTCATTAAAATGTCTAGAATTGAGGCAATAAGGTTTAAGCTGTTTCGGCACAGTTCAATATTTAGAGTGTATATGTCTGTATTAAATGTATTAACGTTCCCAGATGATCGTCTACGCACGGTCGCCCAACCTATCACTGAGTTTACTCCTGAACTCCAAACTCTGATCGATGACATGTTTGATACCATGTACGACGAAGAAGGGATTGGTTTAGCGGCCACTCAAGTAGATGTTCATAAACAACTGATTGTGATCGATATTTCAGAAAATCGCGATGAACGATTAGTGTTAATTAACCCTGAAATCATTGAAAAACATGGTGAAGATGGTATCGAAGAAGGCTGTTTATCTGTTCCTGGAGCGCGTGCGTTAGTGCCTCGAGCTTCTGCTATTACAGTCAAAGCCTTGGATCGCAATGGCCAAGAGTTCACCTTAGAAGCGGATGACTTATTAGCTATCTGTATTCAACATGAATGTGACCACTTACTTGGTAAGTTATTTGTCGATTACCTTTCTCCATTAAAACGTAAGCGTATCAAGGATAAACTTGAAAAAATTAAACGCTTTAATGAGAAAAACCAATAATTACGCCATCACCCAATTAATGAGGTTACCTTGAGCCAGTCTTTACGTATTGTCTTCGCAGGTACTCCAGATTTCGCCGCCCGTCACTTGGCGGCGTTACTTTCTGCGCAACAACATTCTCAATATCACATTGTCGCGGCTTATACTCAGCCCGACCGCCCAGCCGGTCGCGGTAAAAAGCTCACGGCAAGTCCAGTTAAACAACTGGCACAAGAACACGATATCCCGGTTTATCAACCCGAAAACTTCAAATCAGAAGAAGCCAAACAACAACTGAAAGCATTAGATGCCGATTTAATGATCGTTGTCGCTTACGGTTTACTGCTGCCGCAAGCGGTATTAGATACCCCGCGCTTAGGCTGTATTAATGTTCACGGCTCCATTTTACCGCGTTGGCGTGGTGCTGCACCGATCCAACGAGCTATCTGGGCGGGTGATGCCGAAACGGGCGTAACCATCATGCAAATGGATATTGGCCTTGATACTGGTGATATGTTGAAAATTGCCACCCTGCCTATCGCCAATACTGACACCAGTGCTTCCATGTATGAAAAACTGGCACAACTTGGCCCACAAGCCTTATTAGAATGCGTAGCCGACATTCAACAAGGTCAGGCTTTGCCACAAAAGCAAAATGATGATTATGCTAACTATGCGAAAAAACTCAGCAAAGAAGAAGCAAAAATCAATTGGCACGATGAAGCAGAGCACATTGAACGTTGCGTACGCGCTTTCAATCCTTGGCCAATGAGCTTCTTTAGTGTCGAGGACAATAACATCAAAGTTTGGCAATCTCGCGTTGACTCCCAAACCACTCAAGCCCCAGCAGGGCAAATTATCCGTGCCGATAAAACTGGAATTTATGTGGCTACAGGCAAAGGGGTACTGGTATTAGAGCAACTGCAAATTCCAGGCAAAAAAGCCTTACCAGTTCAAGATATACTCAATGCTCGTAGCCAATGGTTTACTGTCGGAAACCACTTAGCTTAACCATCAAGGCGCAGCAATGTGCCTTATTTGCTTTTATTACCCATGTAATCGATCTCGATTATAGACAAGAGAAAACACCATGAACGTTCGCGCCGCTGCAGCCAAAGTCTTATTTGAAGTTGTTGATCAAGGCTACTCACTTTCAGCCGCTCTTCCTACTGCGCAGCAAACCATTCGCCCAAGAGACCACGCGTTATTACAAGAAATTTGCTACGGCGCACTACGCTATTTACCGCGCTTAGAATCGATCGTTAATGAGCTCATGGATAAGCCCTTAAAAGGCAAACAGCGTGTTTTCCACCACCTTATTTTGGTTGGAATTTATCAATTAAGCTTTATGCGTATTCCAGCTCATGCGGCGGTAGGAGAAACCGTTGAAGGTACTCAAGCCCTAAAAGGCCCAAGACTTCGCGGTCTGATTAATGCGGTATTGCGTAACTATCAACGCAATCAAGAACAATTAGATGCTCAAGCGCTCAGCCATAATGCGGGCAAATATGTCCACCCAAGCTGGTTATTGAAACTGTTACAACAAGCCTACCCAAGCCAGTGGGAAAGCATTATTGAGGCCAACAACAGTAAAGCTCCAATGTGGTTGCGAGTCAATCGTCAACATCATCACCGTGATGCGTATTTGGCCTTGCTTGAGCAAGCGGGTATTGACGCGGAAATTCACCCGCAAGCACCAGATGCCCTGCGTTTATTATCACCTTGTGATGTGATGACCCTACCTGGTTTTGAGCAAGGTTGGGTTTCCGTACAAGATGCAGCCGCGCAATTATCGGTTGATTATCTACAACCCCAAGACGGTGAGCTTATCTTGGATTGCTGTGCCGCCCCTGGTGGTAAAACGGCGCACATTTTAGAGCACACGCAAGAGACTCAAGTGGTTGCCATCGACTGTGACGAATCTCGACTAAAACGCGTTCATGAAAACCTAGAGCGCCTAAATCTACAAGCTCAAGTGATTTGTGGTGATGCTCGTTACCCACAAGATTGGTGGAATGGCGAAAAATTTGACCGCATTTTATTAGATGCGCCTTGTTCTGCGACTGGGGTAATTCGACGTCATCCAGATATTAAGTGGCTACGCCGTGCAAATGACATTGACGCTTTAGCTGAATTACAAAGTGAAATCTTAGATGCCATGTGGGCTCAATTAAAACCACAAGGTACTTTGGTTTATGCAACCTGCTCGATTACGCCACAAGAAAACGTGGAACAAGTCCGCGCCTTCTTAAAACGCACGGATAATGTGGAATTAATTGGCTCACAGGAGGATAATCCTGGACGTCAAATCCTGCCAGGCGAAGAAAACATGGATGGTTTCTATTATGCGGTGTTACGTAAAACGGCATAAGAGTCAGGATTGTTGACCTTTCGAGGTTACCTCTCATTCGAAATAAAGGTTAATTCAAGGTTCACGAAATATTATGAAAATTATCATTCTTGGTGCTGGACAAGTGGGCGGCACATTAGCGGAAAACCTCGTGGGTGAAAACAACGATATTACCGTCATTGATAGTAATACCGACCGCCTACGTGAGCTGCAAGATAAATATGATTTACGAGTGGTAAATGGTTATGCCAGCCACCCGGATACTCTTCGTGAAGCCGGCGCTCAAGATGCGGACATGTTAGTGGCGGTAACCAATTCGGATGAAACGAATATGGCCGCTTGCCAAGTGGCCTTTACTTTATTTAACACCCCAAGCCGGATTGCGCGTATTCGTTCGCCTGAATATTTAGCGGAAAAAGACGCCTTATTCCAATCAGGAGCGATTCCAGTCGATCACCTGATCGCGCCAGAAGAGCTAGTAACCAGTTATATCGAACGCTTAATTCAGTACCCTGGTGCGCTTCAAGTGGTGAGCTTTGCCGATAAAAAAGTCAGTTTAGTGGCCGTCAAAGCGTATTACGGCGGTCCATTAGTGGGTAATGCGCTGTCTACGCTACGTGAGCACATGCCACACATTGATACCCGTGTAGCCGCAATTTTCCGTCAAGGTCGCCCTATTCGTCCACAAGGCACCACCATTATTGAAGCTGATGATGAAGTGTTCTTTGTTGCCGCCAGTAACCACATTCGTGCGGTAATGAGTGAGTTACAACGCTTAGAAAAAACCTATCGCCGAATCATGATTGTCGGTGGGGGGAATATTGGTTCGAGCCTCGCCAAATGTTTAGAAAAAGATTACAGCGTCAAATTGATTGAACGCAGCTATCAACGAGCGGAACGGTTGTCGGAAGAACTAGAAAACACCATCGTCTTTTGTGGTGATGCAGCCGATCAAGAATTATTAAACGAAGAAAATATCGACCAAGTCGATGTGTTTATTGCGCTTACCAACGAAGATGAAACCAACATCATGTCAGCGATGCTGGCAAAACGTCTGGGCGCGAAAAAAGTGATGGTGCTGATCCAGCGTAGTGCTTATGTAGATTTAGTCCAAGGCGGTGCGATTGATGTGGCAATCTCACCACAACAAGCTACCATCTCAGCACTATTAACTCACGTGCGTCGTGCTGATATTGTCAACGTATCGTCTTTACGCCGTGGCGCAGCCGAAGCCATTGAAGCGATTGCTCATGGTGATGAAACCACGTCTAAAGTCGTCGGTAAAGCCATCGGCGATATCAAACTGCCACCGGGTACTACCATTGGGGCCATTGTTCGCGGTGAAGAAGTGTTAATAGCCCATGACCGAACCGTCATCGAGCAAGATGACCATGTGGTGATGTTCTTAGTCGACAAGAAGTACGTGCCAGACGTTGAGCGCTTATTCCAACCAAGCCCTTTCTTCTTATAATCTGCACGAGTCATCTATGGTTAACTATCGTCCCATATCATTTGTTTTAGGTTTGGTATTATCAAAAATCGCCCTATTCATGTATGTGCCAACCTTGATGGCTTTTTTCACCGGTACTTATGGCTTTATTGAATTTGGTAAGGCGTTATTAATCACCCACCTTGCCGCCTTTCTCTTTTTATCCATCGGGCGTACCAAGAATTTTCGTCTTGGTGTCCGTGACATGTTTTTAATCACCACCTTAGTGTGGTCGGTCTCCAGTTGCTTCGCTGCTTTACCTTTTGTATTTATCAACCACATCAGTTTTACTGATGCCTACTTTGAAACCATGTCCGGCATTACCACCACTGGCTCAACCGTGTTAAGTGGATTAGATACCATGGCGCCTAGCATTCTCTTGTGGCGCTCGACCTTGCAATGGATAGGTGGGGTAGGATTTATCGTGATGGCGGTGGCCATTCTACCGATGCTAAACGTTGGGGGGATGAAACTCTTCCAAACCGAATCTTCCGACTGGTCCGATAAAAGCAGCCCACGCGCCAAAAACGTCGCCAAAAATATCGTGGCTGTGTATATCACCCTCACCCTGTTATGTACCTTGGGATACCTTTACACTGGAATGGGGCTGTTTGATGCGATTAACCATGCCTTTACCACTTTATCCACCGGTGGCTATTCAACCACTGACCAATCAATGAATCACTTTTCGAATGGCGCACATTGGGTTGGTTCACTCTTTATGTTCCTCGGCGGCTTACCTTTCTTATTGTTTGTCACTGCATTACGCAAAAAAGACCCCCAAACCTTATTACGTGATGCGCAAGTACGCGGCTTTTTTTACTTAGTTGTCGTGACAAGCTTATTGGTGGCCTTATGGATGACCATCCAAGATAACTATACCTTCCTCGATTCCATTCGAATCTCAACCTTCAATATTATCTCCGTTTTGACAACCACAGGATTTGGACTCGATGACTACACCTCTTGGGGGGCGCTACCTACGGTCGTCTTCGCGTTTTTATTAATGGTAGGCT
Organism: Vibrio aphrogenes; assembly: GCF_002157735.2. Classification (NCBI taxonomy): domain Bacteria; kingdom Pseudomonadati; phylum Pseudomonadota; class Gammaproteobacteria; order Vibrionales; family Vibrionaceae; genus Vibrio; species Vibrio aphrogenes. The sequence continues at coordinate 2,462,488 of NZ_AP018689.1, forward strand.
CTTGTTCAGGTTCAACTTCAGGTGGGATAAAAATCTTCCGCTTTCAAATTGCTGCGACGCTATTAAATAAGCAAATCATGAAATTAATTCATCCTTCTGGTGTATTTGTGCAACGCTATAACCAACGCCCAGTTAATGATGATATCGTGCGGTCAGTGGTTGCCTTAGTATTAACCTTTCTCTTAACTGTGATTTTCATTGCTGGCGCGCTCAGTGCTATGGGGCTAGATCCCATTACCAGCATCAGCGGCGCCATGACAGCCGTGGCCAATGTAGGTCCCGGTATTGGCAATGTCATTGGCCCAACCGGTAACTTTGCCCCATTACCTGATGGTGCTAAATGGGTACTCAGTTTAGGGATGTTGATGGGGCGCTTAGAAATCCTGACTATTTTAGTGATTTTCTTCCCAGCATTTTGGCGCACTTAAACACATAAATCCGCGATGACTCCCCATCACCGTCAAGCTGCAACCGGCTCAACATAATAATAAATGCCGATAAAATGGCACACACAACCAGCCAACACAAACAAGTGCCAGATGGCGTGATTGTACGGAATGCGCTTGACGGTATAAAACACAACCCCTAACGAGTATATGATTCCACCCGCAACCAGCCAAATCACCGCACCAATATCCAAATGCGTAACCAATTGATACACCACCACCAAAGAAAGCCAACCCATAACCAAATAACTGATTAAAGAAAAAGCTTTAAAACGATACACAAACGAAATCTTCATGATCACGCCAAAAATAGCAATCGACCAAATCACCACCATCAAACCAATGGCTAAATGAGTTCGTAGGCCAACCAATAGAAAAGGCGTATAACTGCCAGCAATCAGTAAATAAATGGCGCTATGATCTAAGGTTTTTAGCCAGCGCTTGGCCGGAGGATAAGCCACCGCATGGTACAAGGTGGATGCCAAAAAGAGCACAATCACACTAGCACCATAAATGCTCATGCTGATATACGTCATCTTATCGGCACCATAATCTGCCGCCTTGAGTAACAGAGCAACTAAAGCCACAATACCAAAAATCACCCCTAAACCATGACTGATACTATTGGCGATCTCTTCACGAACCGTATATTCCTGAGATGACATATCACTAACCTTGTGCAATCCAAATAACAGAGCCATTATTTTGTCACATTGAGCTTACAGTTGTAAGCCCAAAAAGTGTTTATTTAGGTGCTTTCCTGCAAAAATGCTAACACTTTGCGGCCAGCTTGTGCGGGGGTTTCGTCGTGCTGCAAAATCAATTCTCGCTTCAACTTATTGCTGCCAATAAAACTAGACAGCATGCCTCCCATACCCTTTTTATGGCGATCCACTTCAAACCAAATCTTAAGTGCATGCTCAGTACGGTAGGTCACTATTTCAAGCTCGCGCCAACGCCCATGATATTCACCATGCACAGGAACAAACTCAAACTCTTGCACAAAAGGCAGTTCAAACCCATCAACGGCTTCGCATTCCACTTGACGGATGCGTAATCCTGCCGCTTCCAAAGCAGAAAAAATACCATCTTCTAAGGGATGAGGACGTACCGTTAACAAATCCGTATCTTTCGGATCCAAGGCTTGCGCTATGTCTAATTGTGTCTCTAACCACACCTTAGAATCCCCCAAGGTAATCGGTGTATTCCACGGCACTTGCAGCTCGGCAGAAAACACTTTGTCTTGATGAGGTTCGATTTCAAACGCATGCGGTAAGGACCACTTATCCAGAACATACGTTTGAGCCACCTTACTTCCCTCCACCTTTCGCCCATCTTGGTTGATTCTTTCAGCACGATAGCGACAACATAACTTGAGATAAATATTATCGATGGACTGCGTGGTCGCCCCGCCATAAGTATGAATATCCACGGCAACCGTCTGACCGGGATACACCACATCTTGTTTTAACACAGCATCCACTCGAGCCGAGCCCACGCCAAAACTGGCTAAGGTTTTCTTAAAAAACGACATACATATTCCTCGCTTTTCTAGCTTTCTAGCTTTCTAGCTTTAATTAAATTTTAGCTTCCGTTAAATTTTTAGCGTTAGCTCAATTTATTCGCTTAGAGATAAAAAGGTTATCGCATTAACAAATCATTATGACTATACTATTACACAGTCGAAAAAATGTTCGATTACTGGTCATTATTAGGACAAACAATCTAAATAAATAATGGTTGGATCAGGTAACAATTGCCAAGGATGTGCGTTTTTATAGGCAATCAATTCTATGCGTCCCGTTCCTGTTAGAGCTTCTTTTTGTCGTGGATCCGCTTCTCGTCGTCGCCCCAACTTTGTTGCTGTACCTGTAGCAAAACCGGCGAAGGTTCCTGTCGCTGAAAATGAGCAAAAATAATCGGCTCAAACAAACGTATATAAGAGCGTAGCGTCATTTAGATGCTGCGCTTTTTTTTATAATTTGTTAACGTAGCTTGAAGACAATTACCCTTATACCGATCACACTCATTAGATGGTCAGAAATTGCCTAGGAAAAGACTTGAGTGCAAAGCTAAAATTTCAATAAGTCGTTATTCTACAATTAACTTCTTTTATAAACGAAAAGTTAAACACCGTTATCAAGCCTTTTAACCAACAAGAATGATCAAATAATGAGCACGATTCGTATTACTATATTTATGGTGAAAAAATGAAATGCCATCGCGTTAATGAACTCATTGAATTACTCCATCCTGAGTGGCAAAAAGATCCCGATTTAAATCTACTCGAATTTCTCGTTAAATTAAGCCAAGAAGCCGGTTACCAAGGTAAATTAGAAGAGCTCACTGATGATATTTTAATTTATCACCTCAAAATGCGTAACAGTGCTAAAGACGACATGATCCCAGGTCTGGCTAAAGATAAAGAAGATGACTTCAAAACCGCCTTACTGCGTGCACGCGGAATTATTGAATAAGCTTCTTATTATCAATAAATAACAGCCAAGCCACCTACTTAATTTCCTGCAAATTAGTGAGGTAGCTTGGCTTTATTTTAACCAATATTCAACATTAAAATGACAAACCTTGAAGCACATAGCGGCTTCATTTTTTTATTCTCGATATACTGTGGCACATGGATTTCTCATAATAAAAAGAACATACCATCTCCTAGAGATACCTTTTACATAAGGAAGTGACATGAGCAATGAACGAATCGAGGTTAAAGTCATCGATCCCAAAACTAATCGGGATGCTAATGGCAAAATTTACGTCAGAAAGAGCCAAGGCGCTTTTCAAATGCTGCGCCGTTATGGTGGCTGGTTTTTAATTTTATTGTTTATTGCACTGCCTTGGTTTACTTATCAAGGACGCCAAGCCATTCTATTTGATCTTGCCAAGCAACAATTTTTCTTTTTTGGCGCCAGTTTCTTTCCACAAGACCTCACCTTATTGGCATTAATTTTTGTGATTGCCGCTTTTGGCCTCTTCTTTTTAACCACATTTTTAGGCCGAGTATGGTGTGGCTATTTATGCCCTCAAACGGTTTGGACCTTTTTATTTATTTGGTTTGAAGAAAAGCTAGAAGGCCCAGCCAATAAGCGTCGCAAGCAAGATAACTCTAAATATACTAACGCTCTTATCATCAGAAAGACGCTCAAACATGCAGCCTGGTGGATTATTTCGATTTTTACCGGTTTAGTCTTTATTAGTTATTTCATTCCAGTGCGCGAGCTGTTACCGCAATTTGTCACCTTTGAACTCAGTTTTTGGCCCGCTTTCTGGGTGTGGTTTTTTGCTGCTTGTACTTACGGTAATGCCGGTTGGATGCGCTCTATTATGTGTTTACACATGTGCCCGTATGCCCGCTTTCAATCAGCGATGTTCGATAAAGATACTTACATTGTCGGCTACGATGCCAAACGCGGTGAACAGCGTGGCCCTCGCTCACGTAAAAGCGAAAAACCCGCTCATCTTGGTGATTGCATCGACTGTAACTTATGCGTACAAGTTTGCCCTACCGGGATTGATATCCGTAATGGCCTACAATATGAATGCATTAACTGCGGGGCTTGTATTGACGCTTGTGATGAAACCATGGATAAAATGGGCTACGCACGCGGCTTAATTAGCTACACCACCGAACATAAATTAGCGGGTCATCATACCAAAGTCATGCGCCCTAAATTATTAGGCTATGGCGTGGCTCTTGTCTTGATCCTAGGCCTGTTTATTACTCAAGTTGTGGCCACCGATCCTGTTAACCTCAGTGTATTGCGCGATCGCACTCAAATGTATCGCGTCGATAACCATGGCTGGATTGAAAATACTTACACCTTGAAGGTTCTTAATAAAACTCAACAAACTCAGCAATATCACATTGATGTGAATGGCTTAAATGAGGTCAAATGGTATGGCAGTCAAACCATTAGCGTGCCGGCAGGGCAACTCATCAGCCAACCACTAAGTTTGGCTGTTAACCCTGATGAGTTAACCTCGCCGATCGTCAAGTTTGAGTTTATACTCAGCGATAACAATGGGTTTACCCTGCATGTTGAAAGTCGTTTTATTAAGAAACTCTAATTCGACACTCTATCTATTTGAATAAGGAAAGGCTGAGCAATTGGCCTTTTTTATTATATGACAACACATGATGCTCCGATGACGGCTTTTCATTTTGACGCTTTAACACCCGATTTTATGTGGTATGCCTTAGAGAGTATCGGTATTCGAGCTGAATCCGGGTTACTGGCACTCAACAGTTATGAAAACCGTGTTTATCAATTTGTTGATGAAGAGAAAAAACGTTATGTAGTGAAATTTTATCGCCCTCAGCGTTGGACTCAGGAACAAATTTTAGAAGAACATCAGTTTACTTTAGCGCTATTAGAGCAAGATATTCCAGTCGCGCCACCTTGCCTTATCAATGGGATGACATTGCATCAATACCAAGGTTATTACTTTGCCCTCTTTGCGAGTGTCGGTGGCCGCCAATTTGAAGTGGATAATTTGGATCAAGTGGAATGGGTTGGCCGCTTTATGGGGCGCATTCACCAAGTGGGCCAAGCCAAGCCTTTCATCCATCGTCCCACTATTGGGCTCGAAGAATACCTGTATCAACCCCGACAATTACTGCAACAATCGTCCTTTATTCCAAGTCATTTAGAAAACAGTTTCTTTAGTGATCTTGATAGCTTGATTGGTCAACTAGAGCAACATTGGGTCAACGCTCCATCCCAAATTCGCTTACATGGCGACTGTCATCCCGGTAATATTCTTTGGCGCGATGGCCCCATGTTTGTCGATTTAGACGATGCGCGTAATGGGCCTGCTATTCAAGATTTATGGATGTTACTCAGTGGCGATCAAGCTGAGCAACGCTTGCAATTAGAAGTGATTTTGGAAGCTTATTCCGAATTTGCGACTTTTGACCCTCAACAGTTGAAACTGATCGAGCCTTTACGCGGTCTTAGAATGGTGCACTACATGGCTTGGCTAGCAAAACGTTGGCACGATCCGGCTTTTCCAATTGCATTCCCATGGTTTAACGATGCAAAATACTGGGAAAATCAAGTATTAGCCTTTAAAGAGCAAATCTTTGCCTTACAACAACCTGCGTTATCCCTTACTCCTCAATGGTAATGAGAGTACGAGATAATCAACGACAATGCGGCCAAACGCCGTCAATGAAATGGAGTTAATTCTATAATGAAAAAAATCTTTACCCTTTTTGCTGCGCTGTTATTAAGCTTTGCGGCTCAAGCGGAACGTTTTCCGGAAGGCGATTACTACAAAACCATCGACCTAACCAAATCAACCACGCCAACCGTGACCGAGTTTTTCTCTTTTTACTGCCCTCATTGTCACGCTTTTGAACCTATGATCGGTGCGCTAAAACAACACCTGAATGGCAAAGCCGATTTTGAAAAAGTCTCTGTGTCTTTCATGGGCGGCAACATGGGTAAACCAATGAGCAAAGCTTACGCCACTATGGTCTCTCTTGGAGTTGATGATAAATTGGTTCCGGTGATGTTTTCACGCATTCACGATCAACGTAACCCACCTAAAAATGAAGCTGAATTACGTCAAATATTCTTAGATAACGGCGTTTCGGCTGAAGACTTTGATGGCACTTACAACAGTTTTGCGGTTGACTCTATGGTGCGTCGTTTTGATAAATCCTTCCAAGATTCCGGATTATCAGGCGTACCGACTGTGATTGTGAACAACAAATACATTGTTGATGCCAGCAAGATTAAAGATATTAATGAGTACTTTGACTTAATTGATTTCTTATTGAAGAAATAATCTCGGATCAAAAACTCATCATCAATGGGAAGCCGCAACGCTTCCCATTTTTATAAGACTGAAATGAATACAACCGCACTAATTAACCTCAACCGCAGATAAGAGTGTCACAATAACAATTCTCACCTTCTGATATAAAGCTAATAAAAATATCCATCAAGTACCTAAGGTTGATGACTTTCTCTCAATGCTGCAATTTGCGATGAATAATAAGGCAACATCACAAATCGACAGCTGAGGTTAAATATCTGATGAATGGTGTTGCTGATAAAGCGCCTCTAAATAAGTATCTTTGCTTTGCCAACGCCCACTCAGCCACGCTTGAAATTGACGCTTAAAAGTCGCTTGGTTGAAGTAATCTCCTTGGGGGACATCTGTCATAGGTATGACTTCAATATTCACCACCACTTTCTTTAACTTACCACTTAACATATCGCGAAATGGTGTTTCCCTATTATCAGGATAAGCCAAAGTAATATCGACCACGTATTCAAATTGCTCCCCCATGGCAGCTAAGGTATAAGCCATACCGCCCGCTTTGGGTGATAATAAATGCTGATAAGGTGAATGCCTTGTTTGGGCTTTATCATAACGGTGGCGAGTGCCTTCCACGAAATTCACGATCGTGGTAGCGCTATGTTGAAACTTTTCACACGAGCGGCGAGTGGTACGTAAGTCTTGGCCTTTTTTCTGCGGATGTTTCGCCAAATAATCTTTACTATAACGACGCATAAAAGGCATATCGAGTGCCCAACATCCCATGCCAAGAAAAGGAACGTACAATAATTCATGCTTTAAAAAGAATTTAGGCATTGGAATACGGTTACGCAATACGCTACAAAGTACCACGATATCTGCCCAGCTTTGATGATTCGACATCACCAAATACCAGCCTTGCTTGGTCAGTTGCTCTCCACCTTCAATATGCCATTGCACCGGATTAATGGTATTGAGAATGCCATGATTAACAGTTGACCATAACCACATCAGCCCATTAGCTAACGCGGTCATGCGCTGCTGCAAACCAGCGATGGGGATTAACCATTTAATGATCGCTATCAGGCAGATCCCAACCGAAATTACCGCCGTATTCACAATAACAAGCAAGCTGCTAGCAATAAAAACCATCACCGTCACATCAGCCTCACTATTAATAAACTCATAAAAAACACAACATTATATACTGTTATGTCTGTTTGTTGAGTCTATTTAGTCAACAGCTTCATAGCACTCACACAGCCTGAGCGGTCAGCTGCTTTAACAAACGATCCATGTTGCGATAGCCCAACGCTTCTGCTAAATGGGCTTTTTCAATGGCTTGCGCTTGAGATAAATCGGCAATCGTGCGCGCTACTTTTAAAATGCGGTGATAAGCTCGTACTGATAATCCTAATTGATGTAAGGCATGCTCTAAAAATTCCGCATCGGGCTTTTGCAACGCACAGAACACTTCAATTTCTCGACTATTTAATAACGCATTCACTTTGCCGCTACGCTCTAGCATCACTTGCCTTGCTTGCCAAACCCGTTGCTTGACCACTTGGGTTGATTCACCCCGCTCTCCTCCTTGCGATAACGTCCCTTTAGGAAGCGCTGGAATTTCTATCGACATATCAAACCTATCCAGTAATGGCCCTGATAAACGACTTAAATAGCGTAAAATGGTTTGGGGATTGACTCGGGTTTGTGAACCTTCATAATAACCGGTAGGGCTTGGATTTAACGCCCCGACCAATTGAAAGCGTGCTGGAAAACGCGTTTTACCCGCCGCCCGTGAAATAATAATTTCCCCCGACTCTAAGGGTTCACGCAAGGAATCGAGCACCTTACGATCAAACTCAGGCATTTCATCTAAAAATAATAAGCCATTATGAGCCAATGAGATTTCACCCGGCCTTGGGATCGAGCCGCCGCCCACTAACGCTGCCATAGAGCTGGAATGATGCGGTGCACGAAAAGGTCGATTCTTCCAATTATGGTGATTAATTTCTAACTCGGTTAATGACGCCACCGAGGCACTTTCTAAGGCTTCATCATCGTCCATCTCAGGCAACAAATCACACAGGCGTGACGCTAACATGGTTTTCCCCGTCCCGGGAGGTCCAAGAAATAACAGGTTATGTGAACCTGCGGCGGCAATTTCGAGCGCGCGCTTACCTTGCTGCTGGCCAATAATATCTTGCAGGTCGCGCTCATTACTAGGTTCAACAGCGGTCTCCGAGGTAGTAAACAACCCCATGGTTTGCTGACCACACAAATCGGCGCATACCTCTAATAAAGTCGCCGCCGATTTATGTAACTCTTGCCCCACTAAGGCCGCTTGATCACCATTATCATTGGGCACCACTAAGGTTCTGGGTATTTTCAAGCAAGCTAATGCGGCGGGTAGTACCCCTTTGACTCGACGCAATTCCCCTGATAATGCCAGTTCACCGACAAATTCATGACTGTCCAACTTATTAAGCGCAATTTGTTGTGACGCCGCCAAAATGCCTAAAGCAATCGGCAAATCAAATCGGCCACCTTCTTTGGGTAAATCGGCGGGAGCTAAATTGACCGTAATTCGCTTTGATGGAAATTCAAAATTAGAATTTAAAATCGCGCTCCGTACTCGGTCTTTTGATTCTTTCACCGTGGTTTCAGGTAGCCCCACTAAAGAAAATCCGGGCATCCCATTACTAATATGCACTTCGACCGTAACTTCCGGCGCTTCAACCCCAACGCAGGCCCGGCTATGTATTATTGCTAACTCCATTGTTCACCTATTCCACTCAAGTTATGGATTTCATTACTCTGAGTCCTTATATACAAACTTTATGGCGTTGCTGTTGGTGAAAAAAGTGTGAGTTTTTGCTTGTAATCTGAACGATTTTTGTGATACCACTAACGGTACGGATTTAGTTACGCTTTCAAACGGAATTGAAATGAAACCAATCGCTCGTCTTCACTCTCTGATTATTCTCTTAGTCGTGGTCATTATTCGGTCCGCGCGGGGATTAGTGAGCGATAAGTAACACCAAACACTATTCAGCCCCCGCACTCTAAGTCGGGGGCTTTTTTTTATCTTTTTTAAAACCAAAGACACACTTTAAAACCAAATACACACTCACGGCGATGACAGAATAATAAGATAGAGCCAAAAAAGCAGGACAAGGAATATAGCCCATGCAGAGACGACAGGAAGATAACGTACAGCACGCGCAGGAGAGCCAACGATGAATGGAGCAGAATTGGTAGTCAGCGCATTACAACAAGAAGGCATCAAAACCGTTTTTGGTTATCCGGGCGGAGCCATCATGCCCATCTACGATGCTCTATACGATGGTGGGGTCGAACATATCTTATGTCGCCACGAACAAGGCGCAGCAATGGCGGCAATCGGAATGGCTCGCTCCACTCAAGATGTGGCGGTTTGTATGGCAACGTCTGGCCCCGGTGCGACCAACTTAGTCACGGGCCTTGCCGATGCATTAATGGATTCCATTCCTATTGTTGCCATCACCGGACAAGTCGCCAGTACTCACATCGGCACCGATGCGTTTCAAGAAATGGATGTCATCGGAATGTCGTTGTCCTGTTGTAAGCACAGCTATCTCGTCACCGATGTCAATGAACTGGCGCCTACCCTGTCTGAAGCTTTTGAACTGGCCAAATCGGGTCGCCCTGGCCCAGTCTTAGTGGATATCGCCAAAGACGTGCAACTCGCTCAAGCTCCGGTCAGAATCTTACCGGAATTTACCCCACCAGCTCTTCCTGTTGCCAGCAACAATGCCATCGAACAAGCCCAACAAGTGTTAGCCAAAAGCCGCAAACCGGTGTTGTATGTCGGCGGTGGGGTGCAACTGGCCAAAGCTACCGACACGGTACGCGAATTTTTAAAACTGAATCCGATCCCTGCCGTCAGTACCTTAAAAGGGTTAGGTACCATTGAACGTCATTATCCTCACTACTTAGGCATGTTAGGAATGCACGGCACCAAAGCTGCCAACTTAGTAGTTCAAGAATGTGACTTATTGATAGTGGTCGGCGCTCGTTTTGATGACCGAGTTACTGGCAAACTCGATACCTTTGCTCCGCATGCAAAAGTTATTCATCTGGATATTGATGCAGCCGAATTTAACAAACTTCGTCACGCGCATGCTCCGCTTCGTGGTGATCTCAACGTATTATTGCCTTTATTAGAAGTGAGCAATGATATTTCTGAATGGAGCGAACATTGCGATCGCTTAAGAAAGAAATTCAAATGGCGTTATGATCATCCAGGCGATTTAATCTACGCCCCCAAGCTTCTCAAACAATTAAGCGATATGATGCCTGACAGCTCAATAATCTCGACCGATGTGGGTCAGCATCAAATGTGGGCGGCACAGCACATTCAGCCGCGCGATCCACAAAACTACATCACCTCAGCCGGCCTTGGCACTATGGGGTTTGGTCTACCTGCGGCAATGGGTGCAAAAGTTGCTCGTCCACAAGATGAATCAATTCTGATCACCGGAGACGGTTCGTTTATGATGAATATTCAAGAACTGGGCACCTTAAAGCGTCGCCAAATTCCCGTCAAAATGGTACTCCTCAATAACCAACGTTTAGGTATGGTGCGCCAATGGCAATCGCTATTTTTTGATGGTCGCCACAGCGAAACCATCTTGGATGATAACCCTGATTTCATCATGCTCGCCAAAGCATTCGATATTCCAGGCAAAACCATTACGCGTAAAGAAGAAGTCGAACCTGCGCTCCAAGAAATGCTTGCCAGCAACACTCCGTATTTATTGCATGTTTTAATTTCAGAAGAAGAAAATGTTTGGCCATTAGTGCCACCGGGCGCCGCAAACCAAGATATGTTGGAGAATACCTAATGGACAGATATCAATTAAATATAAAAGCCGACGACAAGCCGGTATTACTCGAGCGCGTATTGCGTGTGATTCGACATCGTGGTTTTACCATTCGACAAGTGATCGCCACCGTAAACCACGAAAGCAATATTGCCAGTGTTGAAATTATCGTTGATAGCAGTCGTCCTATTTCAATTTTGACCAATCAAATAGAGAAATTGTGGGACATCCGCACCGTCGATACCCAACTGCTGCAAACGCATCTGACAGAATAAAAAGAACAGCATTTTTAAAGGAATAATACTATGGCTACAAATACCGCGGATTTTATTTGGTTCAATGGAGAAATGGTGCCTTGGGCGGAGGCGAATGTTCACGTATTAACCCACGCCATGCATTACGGCACTTCAGTATTTGAAGGGATTCGCTGCTACAACACCCCTAATGGCCCAATTGTGTTTCGTCATAAAGAGCACATGCAGCGCCTTGAAGACTCCGCCAAAATTTATCGCTTTCCGATCCCTTATTCTGTGGAAGAAATGATGGAAGCATGCCGTGAAACCTTACGTACTAATAAGCTTGATTCCGCCTATATTCGACCACTTGGCTTTATCGGCAATGTCGGCTTAGGGGTTTGTCCTCCTACTGATAGTAAAATGGAGCTTATCATTGCGGCTTTCCCTTGGGGCTCTTACCTTGGTGAGGAAGCGCTCGCCAATGGCGTTGATGCGATGATTTCAAGCTGGAATCGCGCCGCACCCAATACCATTCCAACTGCCGCTAAAGCTGGTGGTAACTACCTCTCTTCTTTATTAGTAGGTGGTGAAGCTCGTCGCCATGGTTACGATGAAGGTATTGCCCTGAGTGTGAATGGCTACATTTCAGAAGGTGCCGGCGAAAACATCTTTGTGGTGAAGAATGGCAAAATTGTTACCCCACCAGCCACCAGCTCTATCTTACCGGGGATCACTCGTGATTCGATTGTTATTCTCGCCAAAGAGTTAGGCTACCAAGTAGAAGAAGCGAATATTGCTCGTGAAGCGCTCTACCTTGCCGATGAGATCTTCATGACCGGCACAGCTGCGGAAATTGTACCGGTACGCAGTGTCGACCAAATTACCGTCGGCGCAGGTAAACGTGGCCCGATCACTGAGAAGATTCAATCCACCTTCTTTGGCTTATTTAATGGCACCACTGAAGATAAATGGGGATGGCTCGATCCTGTCTACCCACAAGGTAAATAACGCCCAGTAGATGAACAATTTCTCTGTATTATCAATTTATTAAGATTTAAAAAGGACTTTATATTATGCCTATCTACCGCTCCGCCACCACCACTCATGGTCGTAATATGGCTGGTGCTCGTGCTTTATGGCGTGCTACTGGCGTGAAAGAAGAAGACTTCGGCAAACCTATCATTGCTGTGGTGAACTCATTTACTCAATTTGTACCGGGCCATGTGCACTTAAAAGACATGGGCCAATTAGTGGCTGCTGAAATTGAAAAAGCTGGCGGTATTGCCAAAGAATTCAATACTATTGCCGTGGATGACGGTATCGCCATGGGTCACGGTGGCATGTTGTATTCACTGCCTTCACGTGAGTTGATTGCCGACTCTGTAGAGTACATGGTCAATGCCCACTGCGCCGATGCCATGGTGTGTATTTCTAACTGTGACAAAATCACTCCGGGAATGTTGATGGCCTCATTGCGCCTCAATATTCCAGTAATCTTTGTTTCTGGCGGTCCAATGGAAGCGGGTAAAACTAAACTGTCGGATCAACTGATCAAACTGGATTTAGTCGACGCCATGATCCAAGGTGCCGATCCTAAAGTATCTGATGCCCAAAGCGAGCAAGTAGAACGCTCAGCCTGTCCAACTTGTGGTTCCTGCTCTGGCATGTTCACGGCGAACTCAATGAACTGCTTAACCGAAGCGCTGGGTTTAAGCCAGCCAGGTAATGGTTCAATGCTCGCCACCCACGCTGATCGTGAGCAACTATTCCTTAACGCCGGTCGACGCATTGTCGAACTGACCAAGCGCTACTACCTTGACGACGACGCCTCTGCCCTTCCTCGCAATATTGCCAATAAAGCGGCATTTGAAAATGCCATGGCTCTGGATATTGCGATGGGTGGATCAACCAACACCGTATTGCACTTATTGGCTGCAGCGCAAGAAGCGGAAGTGGATTTTGACATGAGCGATATCGACCGCATGTCTCGCCAAGTTCCTAATATTTGTAAAGTGGCTCCATCGACGCCTAAATACCACATGGAAGATGTTCATCGCGCCGGTGGGGTAATGGCAATTTTAGGCGAGCTTGATCGCGCAGGCTTAGTCAATAATCAAACCAAAACCGTATTAGGGTTAACCTTAAAAGAGCAACTAGCACAATACGACATCATGCAAACCGAATCAGAAGAAGTAAAAACCTTCTTCCGTGCCGGCCCTGCAGGTATTCGTACCACTAAGGCTTTCTCACAAGATTGTCGTTGGGACACTCTAGATGATGACCGTGAAAACGGCTGTATCCGCACCAAAGAAAATGCCTTCAGCCAAGACGGTGGCCTTGCGGTACTGAGCGGAAATATCGCCCTAGATGGCTGTATCGTAAAAACCGCTGGAGTGGATGAGAGTATTCTCAAATTCCAAGGGCCTGCCGTAGTATTTGAAAGCCAAGAAGATGCGGTCGAAGGCATTCTTGGAGGTAAAGTCAAAGCCGGTGATGTGGTAGTCATCCGCTACGAAGGTCCAAAAGGTGGGCCTGGCATGCAAGAAATGCTCTATCCAACCACCTATCTAAAATCGATGGGCCTTGGCAAAGAATGTGCGCTGTTAACCGATGGTCGCTTCTCTGGTGGCACGTCAGGTTTGTCTATTGGCCACGCCTCTCCTGAAGCGGCGAATGGAGGAACCATTGGTTTGGTGAATCAAGGCGATATCATCACAATTGATATTCCAAGCCGCACCATTGAGCTTGAAGTCAGCGAACAAGAACTAGCTGAACGTCGCGCCCAACAAGAAGTAAAAGGCTGGAAACCAGCTCATCGTGAGCGTCAAGTCTCTTATGCATTGAAAGCGTACGCGATGCTGGCCACCAGCGCCGACAAAGGTGCGGTGCGTGATAAATCTAAGCTAGAGGAGTAATCCTTTATGCCTGAAGACACACACTCATTACCTCACACTGGTGCAGAATACCTGCGCCACATCCTACGTGCGCCAGTGTATGAAGCGGCGATCGTCACACCATTGCAAGACATGACTCGCTTATCCGAGCGTTTAGGCAATAAAGTGCAATTAAAGCGTGAAGACCGTCAACCGGTGCATTCTTTTAAACTGCGCGGAGCCTATAACATGGTCGCCAGTTTAACCGATGCACAAAAACAAGCAGGCGTGATCACCGCCTCTGCCGGTAACCATGCCCAAGGTATTGCACTTTCTGGCAGCTTATTAGGATTACAAGCCATCATAGTGATGCCAACAACCACGCCAGACATTAAAGTCACCGCGGTGCGTAATTTTGGCGGCGAAGTACTATTGCATGGCAGTAATTTTGATGAAGCCAAAGCCGAAGCAGAACGTTTAGCCCAATTGCACGGCTACTCTTATGTGCCGCCTTTTGATCATCCACTGGTGATCGCAGGACAAGGCACCATAGGCATGGAAATGCTGCAACAAAACGGCCACTTAGATTATATCTTTGTGCCAGTAGGTGGTGGCGGTTTAGCGGCGGGTGTCGCAGTATTAATTAAACAATTGATGCCAGAAATCAAAGTGATTGCGGTAGAGCCTGAAGATTCAGCCTGTTTAAAAGCAGCGCTCGATGCTGGTAAGCCAGTACCATTAGATCGCGTCAGTATGTTTGCCGACGGTGTCGCGGTGAAGATTATTGGTAACGAAACCTTCCGCTTATGCCAACAACATCTTGATGGCCATATTTGTGTCTCTAGCGATGAAATCTGCGCCGCCGTCAAAGATATTTTTGAAGACACTCGCGCCATTGCTGAGCCTTCTGGTGCACTAGCCTTAGCCGGACTTAAGAAATTTGCCGAGCAAAACCAACTCAAAGGCAAACAATTAGGCACCGTACTGTCTGGGGCAAATACCAACTTCCATGGCCTGCGTTATGTCTCGGAGCGTTGTGAGCTTGGTGAAAAACGCGAAGGCTTATTGGCGGTGACCATTCCAGAACGCAAAGGCGCATTTTTTGAGTTTTGTAACTTAATTGGTGGCCGTGCGGTGACTGAGTTTAACTATCGTTACAATGATGACAGCCAAGCCAATATTTTTGTGGGTGTACGTTTGCAAGAAGGCCAACAAGAGTTAGATCGCATTGTTGCTGAGTTACGTCAAGGTGGTTATCCAGTGGCGGATTTGTCCGATGACGAGATGGCCAAACTACACATACGCTATATGGTGGGAGGTAAGCCACTTAAAGCCTTACAAGAGCGCTTATACAGTTTTGAATTTCCAGAATCCCCTGGGGCATTATTAAACTTTCTAAGCACACTGGGCACTCATTGGAATATCAGTTTATTTAATTACCGCAACCACGGCGCTGATTACGGCCGCGTATTATGTGGTTTTGAACTAGAAGATTCCGATTTAGAGCGTTTCTCAGCGCACCTAAAAGAGCTTGGCTATCAATACAAAGATGAAAACGACAGCCCATCGTATAAGTTCTTTTTAGCGAAATAACCAACCTTATAAAAAGCGACCTCATCTGGTCGCTTTATTTTCTCATCGTTACTGCGTTTACTTTCTCCATTATCGGGCTTATGTTATGTCAAACCCGTTTGAGCGAGAGAGACCATGAACATCGATTTAACCCAGTTAGTCACCGAAAGTCGCAATCAAGCCAGCGCTGAAATAGACACCCTTTCAACCTTGGATATGCTCAGCGTTATTAACCAAGAAGATCAAAAAGTCGCTCTTGCGGTACAAAGCCAACTCCCCAATATTGCACAAGCTGTTGATGCGATTACTCAAGCATTTGCCAATGGTGGCCGTTTGATTTACATGGGGGCAGGAACTTCTGGCCGTTTAGGTATTTTAGATGCCAGCGAGTGCCCACCAACGTATGGCACCCATCCGGATCTCGTTGTCGGTTTAATTGCTGGTGGCCACCAAGCGATTTTAAAGGCGGTTGAAAATGCGGAAGATAATGCCGAACTTGGTCAAGATGATTTAAAAGCGCTAAACCTCAGCGCCAAAGATGTGGTAGTCGGTATTGCTGCCAGTGGACGAACCCCTTATGTGATCGGCGGCTTACACTATGCTAATAGCGTGGGGGCAATGACCGTTTCTGTCGCTTGCAACCCAGACTGCCCAATGGAGAAAGAAGCGCGCATTGCTATCACTCCTATTGTTGGGCCAGAGATCGTAACGGGTTCCTCTCGCATGAAAGCCGGAACCGCACAAAAGTTGATACTCAATATGCTCACTACAGGAGCGATGATCCGCAGTGGTAAAGTATTTGGTAATTTAATGGTCGATGTAGAAGCCACCAATGCCAAACTCATTCAACGACAAACCAATATTGTTGTCGAAGCCACTGGGGTTAGCCCACAACAAGCCGAGCAAGCACTGAATGCTTGTGAGCGCCACTGTAAAACCGCGATTTTAATGTTATTAGCTGATATAGATGCTAAGCAAGCAAAGCAACGTTTAGCCGACCACAACGGTTTTATACGCCAAGCATTAACAGGCTAAGCGAATTGTTTGCATCAAATTATTAGCATTAAAATGATAACTCAACCGCTACTCTAACCAATCGTGATACAACTTATCACTATCACCTAGATAATCGATTAACCACTCCACCAGCTTGTTATCTTGGTTTTTACGCCAAACTAAACAACAAGCACTGAGTGGTTTGTCGCCTTTCAGTTTTACTTCGATGAGTTCATTTTGAGCAATAAAATGGCTGGCCATATGACGAGGCATGTAGCCCATTCCTACCTTACTTTTCAAGCATTCAATCGCACTAAACCAATTAGGTAATAATAAACGACGCTGTTGCGCTGAATGCCAAGTATGGCGTTTGGGTAGAATAATTGAGGTATCGTCTAAACAAATAGCGGGAATTCGAGATAAATCGTCATCGGTTAATTCCGGTTTGTTGGCTAATGGGTGATCGGAGGCCATCACATAAGCCCAGTCAATACTGCCCATGGATTTCACCCCATAATCACCACTGACAGGAATGGCCGATGTGGCACCAATCACAACATCGGCTCGCCCTTCAGAAATGGCTTCCCATGAACCGTTAAATACTTCCATATTGATCTGCAATTCAGCGTAATCAAAAGTCTGGTAGAAATCTGTTATTAACTTCTTAAGTGGTTCTATTTTAACGATATTATCTAAGGTAAGTTTGACCGTTTTATGGTAGCCACTTTCCACTCTCTTAATTTGTGATTTTACGTCCTCCATCTGGCGTAATAACAAACGAGCTTCTTTAATAAAATGCTCGCCCGCTTCAGTTAATTCGACTTTGCGGGTTAAACGATGAAATAATTTCACACCAAGTTCTTGTTCTACTTGGCGGACGGCATAACTAATGGCCGATGGGACTTTATGTAAATGTTCCGCCGCAGCAGTAAAGCTTCCCATTCGAGCAACGGTATCTAACATTTGTAGCGATTGTTTGGAGAACATAACTTACCTATCAAAATTTTTGAACGATACCTTGAAATTATAACGTTTAATTTCTTAGGTAGAAAATTTTATAATCCGCAACCTTATTTCAAATCCTTTTTAATACTGTATTCGTGTATTTAACATTTTAATGGTTGTTTTATGAACATCAAAAAAACTCAACTCTTTTACCTGGCTATGCTCTCTATGTTGGGCTTTGTCGCGACAGATATGTATCTGCCTGCATTTAAGGTGTTAGAACAACATTTCTCGACTGGCCCAGAATCCATTGCTTTATCTCTTTCAATCTTTTTAGCAGGTATGGCATCAGGTCAATTATTGTGGGGCTTAGCCTCTGATAAGTTTGGTCACCGCAATACCTTAGCGGTTGGCTTAGTCGTCTTTTCCCTAGCTTCATTAGGTTTAAGTTTCAGTCAAGAAGTGTGGCAATTACTGACGTTACGTTTTATTCAAGCAATTGGTGTTTGTGCGCCAGCGGTTATTTGGCAAGCGATGGTGATTAAGCGTTACTCTAGCTCAGTAAGCCAACAAGTCTTTGCGTCAATCATGCCATTAGTCGCTCTGTCTCCTGCAATTGCACCACAATTAGGTGTGTTCTTGATGAGTCACTTTGGTTGGTCAAGTATCTTTATTTTCTTAACTGTGGTGGGTGCAGCCTTAACTTGGATGACGTTAGCACAACCGAAAGATGAAGCGGCACAAGCCAAACAAACCTCAATTAAACAAGACATTAAAGCGCTACTGGGCTCTCGTGTTTATCTTGGTAATGTGATGATGTTTGCGATGGCATCAGCGTGCTTTTTTGCCTACCTAACCGGCATGCCAGAAATCATGACATCAATGGGTTATGATGCGAAAGATATCGGTTTAAGCTTTATCCCTCAAACTATCGCCTTTATGGCTGGTGGCTACTTTGGTAAGCGTTATGTTGCAAAACTGGGTGATATTAAAGTCTTAAAAATCCTTTTAGGCTTATTTACTCTTTCATCTGTTGTGATGTTTATTGCTTCACAAATGAATATTTCAAATATCTGGCCAGTATTATTGCCTTTCTGTTTTATTGCTGTCGCAAATGGTGCGTTATACCCAATCGTGGTTAACCGTGCTCTTTCAAGCTGCAAAAACAGCCCAGCAACGGCAGCCGGTTTACAAAATAGCTTACAGATCTGTATCAGTGGCCTTGCCAGTGCTTTAGTTGCCGCTTTCGCTAGCCAAGCGCTGCCAACAACAGGTTTCACGGCTATCTTATGTACCATTGGCTTATTGGGCGGTTACTTCTATTCAAAGTCAAAATCAAAAGTAGAAGTGAAAGCTGAGTTAGCGGAAGAAATCTAATAACCAATCCCGTTAATCGCTTTTAACTCATTAATAAAAAGGTCACCTCATTGAAATGAAGTGACCTTTTTTCTTATTCAAAATTGTCGATAAGTAGTGACTTATCCATTAACGTTTATAACGTCGTTATCGAGCCTTTTGACAAACAAAGAGGTTCAAATAATGAGTACTATGGGTATTATCACGACTTTTTCGTCGGGCGTTTCCAACCTGCAATCACACGCTCTTTTGCACGAGTAATCACTAATTCATTGTCTTTTACATCTTTGGTTAATGTGGTGCCAGCACCAATGGTTACTCCGTTTGCAACCGTCACTGGAGCAATCAATTGTGAATCAGAGCCAACAAACACATCATCGCCAATGGTGGTTGTAAATTTATTGGCACCATCGTAATTACAAGTGATCACACCCGCACCAATATTCACGCGAGCACCAATGTTTGAGTCGCCTAGATAAGTTAAGTGCCCCGCTTTCGATTCCAATCCTAAAGTGGCATTTTTCATTTCCACAAAGTTTCCGACATGCGCCTTTTGTTTTAATTCCGTACCAGGGCGAAGACGGGCAAATGGACCAACAGTACAGTTTTCACCAACCGTTGCACCATCAATCACAGTATAAGGACTGATCACGCTGTTATCGTCGATTTCACAGTCTTTTAAAATACAGCCTGCGCCAATAAATACGTTATCACCAATCGAAACATTGCCTTCGATAATCACGTTTACATCGATTTCAACGTCCATACCACATTGAATTTCACCACGTAAATCAAAGCGGTTTGGATCGCGTAGCATCACACCTTGCTCAAGTAGAAATTGTGCCTGCATCGCTTGATAAGCACGTTCTAAGCGCGCTAATTGCGAACGGTCATTCACCCCTTCCACTTCAATTGTATTGGCTGGGTGAACCGCCTCAACGGCACGACCTTCATTATGTGCAGCCGCAATCACGTCGGTTAAGTAATATTCACCTTGGGCATTTTCGTTTTTAAGATTTGATAACCAACGTTTTAAATCACCACCAGTAGCAACCATCACACCGGTGTTGATTTCTTTAATTAATTTTTGCTCTTCTGTGGCATCTTTTTGTTCAACAATTGCAACAACCGGGCCATTCTTACGGATAATACGACCATAACCCATTGGCTTATCAAGAATAACAGTTAAAAGTGCAATCCCACCTGTCGGCTGAGCATCTAATAGGTTTTCAATGGTTTCACTTGAAATTAAGGGCACATCACCATAAAGAATTAATACTTTTTCATCATCAGCAAAATCTGGCGCCGCTTGGTTAACCGCATGACCTGTGCCTAATTGTTCCGCTTGCAACACCCAATTAACCGGCTCATCTTGCAAAGCTTGTTTCATTTGGTCGCCGCCATGACCGTAAACGAGGTGGATATTTTGCGCACCTAAATTGGCACAAGTATCAATCACATGCTTTGCCATCGGACGACCAGCAAGAGTATGCAAGACTTTTGGTTTTTCAGAATACATGCGAGTCCCTTTACCCGCAGCAAGAATAACAGCACTAAAATTCATGAGGATGATCCTATTATTTTCATATTATTGAAATTTTACCCTATTTCGCTGATAAATGACCAAAGTTCATCGGACGAACTTCAACAAAAAACAAAAAAGGCGACCACAGGGCCGCCTTTTATCTACTCTACTAACGCTAAAATTAGCGACGTGATTTACGAGTTAACTCAATAACACGTAGCTGAGCAATTGCTTTCGCTAGATCACTTGCCGCTTGTGCGAAGTCGATATCGCCATGCTGATTATGAATATTCTCTTCAGCTTTGCGTTTGGCTTCTTCAGCCTTAGCTGCATCTAAATCTTCACCACGGATAGCGGTATCAGCCAGTACAGTTGCTGTACCAGGCTGAACTTCTACCATACCACCAGAAACATAAATAATTTCTTCGTGGCCGTGTTGTTTCACTAGACGCACCATGCCAGGCTTAATAGCAGTCAGAAGTGGGGTGTGACCAGGGTAAATCCCTAATTCACCTTCACTACCTGTCACCATGAATGACTCGACCGTACCAGAAAATAATTTTTTCTCTGCACTTACGATGTCTAGGTGAAAAGTCATAGCCATGTTGCCTCCTAATGAGCCTTATCGTTAAGAAACTTACAGCTTCTTAGCTTTCTCAACAGCATCGTCAATCGTACCGCAGTACATGAACGCTTGCTCTGGAATGTCATCGTAATCACCAGCAATCAGACCTTTAAAGCCGCGTAGTGTTTCTTTTAGAGAAACGTACACACCTGGGTCGCCAGTAAATACTTCCGCTACGTGATAAGGCTGAGTTAAGAAACGTTCAATCTTACGAGCACGAGATACGACTTGCTTATCTTCTTCAGAAAGCTCATCCATACCTAGAATCGCGATGATGTCTTTTAGCTCTTTATAACGTTGTAGAGTGGTTTGAACACCTTGTGCTACATCATAGTGCTCTTGACCAACCACAAGAGGATCAAGCATACGAGATGATGAATCCAATGGGTCGATTGCAGGGTATAGACCCATAGCAGCGATGTTACGGTTAAGTACAACCGTTGCATCCAAGTGAGCAAACGTCGTTGCTGGTGATGGGTCAGTTAAGTCATCCGCAGGTACGTAAACCGCCTGAACAGAGGTGATAGAACCTTGTTTAGTCGATGTGATACGTTCTTGTAGAACACCCATTTCTTCAGCAAGTGTTGGCTGATAACCTACCGCAGATGGCATACGACCTAGAAGTGCCGATACCTCTGTTCCCGCAAGGGTATAACGGTAAATGTTATCGATAAACAATAGTACATCACGGCCTTCATCACGGAATTTTTCCGCCATAGTTAGACCGGTCAATGCTACGCGCAGACGGTTACCTGGTGGCTCGTTCATCTGACCGTAAACCATTGCTACTTTTGATTTTTCAGGCTCTTCGATGTTTACAACACCCGCTTCCTGCATTTCAAAGTAGAAGTCGTTACCTTCACGAGTACGCTCACCTACACCAGCAAATACTGATAGACCAGAGTGCTGCAGTGCGATGTTGTTGATAAGTTCCATCATGTTAACGGTCTTACCTACACCCGCACCACCGAATAGACCGATTTTACCACCTTTAGCAAATGGGCAAATCAAGTCGATTACTTTAACACCTGTTTCTAAAAGCTCAGTCACGTTAGACTGCTCTTCATAGCTAGGTGCTGCACGGTGGATACCGTATTTTTCTTCAGCGTTAATTTCACCACGCTCATCGATAGCATCACCTAATACGTTCATGATGCGACCTAGCGTTTGTGTTCCAACTGGTACTGAGATTGGAGCGCCTGTGTTAATCACTTCCAAACCACGACGTAAACCATCAGAGCTACCCATAACGATTGCGCGAACTACGCCACCGCCAAGCTGTTGCTGAACTTCAAGAACAAGACGTTCTTTCGCTTCAGTCACATTCAGGGCATCGTATACACGAGGTACACTTTCCTGTGGGAACTCTACGTCGACTACCGCACCGATGATCTGTACGATCTTACCTGTAGCCATCGTTAAATCCTCTAAACTATTTAAATACCTAAGCACTAAAATTTAATAACCATGCGTCTAATAAAAAGACTAAACTGCTGCCGCACCTGACACGATTTCAGACAACTCTTGTGTAATCGCTGTTTGACGAGCTTTGTTGTACACAAGTTGTAAATCATCAATCAAGTTGCTGGCATTATCTGTTGCAGCTTTCATAGCAACCATTCGCGCCGCTTGCTCACAAGCAAGGTTTTCCACCACACCTTGATACACTTGAGACTCAACATAGCGCTTCAATAATGTATCGAGTAATGGTTTTGGCTCGGGTTCATAAATATAATCCCAAGAATGAGTGCGTTTCATGTCATCGCTATCTGATTTAGGCAGAGGTAGCAATTGATCGATCTTTGGTTCTTGAACCATGGTATTCACAAATTTATTGAATACCACGTAAAGGCGATCTAACTCACCTTCATCATATTTCTTCAGCATTACGCCAACACTACCAATCAAAGCTTCAAGGCTAGGTTCATCACCTAAACCTGAAATTTGAGCAGAGATTTTAGCGCCTGCACTTTTGAAAAAGGCCGTGGCTTTTGAGCCAATCACAGCAACTTCAACTGCTGCACCTTTATCAGACCAACCTTTCATGTCAGTAACGGCTTTCTTAAACAGGTTAATGTTTAAGCCACCACACAGACCACGGTCAGTAGAAATAATGATATAACCAACTTTTTTAGCTTCACGCTCCTCGAGATAAGGATGTCTATACTCAAGGTTAGCGTTGGCTACGTGACCGATCACTTTACGCATTGTTTGTGCATATGGACGAGAAGATTCCATTGCGTCTTGCGAACGACGCATTTTAGAAGCTGCTACCATTTCCATTGCTTTCGTAATTTTTTGTGTGCTTTTCACACTACCAATTTTGGTACGAATTTCTTTTGCGCCGGCCATCGTTCTTCTCCGTTTATGAAGAGCCCATTAATGGATATTCGCGATAGGTGATGCGACATCTCGATTTAGGTTGTTATCACCACAAATCAACATCGAAAACATCACCTACGAATTACCAGGTCTGGGTTGCTTTGAAGTCATCGACTAACTTTTTCAGTTTCGCTTCGATGTCATCGTTATAAGCACCCGTTTTGTTGATTTCAGTTGCGAAATCAGCATATTGACCATGAGCGTACGACAGTAGTGCAGACTCGAAATCCGCTAGCTTGTTAAGCTCAACATCGTCAAGATAACCACGCTCAGCAGAGAAAATCACAAGTGCTTGGTCAAAGACAGATAATGGAGCATATTGTTTCTGCTTCATTAATTCAGTCACTTTTTGACCATGGTTTAGCTGCTTCTTAGTCGCGGCGTCAAGATCAGATGAGAACTGAGCAAATGCTGCAAGTTCACGATACTGTGCCAATGCAGTACGAATACCACCAGACAGTTTCTTAATGATCTTAGTTTGCGCTGAACCACCTACACGAGATACCGAAATACCAGGGTCAACCGCAGGGCGAACACCAGCATTAAATAGCTCAGTTTGTAGGAAGATCTGACCATCGGTAATCGAGATTACGTTCGTTGGTACGAATGCAGATACGTCACCCGCTTGAGTTTCAATGATAGGCAATGCTGTCAAAGAACCCGTCTTACCTTTCACTTCACCGTTAGTGAAACGTTCTACGTAATCTTCGTTTACACGAGCTGCACGCTCTAGTAGACGAGAGTGAAGGTAGAATACATCACCAGGGAAAGCTTCACGGCCAGGTGGACGTTTTAGAAGTAGAGAAATTTGACGGTAAGCAACCGCTTGTTTTGATAGATCATCATAAACAATCAGTGCATCTTCACCGCGGTCACGGAAATATTCACCCATCGCACAACCAGAGTATGGTGCTAGGTATTGCAGTGCCGCAGATTCTGACGCCGATGCGACTACCACGATAGTGTTAGCAAGTGCACCATGCTCTTCTAATTTACGCACTACGTTAGCGATTGTTGAGGCTTTTTGGCCAATCGCAACATAGATAGAGTAAATACCCGAATCTCTTTGGTTGATAATGGCATCAATAGCCATCGCGGTTTTACCAGTCTGACGGTCACCGATGATAAGTTCACGTTGACCACGACCGATTGGGATCATTGAGTCAACAGACTTATAACCTGTTTGAACAGGCTGATCTACTGACTTACGATCGATAACCCCTGGTGCAATCACTTCTACAGGAGAAGTCAATTTTGCTTCAATAGGGCCTTTACCATCGATAGGTTGACCTAGTGTGTTAACCACACGGCCTAACATCTCTGGACCAACAGGTACTTCAAGAATACGACCTGTACCTGTTACTTTCATCCCTTCTTGAAGGTCTGAGTAAGGTCCCATTACTACCGCACCAACCGAGTCACGCTCAAGGTTAAGTGCGAGAGCAAAACGACCACCAGGTAGTTCAATCATTTCACCCTGCATCACGTCAGCTAGACCGTGGATGCGGATAATACCATCGCTTACTGAAACGATAGTACCTTCATTGCGAGCTTCACTAACAACGTCAAATTTTTCAATACGCTGCTTGATCAGATCGCTAATTTCTGTGGAATTAAGTTGCATGCTCCAATCCCCATTAAGACATTAATGCGTCACTCAAACGGTTCAAACGACCGCGAGTTGAGTTGTCGATTATTAAGTCTCCGGCTCGAATAATAACTCCACTAAGTAGAGTCTCATCTACACTGCAATTCAGCTTTACTTTACGTTCAAGACGCTGCTCAAGTTTGCTGCTGATTTCTGCTAATTGTGCTTCGGTTAGTTCTTTTGCAGAAGTAACCACAACATCAATTTGATTTTCAGATTCTTTTTTTAGAATCAAAAATTCATCACAGATTTCAGGAAGGGCTTTTAATCGGCCATTCTCTGCCAAAACTCGAATAAAGTTTTGACCGTGTTCATCAAACTCAGCGCAAATTGAAACAAAGATATCGGCTAATTGGTCAGCCGCAACTGACTTATTCAATAAGCTAGTGACATCTTCATTTTTTGCGACTTCGGCAGCGAAAGCGAGCATTTCAGACCATGGTCCAAGTGCTTCTTTCTCGACCGCAAATTCAAAAGCTGCTTTAGCATAGGGGCGTGCGATTGTAGTCAAATCAGACATATGCTGCCCCTCTAGTTACAATTTTGCAGTAATTTCGTTGAGAATATCTTGGTGTGCGTTTTCGTCGATTGAACGCTCCAGGATTTTCTCAGCACCGGCGATCGCTAATACAGCGACTTGCTTACGAAGCTCATCACGAGCGCGATTACGTTCAGTTTCAAGTTCAGCTCGGCCTTGATCTAAGATCTTTTGACGCTCAGCTTGAGCTTCAATTTGGCTTTCTTCTAAAATTTGACTCTTACGCTTATTCGCTTGATCGATGATCTCAGCAGCGGCTTTTTTGGCTTCTTTCAATTTATCAGAAGCATTAGCTTGTGCCAGGCTCAAGTCTTTAGCTGCGCGGTCAGCGGCTGCTAAACCATCAGCAATATTTTTCTGACGGTTTTCAATTGCTGCCATCAGTGGTGGCCATACATACTTCATGCAGAACCACACGAATAGCACAAACGCTATCGCTTGACCTAACAGAGTTGCGTTCATATTCACCGCATACTCTCCTTTGTTTGCAATTTAAAAACAAATACCGGGGAAAATTCTATCCGGCGACCGCAAACATCACATATAGACCTAGACCAACAGCGATCATAGGAATCGCATCCACAAGGCCCATTACGATGAAGAACTGAGTACGTAGTAGAGGGATTAGATCAGGTTGGCGTGCTGCACCTTCTAGGAATTTACCACCTAGCATACCGATACCGATAGCCGCACCGATTGCTGCTAGACCCATCATGATAGCCGCAGCGATGTACAGCAGATCCATGTTTAAGTTTTCCATTTATAACTCCAAGTTTTATCTGAATGTTATGTAAAAAATTTTTAATTAATGTTCTTCTGATGCTTGAGATAAATACACTATCGTCAAAATCATAAAGATAAATGCCTGTAGGGTGATTATTAAGATGTGGAAAATCGCCCATGGCACGGAAAGAAGCCATTGAGACCACCAAGGCAGAAGCCCTGCAATCAAAATGAAAATCAACTCACCTGCATACATGTTACCGAATAAACGCAGTCCTAATGAGACTGGCTTAGCCAATAACGTTACACCTTCGAGCACTAGGTTAATTGGAATGAAAGCCCAGTGGTTGAAAGGTTGTAAGCCCAGCTCTTTAGCAAACCCACTAATGCCTTTTATCTTAATGCTGTAATACAGAATCAAAATAAATACCCCTAATGACATAGACATCGTAATGTTTACATCAGCAGTAGGTACGACACGTAGATAAGGAATACCAAGAAGTGTGGCAGTATGAGGAAGAAAATCGACCGGAATAAGATCCATTAGGTTCATTAGGAAAATCCATCCGAAGACGGTTAACGCTAATGGAGCCACTAATGCATTCTTTCCATGGAAAATATCTTTTACTGAGGCATCAACAAACTCAACGACCATTTCTACAAAGCATTGAAGCTTACCTGGTACGCCGCTAGTGGCTTTTTGACCAACGCGATAAAAGACCCACAGCATCAAACCGCCCAACAAGAACGATACGATCAATGAATCAATATTAAACGTCCAGAATCCGCTACCTGCTTGAAGGTTATGTAGATGGTGTGAGATGTACTCCTGAGGAGTTAATTCACCTGAACCAGCCATTAGATATCCTGTCTAATTACGTTTGATAAAACCAACTGACATAATGCATTGCACAACAAAGGCCAATATATAGCCGCTGAAGAAGGTGATAAGGTGCACTTCCGTGTATTTAAAACAATACACAAATAGAGCGCCGGTAATCACAAACTTATACGCTAAGCTTACATAGGCTTTCGCCATAACTTTTGCTGCCGTATCCGCTCCAGGCTTGTCTAAATACAAACGCGTTACGATATACGGGATGCAGTACACCAGCCCCCCATAAATGGCAGATTTCGCTGCCATCTCTCCCTGAACATACAGACTGATTAAGCTCAAAGCGCCAACCACAATAAACTGAGTTAAAACTAAAAAATACATTCTATTTACACCCAATTACATTTATTTTTGGCTCAGTTGTATGCGCAGAACATACTACACCTTACTTTGCCTGTATGACAGAAGATAGCAAGGTGCAAAATGATTATTTTTACATTCTGTTAATTGTTTAGCGATATTCTAATAACAGAGTTAATTTCTATCCAAGTTTGTGTTAAAGAGAGCATATAAATGCTCTATATCCTCAAAATCAATGGTAATTTTGCCTTTACCTTTAGCATTACGCTTAATAACAACTTTTGTCCCGAATTGCTCAGATAATTTGTCAGACAACCCTTTAGCAGGAATATCTTCTGCAATAACCTTAGGTTCTTTGGGTTCTAAATGTTTTTTCACTAAAGCTTCAGTTTGTCTAACGGTTAATTTCTTAGCAACCACAATTTTTGCAACATTACTTTGATCAGCAAAATCGAGAGAAAGCAGTGCTCTAGCATGCCCCATTTCTAACTTTTTTGATATAACGCAATGCTTTACTTCGTCATCAAGCGTATTAAGACGTAGCAAATTTGTGACCGCAGTACGCGACTTACCGATCGCATCTGCTACTTGCTGATGAGTTAATTCAAACTCTTTTTGCAACCTTTCTAAAGCTTGAGCTTCTTCAATCGCATTCAAATTTTCACGTTGAATATTTTCAATAAGAGCCATCGCAATTGCAGCACGGTCTTGAACATTCTTAATTACGCAAGGAATTTGAGTTAACCCTGCCAATTTAGCGGCACGCCAGCGACGTTCGCCCGCAATAATTTCATACTGAGAATCGTTAATTTTACGGACAACAACAGGTTGAATAATGCCTTGAGTGCGAATGGAGGCAGAGAGTTCTTCGAGAGCTTCAGGTTGAATATCTTTTCTTGGTTGATATTTACCAGGAGAGAGTTGAGAAATGGAAATGTCAGCCAGCTGGCCTTCTGAAGATAAAGCTTGGCTTTGTGCCACTTTTTGTTGTTTTTCTCTCGCCAATGAACTGGTCGAAAGTAGGGCATCAAGACCTTTACCTAAACCGCGTTTAGACATCTTAGGATTATCCTTTCTTTCTTTTTATATAATAATATTAATCACATTAAGCTATCGCCGCTTGAGCTTCCTCTCGACGTAACATCTCACCTGCCAAAGCAAGATAAGCTTTTGAACCTGCTGAATATTTATCGTAATACATGGCAGGCTTACCATGACTCGGTGCCTCGGCAAGTCGGACGTTACGAGGAATCACTGTTCGATACATTTTATCCCCGAAATGCTTCTTCAATTGTTCAGAAACATCATTAGATAAACGATTTCGAGGATCAAACATGGTACGTAAAATACCTTCGATTTTTAAATCATGATTAACGACGGCAGCTAATTTACTGATGGTATCCATTAAAGCCGTTAAGCCTTCTAACGCAAAGTATTCACATTGCATTGGCACTAAGACCGAATGAGAAGCCGCCATGGCATTAATGGTTAATAGGTTTAATGAAGGAGGGCAATCGATAAAAATATAATCATAGTGCTCGCAAACTGGAGCTAAGGCATTTTTGAGACGTAATTCACGGGCAAACACTTCCATGAGCTTGATTTCAGCGGCCGTCACATCACCATTGGCAGCAATTAAATCATAGTCTGCCGGTGTATTGCGACAAACCACCTCATCGAAAGGTGTTTGTTCAACCAATAAATCGTAAGCCGTGTAATCGAGGTCATATTTATCGACCCCACTCGCCATCGTGGCATTGCCTTGAGGATCAAGATCAATAACTAAGACGTTTCTTTTGGTTGCGGCCATAGACGCTGCAAGGTTAACGCACGTGGTCGTTTTCCCTACTCCGCCTTTTTGGTTAGCAATTGAAATGATTTTCCCCACGATAACCCCGTTATAATCCTTTTTTTCCCAAAACGATTAAGTGACGATCACCTTCTAATTCAGGTACTTGCAAAACATGAATATCCGATACCGTTAAAGTATCAGGCAATAAAGCTATCTCATCTTCCGGTAATTGTCCCTTCAGAGCAAGAAAAACCCCATTTTCCGTTTTTGGCAAATGATGGCACCATTCAACCATATCTAACATAGAAGCAAAAGCACGGCTGATCACCCCATCATATCCCACTTCCGGTTGATACTCTTCAACACGGCTTTGCATTGGCTCAACATTCTCAATACCAAGCTCGTGTAGGACTTGTTTAATAAAGCGAATACGCTTACCTAAACTATCGAGTAATGTGAAATGATAATCTGGATTTAAAATCGCTAATGGAATCCCCGGTAAACCAGGGCCCGTACCAACATCAATAAAACGTTCACCATTAAGATATGGGCTAACAACAATACTGTCCATAATATGTTTAATCAACATATCCATTGGATTACGAACTGATGTTAGATTATAGGCTTTATTCCATTTATCTAATAACACCACATAACCAACTAATTGATTTCTTTGTAGTTCAGAAACCTCTAGTGTGGTTTGGGATAATAAAGCATCCAGTTTTTCTCTCAATGCTGAATTGATTAAAGTGGGATTCACGCAGCATCTCCCTTCTTCAATTGGCCATATTTCTTCAAATGGACAAGTAAAATTGAGATAGCCGCCGGTGTAATACCCGAAATACGAGAAGCAATTCCTATGGTTTCCGGTTTAGCATTATTCAGTTTAAGTACCACTTCATTAGATAAACCTTTCACTTGGGTATAATCTAAATCCATTGGCAACTTGGTATTTTCATGACGAAGTGATTTTTCAATTTCTTCTTTTTGACGTTGAATGTAGCCTTCGTATTTCACTTGGATCTCAACTTGCTCAGTGGCTTCAGGATCATCGATATTTGAAGCAAACTGTTGTAAAGAGATCAACTTGTCATACGTCATTTCTGGACGACGCAGAAGATCTTCACCATTAGCTTCACGAGCAATTGGCGTCTTCAATAATTGATTTAATTCATCAACATTTGTCGATTTTGGATTAACCCAAGTTTCTTTTAAACGTTGACGTTCAAGCTCCATATTTTCAACTTTTTGATTGAAACGAGCCCAACGAGCATCATCGATTAAACCTAGTTCACGTCCTTTTTCAGTTAAACGTAAGTCGGCATTATCTTCACGTAATAACAAACGATATTCGGCACGAGAAGTAAACATGCGATAAGGTTCTTTAGTACCTATGGTGGATAAATCATCAATCAATACCCCCATGTAAGCCTCATCACGACGTGGGCTCCAAGATTCTTTACCTTGAGTAAATAACGAAGCGTTAAGACCGGCCATTAAACCTTGTGCTGCCGCTTCTTCATAACCTGTGGTGCCATTTATTTGACCGGCGAAGAACAAACCAGAGATGAATTTGGTTTCATAACTTTGCTTAAGATCGCGAGGGTCAAAGAAATCATACTCAATGGCGTAACCTGGGCGCATGATTTGCGCATTTTCAAAGCCTTTCATCGATTGAACGATTTTAACTTGTACGTCAAATGGTAAGCTGGTTGAAATCCCATTTGGATATAATTCTGTCGTGGTTAGACCTTCTGGTTCAATAAAGATCTGATGGCTATTTTTATCGGCAAAGCGCATCACTTTATCTTCAATTGAAGGGCAATAACGAGGTCCAATACCTTCGATCACACCAGAATACATAGGGCTACGATCTAAGTTATTACGGATCACATCATGTGTTTTTTCATTGGTATGAGTAATGAAACATGGAATTTGAGCCGGATGATCGCTGGCTTTACCCATAAAAGAAAAAACAGGGGTTGGGTTGTCACCATATTGTTTTTCTAAACTGGCTAAATCGACTGTGCGCGCATCAATTCGTGGTGGTGTCCCTGTTTTTAGACGATCGACACGGAATGGTAATGCACGTAAACGATCCGCAAGAGCGATAGACGGTGGATCGCCTGCACGGCCACCTGAGAAGTTTTCTAGACCAATATGAATCTTACCACCAAGGAAAGTACCAACAGTCAGTACAACTGCTTTGGCTTTGAATTTGAGCCCCATTTGGGTGACCACACCGGTCACTTGATCGTGTTCAACGATCAAATCGTCCACTGCTTGCTGAAAAAGAGTCAAGTTAGGTTGATTTTCTAAAGTGGTTCTTACCGCATGTTTGTATAACAATCGATCCGCTTGAGCACGGGTAGCACGTACCGCTGGGCCTTTTGATGCGTTTAATGTTCTAAATTGAATCCCTGCTTTATCAATAGCCTGGGCCATTAATCCACCAAGAGCATCCACTTCTTTGACTAAATGTCCTTTACCAATCCCACCAATGGCTGGGTTACAAGACATTTGTCCTAATGTATCAATATTATGAGTGAGCAGTAGTGTTTTTTGGCCTGTACGAGCAGACGCAAGAGCAGCTTCCGTTCCTGCATGACCACCACCAACGACGATGACGTCAAAGTTTTCGTGATAAAACAT